>DASTWX010000224.1:0-44505 GCA_035765795.1 Pseudolabrys sp. | reverse complement strand
GGTGATGTGGATGCCGCTGTTGTCGTGCAGCAGTTCGGTGCGCAGCGAATTGGTGAAACCGCGTATGGCGAACTTGGCGCCGCAATAGGCGGCCTGCAGGGGAATCCCGCGATAGGCCAGAGCCGAGCCCACTTGCACGATAGCGCCACGATTGCGCGGCTTCATCACCCGTAGCGCCGCCATGGTGCCGTAGACGAAGCCGAGGTACGTGACCTCGGTGACGCGCTTGAATTCCTCCGGCTCGATTTCGGTAAATGGCGCAAACACTGTCACCATGGCGTCGTTGACCCACACATCGATCGGCCCGAGCTCGCTTTCGAGCTTGTTTGCCGCTTCGAATAGCGCGTCGGCATCCGAGACATCGACTGGGGCCACCGCCGCTACGCCACCGAGACGTTCGATCTCCTCTTTGACGTCATCGAGGGCTTCTGCGTCCCGGGCAATAAGACCGACGCGGGCGCCCGCCTCGCCGAAGCGCAGCGCGGTAGCGCGGCCGACGCCTGCGCTCGCACCTGTAACGATGACGGTTTCCGGTGGAGCCGGTGCAAGCGATGCCATTTGAGGAACCCTTCTTCAGCGAGCGATGCCACTTTACGCCGCCAACCGCTCGGCATCGGCGGCTTTGAAATCCAACCCGAGCCCCGGCCGCTGCGGATCGGGCGCAATCACGCCGCCGCGCAGGCAAGGTGCGCCGTCGAAAATGGCTTGCTCGATGCGGACATGGTCATGAAACCATTCCAGATGGCGCAGATGCGGCACCGCGCAGGCGGCGTGCAGGTGCGCGGCCGGCGCCGTGTGCGCCGACAGCGGAACAGAGAAGGATTCGGCAATCGCGGCCGCGCGCAGAAAGCCGGTGATCCCGCAGCAGCGGGTCGCGTCCGCCTGCAACACGTCGACGGCGCAGGCTTCCAGCATGCGGCGGAAATAGAAAAGATCGTAACCGTATTCACCGGCGGCGATCTCCACGCCGGCGGGAACACGGTTGCGCAGCAGGCGCAATCCGTCCAGATCGTCGCTCGAGACCGGCTCCTCGAACCAGCCGATGTCATTGAACCTTTCGGCGAATGCGAGCGCCTGCTTGCGCGAATAGGCGCCATTGGCATCGACAAAGAGCGTCGCCGAACCGATGGCGCGCTTCGCTGCTTCTATCCGGCTCGGATCCTCGTCCGGCTGACTGCCGATCTTCATCTTCACCCAGCGGCAGCCGTCTTCGTGCGCCCAACGGCCCAGTTGCTCTTGCAGCCGCTCATTGGAGTAAGACGTGAACCCCCCGCTGCCATAGACCGGCACCGCATCGCGCGCGGCGCCAATGAGCTTGAAAGCGGGGACCCCCAACAACCGCGCCTTCAAATCCCAGAGCGCGATGTCGACGGCCGAGATCGCGCTGGCGCAAATCCCGCGCGAGCCCAAGTTGCGCACCGCGCCGAGCATCCCCATCCAGAGACCCGGAATGTCAAATGCGTCCTTGCCGCGAAGAAATTCGGCAAGCTTGTCCTTGACGAGGTCGCCCGCCGCTGCCGCGGTGTAGCTGTAGCCGAGGCCGCGCTTGCCGCCGGCGCCGATCTGCACCAGCACGATCGTGGTCTTGGTCCAGGATAGCGTGCCGTCGGCCTCGGGGGCATCCGTTGGGATGTGCAGCGCCCGCGCCGACACCTCATCGATCGCGGATGTCGGGGTTTTCATGATGCAGTCCTGTAGCGTCCATTCGGTTCGGACCGCGTCAACACTTCTCTGTCATGGCCGGGCTTGTCCCGGCCATCTCGCTTAGGGACACACGGTCTTGCCCACATAAGCGGGATCACCGGGACAAGCCCGGTGATGACAAATGGGAGGCTGAGGGTATTCCATCCCATAGCGCGGTCGCTCAGACCAGTTCGCGAACCGCGTTTGAAGCCACGGTAAGCGCGATTTCGCCGGCCCGCGGGGTGCCGCGCGCGAGCGCTTCGCCGAAATTCTTCGCGTCCTCCATGGTGATCTTAGGCGGCATCGGCGGCTCGTTGGGATCGACTACCGCTTCGACCAGCACAGGTCCGGGGGTCGCCAGCGCCTGCCGCAAGGTTTCGGCGCAGGACTTCGGGTCATCAATGGTGAAAGCTTGTAAGCCGAACCCCTTGGCGACCGTGGCGAAATCGATCGGCTGCAATTCGCAGACGTATTCGGGGTTGCCTAAGAACACCATCTGCTCCCATTTGATCTGCCCGAGCGTGTTATTCTTGATGACGATAACCTTCACATTGAGATCGTATTTGCGCACTGTCGCCAGTTCGCCCATGAGCATGGTGAGGCCGCCGTCGCCGATAAAAGCGACCACCTGGCGCCGCGGGTAGGCCACCGCCGCCGCCACTGCGTAGGGCAGGCCGCAGGCCATGGTGGCGAGATTGCCGGAGCACGAGAACATCATGTCGCTGCGGATCGACAGGTGGCGTGCGATCCAGGTCGTAATGGTGCCGGAATCGGTGGCGACGATCGCATTGTCGTCGATCAGCTTGTTGAGCGCGTGGGCGACGACCTGCGGCTTCATCGGCAGGTCCTGCCGCGTGCCGCGCTCTTCCATCAGCGCGTTCCACTCCTTCATTCCGGCCTGCGCTTTCTCCAGGAACGAGCGGTCGTCGTGCGCGCCGAGCTTGGGTAGCAGCGCCTCGAGCACGCGCCCGACATCTCCGACCAAGCCGGCGTCAATTGGATAGCGCAGGCCGATGCGCATCGGATCGATCTCGATCTGCACCGCCTTGGCTTGCCCCGGCTTGGGATAGAACTCGATGTAAGGAAAACTCGACCCGGCGATCAGCAGTGTGTCGCATTCCTCCAGCGCTTCCTGTGCCGGCCGGGTGCCGAGAAGCCCGACGCCGCCGATGCAGTAGGGATTGTCGTCGGCAACCGTGGCCTTGCCCAGGAGCGGTTTGACGATGGGCGCGCCGAGTTGCTCGGCCACGGCAGTCAGCATCTCGCCGGCGCCAAGCGCGCCGCGGCCGGCAAGGATGGCGATCTTCGTCCCCTTGTTGAGGATATCGACCGCCCGGGAGAACTGCTGCTCGCTCGGCATGTGAGCCGAGGTCGCCATCATATCGGAGACGTGGTGGGGAACGTTGCGCTTGGAGCGCATGTCCTTGCTCACGGGCTGCGATTGCATATCGACCGGCATGGTCACGTGCGCGACGCCGCGGTAGACGAGCGCCGTGCGGCAGGCAAGCTCGACCACGTTCTCGACGTGCCGCGGGCCCATGATGCGCGCGTTGTAAACGCTCACGTCCTGGTACAATTTGTCGAGCTCGACATCCTGCTGAGTCCAGGTGTGCAGGAGATCGTGGAATTGGAGCCCGGTAATCGCCAGCACCGGCTGGCCATCGAGCTTGGCGTCATAAAGTCCGTTGAGAAGATGGATACCGCCAGGCCCGGAGGTGGCGATGCAGACGCCGAGCTTGCCCGTCCATTTGGCGTAGGCGCAGGCGTTGAAGGCGGCCGCCTCTTCGTGCCGGACCTGCACAAACCGGATCTCGTTACGGCTCTGGCGAAACGCCTCGATGATCCCGTTCACGCCGTCGCCGGGAATGCCGAAGACCGTATCCACCCCCCACCGCTTAAGCGTTTCGACGAGCACATCGGCGGCGGTCGGATCGGCCATCTTCGGCTCCTCGGCGCAAAAACCCTCTGCGGAAAACGTCCGCAATGGCCACGTGAAGAAGATGTTGTTTCAACGAACGACTCTGACCGCCGTTCCGTCAGGCGCGGAACACGTGGGGAATTCGGAACCCAAATCGAATTCTGCCGGTTGCACTGGCAAGTGAAGCCAGGAGCAGCCGATGCAGAGCAAACTATTGCACGATCATGAGGGTATGCGGACCTTCGCGGTCATCATGGACACAAGCGACGAGGTACTGTCGTCCATCAAGACGTTCGCGAGCGAGAAGCGCATCTCAGCGGCGCAGATTACTGCAATCGGTGCCTTGAGCGACGTGGTGCTGCGCTACTTCGACTGGGACGAAAAGGAGTATCGCGATATCCCCGTGCGTGAGCAGGTGGAGGTGGCCTCGCTGATCGGCGATGTCGCGTGCGCGCCTGATGGCAAATCCGCCGTCCACATTCATCTTGTCGTCGGCAAAAGAGACGGCAGCGCCGCCGCCGGCCACCTTGGCGAAGCGCATGTGCGGCCCACATTGGAGGCCATCATTACCGAGCAGCCGTCGTACTTGCAAAAAGTGCACGATCCCGAAAGCGGTCTCGCCTTGATCAGCCCGCGGGAACCGCTGCACGCGTGAATGACGGCGGCGCCTGGCAATCGTTCAGTAGCATCAATCCGCGTCGACCCGCGTTTCTTGCTGTGCTTTTGCGCCCCCGTCACCCGAACGGGAATGTGCGGGGCCAGCCTGGGGACTGAGATTATGAGCCGAATTCACCAATGCAAGGTGCGATAGCGCCTGCGGAAAGTTGCCGAGCAATTCGCCGTTGCTGGGGTCATATTCTTCCGACAGCAAGCCGACATCGTTGCAGACTCCTAACAACTCCTCGAACTTCTCGCGCGCCTCACGTTGCCGTCCTTGCATGATGAGATTGTCGACGTACCAGAAGCTGCACGCAAGGAATACGCCCTCGTCGCCGGGCAGGCCGTCCTCGCTTTTCTTGGTGTCGTAGCGCAGGACGTAGCCCTGCTGCATCAGCTTGCGTTCGGTAAGCGCGACATTGTTTCTTACCTTTTCGTCATCCGCCCGTAGGAAGCCAACCATCGGGATCAACAGGTTGGCGCCGTCCGGCTCGCGGGTCTCATAGCTGCGCATGAAACCGCCACTTTTGGCGTCATAGCCGTTCTCGCAGACATCGCGATGAATTGTCTCGCGCAGTTTGCGCCAGCGCTCGACCGGCCAATCGAGCTTGTATTTCTCGGCTGCGCGGACGGCGCGATCGACAGCGACCCAAGCCATCACCCGCGATTGCGTGAAATGTTCGCGCCCGTGGCGCGATTCCCAAATGCCGCAGTCGGGCTCCTGCCAGATGCGCTCGACCTGCTGCACCAGCTCGCGCTGGAGGCGCCAAGTCCAGTCTTCCGGCGGGATACCGTACTCGCGACACTGATGCATGGCGTCGAGCACTTCGCCGTAGACGTCGATTTGCAACTGTTTGTAGGCAATATTCCCGGCGCGCACCGGCCGCGAATCGCGAAAGCCGCTCAGCCATTCGATTTCCCACTCCGGCAAGCGGTGCTCGCTTGCGACGCCGTAAACCGGCTGTACCTGCCGCGCCATACCGGCCACGGCGCGCAGCAGCCAGTCGCGCCAGGCGCTCGCCTCCTCGTGATAGCCGCTGTGCAGCAGCGCGAGCAATGTGAAGGTCGCATCGCGCAGCCAGGAGATCCGATAATCCCAATTTCGCTTGCCGCCGATTTCTTCCGGCAGCGACGTGGTCGCCGCGGCGACGATGCCGCCCGTTGTGTGGGATGTCAGCGCTTTGATAGTAATCAGTGAGCGGACCACCTGGGCCTTGTAGGGGCCATCGTAAGTGCATTGAGACGCCCAGGCGCGCCACGCCTTCTCTGTGTTTTTTAGCTCCCTTTCGACGTTCAGCGCACGCGGCGATTTCAAGTGGGAACGGCGGTATTGTAGCACGAAGGGCACGCGCTCGCCCGCGCTTACCTCAAACTCGGCGCTGCACGGCGGTTCGTCGCAACTCGGCTCGGCTCCCGCATGCAGCGTCGCCGCATGCGGGCCGCAAATGAATTCCAGTTTGCCGGCTCCGCTCTTCGATGCCCATGGGATCAGCCGGCCGTAGTCAAAGCGTAGGTCGAGTTCCATTCGCATGGCGACGCGACCGCGCTCGCCTTCAACGATGCGGACGATACTTGACGCTTCCTCCTGCCGGCGCGGCATGAAGTCGATTAGCGTCACCGCTCCGTCCGCCGTCTCGAACCTGGTTTCGAGGATGGCAGTACGGTCGCGGTAACTCCGAGTGGCGCGTGCGACATCGCGCGGCGCGATACGCCAGCGTCCGTTTTGCTTGTCCCCGAGCAGGGCCGCGAAGCAGGCTTCCCCGCTGAAAATCGGCCAGCACAGCCAGTCGATGGAGCCGTCGCGGCTGACCAGCGCCGCCGTCTCGCAATCTCCGATCAACGCGTAATCGTTGATTTTACGTGTCATTCCCGCAGCAAAGCTAGAAAGCTCATTGCCGGTCAAAGCGCGGGAGTGGGAAAAGTTCCACAACACCGACGATTTGGAACTCTGCAGCCAGGCTCCTCGTCGATCGGATACACACCAGACTCAGCGTCAGCCGCTCCGGGCCACTGCGGCAATATAGCGCACAAGTGTCGCGTGAATGGGATTTTGAAGCCGCACTCCGATTGAGCCTGACGTCGCCGAATTCGAGGGTAGCCATGCCTCTCGCAGCGGCGCGCTTGATCGAAGCCCTCGCCCTGGCGCCTCCCACTTGGTTTTGATGCCTCTGGACGTTTTGAGCATGGATCGTCGCGCGTGTCGTGATTTTCGATTGCTGATCGACACCACCGAACCCGGTACGATATGATCCGACGGTCCGAAGCGGAACAAAAGCAGGGACCGGAGGAAACAGTTGGCGTCGGTCGGAGCGTCAAAAGGCGTGCGTGCGCGCCTGCGGGCCTATTTGCGCAAGCGCGATTTTTACGCCGGCTTGCTGATGATTCTGATCGGCCTGGTGGTCGTCACCAAGGGCCCGACCTACCGCATGGGCAGCCTGATGCACATGGGGCCGGGTTTCCTGCCCACCGCGCTCGGCGCTCTCCTGATCGTGCTGGGGGTTATCATCGCGGCCTCGGCAAACCCGGAGGAAGGCGTCGATGAAGATATTTTACCCGAACACCCCGAATGGTGGGGCTGGGGTTGCATCCTGGCCGGGCCTATCCTGTTCGTCATTGTCGGCAGGATTGGCGGCATGATTCCCGCCACCTTTGCCTGCGTGTTCGTTTCGGCGCTGGGCGACCGCACCGCGACCTTGAAGAGCTCATTCGTGCTCGCCTCGGTCGTCACCGTCTTCGGCGTCGCCCTGTTTGCCTACCTCCTGCAAATACCCATGCCGGTGCTGACCTTGAGGTGGCCGCTGTGATCGAAACGGCCCTGACCGATCTTTGGGCCGGCTTCGGTGTCGCGCTCGAACCGCACAATCTGATGTGGTGCTTCCTCGGCGTCGTCGTCGGCAACATGGTCGGCGTTCTGCCGGGCTTGGGGCCGCTGGCGACCATCTCGATCCTGCTGCCGCTCACCTTCGGCATCAAAGCCGTGGGTGCCATCCTGATGCTGGCCGGCATCCTGTACGGCGCTCAATACGGCGGCGCGATCTGCTCGATCCTGCTCAACCTGCCGTGCCATCCGCCGCACGCGGTGACCTGCCTCGACGGCTTCCCGATGACCAAGCAGGGCCGCGGCGGCGTCGCGCTCGGCCTGTCGGTCATGGGCTCGTTCATCGGCGCGTCGTGGGGCATCACGGAAATGATCTTCCTCGCGCCGGTGCTGGTCACCTTGGCGCTCCAGTTCGGGCCTGCCGAAATATGCTCGCTGATGCTACTCGGCCTGCTCGCTGGTTCGACGCTGGCGCGCGGCTCGCCAGTAAAAGGCGTGGCCATGACGGTGCTTGGCCTGCTGCTCGGCATCGTCGGCACGGATATCGAGACCGGCACCGAGCGCTTCACGTTCGGCATGACCCATCTCTACGACGGCATCGATCTGGTCGCGCTCGCGTTGGGCCTGTTCGGCATTGCCGAGTTCATGAACAGCGTCAACCAGGTGGCGGCGGTCAATACGGCCTATTCCAACGTGCGCCTGCGCGACCTGCGGCCGACCAAGGCCGACCTGAAAACGGCATGGCCGGCGATGCTGCGCGGCACGCTCACGGGTAGCCTGTGCTCGCTTATCCCCGGCACCGGGCCGACTATCGCCTCGTTTGTCGCCTACGCCGCCGAGAAGAAGGTGTCGAAGACGCCGGAGAAATTCGGCACAGGCATGATCGAGGGCGTGGTTTCGCCGGAATCGGCCACGCATTCGTCGATTCAGGGCGACTTCATCCCCACCATGAGCCTCGGCATTCCAGGCGACGCCGTGATGGCGTTACTGCTCGGCGCGCTGATGATCCAGGGCATCGTGCCAGGACCGCAGCTCATCAAAGAGCATCCGGATATCTTCTGGGGTCTGGTGGCGAGCTTCTGGATCGGCAACATTCTGCTTCTGGTGCTGAACGTGCCCTTGATCGGGGTGTGGGTGAAGCTTTTGGCGATCCCCTATCGCTACCTCTATCCGAGCGCGCTTTTCTTCGTTTGCATCGGCGTTTACGCCGCCAACAACGACATGTTCCAGGTCGGCGAGACCATCGTGCTCGGTATTTTCGGGTATGTCCTGCTGCGGCTCGATTTCCATCCGGCGCCGATCTTGCTCGGCTTCGTGCTGGGGCCACGATTCGAGGAAAACTTCCGCCGCGCGATGCTGATATCGCGCGGCGACATCTGGGTCTTTCTCGAACGGCCGATCAGCGCCGTCTTCATCGCGATGTGCGTCATCCTCATCGGCACGCAGATTTACGTGCGGTTGCGCGGCAAGAACGCCCGTTCCAGCCCGGCCCCGGCGGCGGCCGAATAGCGGCCGTCAACGACCATTCAAGCCGAGAATTTCGCGCGCTTCGGTAGGCGTGGCGGCGCGCTCGCCAAGCGCCGCGATGACGTGCACCGCGCGCTCCACCAGCGCCGCGTTGCTCGGCGCCGGCTCACCGCGCCGCAGATAAAGATTGTCTTCCAGCCCGACGCGGGTATGGCCACCAAGCAGTACGGCTTGCGCCACCATCGGAAATTGCGTGGCGCTGATGCCGAACGCCGCCCACAATGCTCCGGGCGGCAAGTGGTTGCGCATCGCAATCATCGTTTCCGGAGTGGCCGGCGCTCCCCAGGCAATGCCGAGGCAGATCTGGAACAGCGGCGGCTGCTCCACCAAACCGCTGTCGACGAGATGGCGAGCAAGCCGCACATGGCCGAGATCGAAGACTTCGAGCTCCGGCTTGGTGCCGCTCGCACGGATGGCTTGCGCCATCTCGCGCAATTGCGCGGGCGTGTTGACGAACACCTGCTCGCCGAAATTCATGCTTCCGACGTCGAGAGTGCACATCTCCGGCTTCAGCTCTTCGACATGCTTCACACGTGCGCGCCACGGCCGCATGGTCGTGCCGGGCCCGCCGACTTGCGGATCGTCCTCGCCCGGGACGAAGCGCGCGCCCGGTCCCGTGGTCAGATTGACGACCACGTCCACGCCGGAATCGCGAATGCGTTCGACCGTCTCCCGATAATGCTCCAGCCGCATGCTCGGCCGTCCGGTATCCGGGTCGCGCACGTGAATGTGCACGATGGCGGCGCCCGCCTTCGCCGCCGCGATGCCGGATTCGGCAATTTCGCGCGGCGTGACCGGAACGTTCTTGTTCTTGCCCGACAAGGGAGCGGACCCGGTCAGGGCGCAGGTGACGATCACGGGTCTGCTCACAGCACATCTCCTACGGACCGTTGAGGGTGATTACCAGCGCAGCATCGGCGGTGCGGCATCGCAATCGGCTCGAAGCCGGATGATCAGCCGTCGCCGGTGATCGACTTGCGCGCGGACTCCTTCGCTTTTCCGAGCAGCCGCATCAGCGTCTCCTGCTCGTCGGCGGCCAGTTCGGCAAAGATGGAGGCGATCCATTCCTCGTGCACGCAAGCCATGGCACGGAAGGTGCGGCGCCCTTCAGGCGTTAGCTTCACCAGTTGCGCACGGCGATCATTCGGCGCCGGCTGCCGGTCGAGAAGGCCTTGCGCCACCAAGCGATCGACCAGGCCGGTGATGTTGCCGTTCGATACCATCAGCCGCTGCGACAGCTCGCCCAATTTCATGCCGACGGGCGCCTTATCGAGCTGCGCCATAAGATCGAAACGCGGCAGCGTGGTGTCGAAGCGGTCGCGCAGGCGGCGGCGGATTTCGCTTTCTATCAGCGTCTGGCAACTCAGCAGCCGCAACCACAGGCGCAACTCGTCCTTATGGTCGCCGGGGCGCTCGATGACCTTGGTTTCGGCGTCGAGCGGAAGCTCGCTCATATCGTCCACGCTCAGACCTCCCCTCCCGCCACCGGAATGGTCGCGCCGGTGATGCCGCTCGCCGCGTCCGAGCAGAGGAACAATACCGCGGCGGCTACCTCGTGTGGCGCAATCAGGCGGCCGAGCGGATTCTGCTTGGTGAATTCGCCAAGCGCCTCATCGCGCGTGCGTCCGGTCTTGGCAACGATGCGGGCGATACTCTCGCCCATCAACTCGGTATCCGTGAAGCCGGGGCAAACGGCGTTGACCGTAACGCCGCTCGCCGCCGTCTCCAGCGCCAGCGCGCGCACGAGACCAACCACCGCGTGCTTGGCCGCGCAATAGGCGGACACGTAAGGGTAACCCTTCACGCCCGCAGTGGACGCCACGGCGACAATGCGGCCCGATTTGCGCCGCGTCATATCGCCGAGCACAGCGCGCACCGCGTGCACCGTGCCCATAAGGTTGAGATCGATCATGCGCCGGAACGCATCGTCGTCGCTCTTGCCGAACGGCGCCGATTCCGCGCCGCCCGCGTTGGCGACAAGAACATCGATGGGCCCGCGGACCGCTGCCGCCTCGCGGATGCCTTCCTCGAGTGCGCGCGCGTCGGTCACGTCCGCGCTAAAGAAGCCGGCGGCATCCCCGCATGCAACGGCTTCGCGCAAACCGGCTTCGCCGCGCCCGGTGACGGTGACCCGTGCGCCCGCCTTGCTCAACGCAGCGGCGATCGCGCGGCCAATGCCGCGCCCACCGCCGGTCACCAAGGCGTGTCGCCCGTCGAATCTCTCCATGCGTATTGCTGCCCCTGCCCTGCTCGTTCCCCGCGGAAGCGGGACTCAGAGACCTACTCGCAATCAAAATTGGATTCCCGCTTGCGCGGGAATGAGCGGAGTCTAGGCACTGCCTCGTAGCTCCGACTGGATATTACTTTAAGCTTGAAATAGTTCGACCGCCACCTAAACTTAACACCATGTGGCGCCCGCCCGAACGTATCCGCTACACCGCCGAGCGCGGCTGCGTGCCTTCGCGCGAAGAAGCGGCAAAGTCTCGGCTTTTCTCGCCAATTCGCCTCGGCGCGCTGACCTTGGCGCAGCGGACCTGGGTTCCTGCCATGGTGCCGTGGCGCGCCACAGAGGAAGGCTTCGTCACCGACGAGGTTCTCGCTTGGTATGCGCGCTTTGCCCGCGGCCGCCCCGGCGCCATCGTGGTCGAGGCGACGGGCATCCGCGATATCCCCAGCGGGCCGCTTTTGCGCATCGGCCACGAACGCTACCTACCGGGCCTACGGCGGCTGGTCGAAGCCGTTCGCGATGCAAGCGCCGGCGAGACGCGGCTGTTTATTCAGCTCATCGATTTTCTCGCCATCCGGCGGCGTCCAGATCCGCAGAAGTTCCTACGGCGATTTCTCACCATCACCGATGCGCACCGCCGCGCATTGGGCGACGATAGGACGAGCGACGAGGACGTGCGGGCGCGGCTCGTCGCGATGAGCCGCGACCAGCTCACCGACGTGCTCAGCCCGGCGGAATGCGAGGCGCTCGATTTCGGCTACCGCGAGCGCGTCACCGATACGCATCTCGACCACATCCGCGATCTGCCGCGGACGCTGCCGTCGCTATTCGCCGATGCCGCTACGCGCGCGCAGGCCGCCGGCTTCGACGGCGTCGAATTGCATTACGCCCATGCCTACACAATGGCCTCGTTTCTCTCGCGCACCAACACGCGCGACGATGCTTACGGCGGCGCACGCGAAAACCGCGTGCGGCTGCCGCTTGAAGTCTATCGAGCGGTGCGGGCGCAGGTCGGCAATGGCTTCGTCGTCGGCTGCCGGTTTCTCGCCGAGGAATGCATCGGCGGCGGCAGCGACGCTGAAGACGCATGCTATTTTGGCGTCGCCTTTGCCGGTGCCGGAATGGATTTCCTTTCCACCTCGCGCGGCGGCAAATTCGACGACGCCAAGCAACCCGGGATCGGTTGGGCCGCCTACCCCTACACCGGCCCGAGCGGTTACGAGTGCATGCCGCAATACATTTCGGACGCGCGGGGGCCTTTCGGCCGCAACGCGCCGGCGACCGCTGCCGTTCGCGCCGCGGTGCGCGCGGCCGGCTGCGATACGCCGGTGGTGTGCACCGGCGGCGTGCATAATTTCGACATGGCGGAAGGAATGCTCGCCGACGGCACCTGCGACATCGTCGGCGCGGCGCGGCAATCGCTCGCCGATCCGGACTGGTTCCGCAAGCTCAAGCTCGGGCGCGGCGATGAAGTACGCACGTGCGAATTCACCAATTACTGCGAAGGGCTCGACCAGAAGCACAAGCCGGTGACCTGCCAGCTTTGGGACAAGCTCGATCTCGATGCGCCGGGGGTGACGCGTTCGCCCGACGGCAAGCGGCGCCTCACCGCGCCGGAGTGGGTGGAGGCAGATTCAGCATCATTGCGAGCGAAGCGAAGCAATCCAGCCTGAGCGCACAGACTCTGGATTGCTTCGTCGCGCGTCGCTTTCGGCTCGCGCGCCTCACAATGACGCAACCCGGAGGGCTAGGACGGCTCCGCCAAACTCGCGAATGTCTTGCCGCTTTCCGCCAGCTCGACGAGCAGCGGCGAAGGCTCCCAACCTACGCCATCACGCGCGGCGGTGCGCCGGACCTCCGCGAGCACGTTGTCGAGTCCCATGCGATCGGCCTCGAACATGGGGCCGCCGCGCCAGGCC
Organism: Pseudolabrys sp.; assembly: GCA_035765795.1. GTDB lineage: Bacteria > Pseudomonadota > Alphaproteobacteria > Rhizobiales > Xanthobacteraceae > Pseudolabrys. The sequence continues at coordinate 31,756 of DASTWX010000224.1, read as the reverse complement.
GGATAGCCATAGCCGTTGATCAGCACCAGATCGATGTCGGAGGCGCGTAACGCGATGCCCTCGGCGAGAATGTTTGCACCTTCATTCACCATCGCTGCCAGCACGCGCGCCTGAATCTCTGCCGCAGGAATAATCCGCCGCGCGATGGCTTTGACGCGCGAGGCTTCCTCGATGAGCGTAGTCACCGCCGGATCGACCGTGCGCGTGCCCTCGACATAGCGGTACCAGCCGGCGCCGGTCTTCTGGCCGAGCCGGCCCATCTCGCAGAGACGGTCGGCGATCGGGACATAGCGCTCGCGCGCATCGCGCGTGGCTGCGAGCCGTTTGCGCCGCGCCCAGGCGATGTCGAGGCCGGAGAGATCGTTGACCGCGAACGGCCCCATCGGAAATCCGTAAGCTTCGACCGCGGCGTCCACCTCCTGCGGCAGCGCACCGTCTTCCAACATGAACTCGGTCTGCTGCCGATAGCGTGCGTAGATGCGGTTGCCGATGAACCCTTCGCAGACGCCTGCCACCACGGCGAGCTTGCGCAGCTTCTTAGCGGTGGCCAGCGCGGTCGCCAGCACATCGGGCGCGGTTTTTGCCGCGTTGACGACTTCGAGCAGCCGCATGACATGCGCCGGCGAGAAGAAATGGATACCGACGATGCGCGAGGGATCCTTCGTCACCGCGGCGATCGCGTCCGGATTAAGATAGCTCGTATTCGTGGCAAGGATCGTGTCCGGGCGCACGATCTCATCGAGCGCCTTGAACAGCTCCTCCTTCACGGTCATCTCGTCGAACACCGCTTCGATGACGAGATCAGCCGGCGCAAAAGCTGTCCGGTCGGCGGAAACCGTGAGGCGACCGAGCCGTTCGGCCTTATCGGCCTCGCCGATGCGCTTCGACTTGATGGCGCGATCGTAGAGACCGGCAATGCGCGAGCGACCGGCGTCCGCCGCCTCGTCGTTCTGCTCGACAACGATAACCCGGTAGCCGGCATCGAGCGCAGCGACGGTGATGCCAGAGCCCATGGTGCCGGCCCCGGCGATGCCGATGGTGCTCACGTCGCGCGGCTTGATGCCTTTGAGGCCCGGCACTTTCGCCGCCTCGCGCTCGGCGAAGAACACATGGCGCAAGGCGGCGGCCTGATCGGAGCCGACCAGATCGAGATAGATCGCACGCTCGCGTGCGAGGCCCTCGTCGATTCCATAATCGGCGCTGAACAGCACCGCGCGCGCGGCTTTTCCCGGCGAAATTTGACCGCGCGCTTTCTTCTCGACCGCCGTAATCGTCTTCTCCGCGTCGGCGCGGTCGAACGGGGGCACCGCGAGCGCGCCGGTGCGACGGATCGGTTTGCCGGCCAGTTCGCGCGCATAAGCGATCGCTTCGCGGCGCGGATCGGATTCGGCAATGCGGTCGATGAGCCCAAGCGCCAAGGCACGCGACGCCGGCAACGGCTTGCCTGATGTGACGAGGTCGATCGCGGCCGGCACGCCGCACAAACGCGGCGCGCGTTGCGTGCCGCCCGCACCCGGAATGATACCGAGCGTCACTTCCGGCAATCCCACTTTGGCGTCCGCGGAGGCTATACGGGCATGCGAAGCGAGCGCCACCTCGAAGCCACCGCCAAGGGCAACGCCGTGGATCGCGGCGACAACCGGCTTGTCGCTCGCTTCGATGAGCGCGCAATTATCGCCGATCACCGGCGGCTTGGGCGGCTTGCCCTGCTCGCGGATATCGGCGCCGGCGATGAAGGTACGGCCCGCGCCGGCGATGACGATCGCCCGCACGGCAGGATCGGCGAGCGCGGCCTCGAGCACCGCGCGCATTTGGCTGCGCACTTCATGCGACGTGGCGTTGACCGGAGGATTGTCGATTTCGACGACGGCGACGCCGTCGTCATGGAGAAGGCGGACGACTGGGCTCACTGATGACATGGCGGTTGTTTCGTCCATTCGGCGGAGGGCGTCAATGAGGGGCTGATAAACACTAAGACAGCCAATCATACGTCGGGAGCCGGTGCAGCGCGAAATCCGGATGCCGCGACCGGCATCAACAATTACACGATCTCGGCGGCGATTTTTTTCAAGAGCTGAAGGAACCGCGCGCGGTCGCGGGGGCCGACGATCCGTTCGAGGTTGCGCTCGTGCTGCCGCGCGCAGCGGGTCATTATCGCCAGCGTCTTCTTGCCGTCAGCGGTGAGGTTGAGGCTGTAGGTCCGCCTGTCGTGGCTCGTACGCCGACGCTCGACCAACCCGCGGCGCACCAAATCCTCGACGACCGGCGTAAGGCTCGACTTGTCGCGGCCGCTCGCGTAGCTCAACGCGGTCTGGCTGATGCCGGGATTACGCCCGATCAAGGTGAGAGTTGCGAAGCGGCCGGGGCTCTCCCCGATCTCCTGGTACAGGCGAGAAAACGCCTGGAAGGTCAACTCCTGCGCCATGCGCAGGTTGAAGCCGATCCAATTGGCGAGGGGACCGTAATCAATCGCTTCGATCGCGGCCGCTCCGTTTCTGCCGCGCCGGACCGGCGTCTTCCCATTGCTTCGCGCCACAACACCCCCCAAAGGCAGCCCCCACCGGCCGCTATTTACCAATTAGTTTGGCATCAAACCACTTTACATTCAGGCGGATATCCGGCTGAATTGCAGAAGACCCGGTCTGAGCCACGTGATCACGGTCGAACTCGGGCTTATCCATCCGCCGGTCGGGATGAACGTGTTCGTCATCAAGAGCGCCGTTCGCGATATGAATTGTGTCGAACGGTGCTCTACGGCATCATGCCTTTCGTACTCACCGACGTCCTGCGGCTGGCCATAATCATCACCCTCCCTATTCTTGCCACTTGGCTGCCCTCGCATATGTAATGCGGAATATGGTAAGATAGTTTGCTGTCAAACCATCGGCCGGGAGGCCCCGCGATGGAACGCTCGTTCACGAAGGAAGTGCAGCAGCTCAAGCTCGGCGACGGGGAAACCTTCCGCGGCGAAGGCATCCTGGCCGTCACCAAGGCGTTGCTGCAATCGGGGGTTTCCTATGTGGGCGGATACCAGGGCGCGCCGGTATCGCACCTGCTCGACGTGCTGGTCGATGCCGAAGACATGATGGGCGAGCTCGGCGTTCATCTGGAGACCTGCTCGAACGAGGCCTCCGCCGCGGCAATGCTCGGCGCCTCCATCAATTATCCGCTGCGCGGCGCGGTAACATGGAAATCCATTGTCGGCACCAACGTCGCCGCCGACGCGCTCTCGAATCTTGCCTCCCCCGGCGTCATCGGCGGCGCCATGATCATTCTCGGCGAAGATTACGGCGAAGGCGCAAGCGTCATCCAAGAGCGCTCTTATGCTTATGCTCTGAAGTCGTCGATGTGGCTACTCGACCCGCGCCCGGACCTGCCCTCGATCGTGCGCACGGTGGAGAAAGGTTTCGAGCTGTCGGAAGCAAGCCACGCGCCGGTCATGCTGGAATTGCGCATCCGCGCCTGCCACGCCACCGGCGAATTCGCCGCCAAGAACAATCGAAAAGCCGAATACTCCGGCATCAACCGCATTCCGGCGCCGGCGCGTTTCAATTACGGCAGGCTCGCGCATCCGCCGGTCACCTTCGTGCAAGAGAAGCTGAAGGTGGAGGAACGGCTGCCGGCCGCTTGCCGCTTCATCCGCGACAACAAGCTCAACGAGTTGCTGCCGGGCGATCTTGATGACATCGGCATCATCGTCATGGGCGGCTTGACCAACAGCGTGCTGCGCGCGCTGGAGCGTATTGGTCTCGCCGATGCGTTCGGCGCTTCGCGCATTCCGATGCTGGTGCTCAACGTGGTCTATCCGCTGGTGCCGGAGGAAATCCGCGGCTTCTGCGCCGGTAGGCGCGCGGTGCTCATCGTCGAGGAAGGCTATCCCGATTACATTGAGCAGGCGGTGAACGTCGAACTGCGCCACGCCGACATTCAGACGCAAGTGCTGGGCAAAAGCGTGCTGCCGAAAGTGGGTGAATACAGTTCTGAGATACTACTCGAGGGTCTCGCCGCTTTTCTGCAGGCGACACGCCCGAACGGCATCGATATCGACGCGGTTGCCGAAAACGCGCGCGGCCTCGCTGCGCATAGGCCGCAAGCGGTCGCTGCCCTGGGCGCACTACCGCCGCGGCCGCCGGCCTTCTGCACCGGCTGTCCCGAGCGGCCAGTGTTCTCTGCGCTCAAACTGATGCAGCGCGAATTGGGGCCGACGCACATCAGCGCCGATATCGGCTGCCATTCGTTCGCGACCTTCGCGCCCTTCTCGATGGGCAATTCGATTCTCGGCTACGGCATGTCGCTCGCCAGCGCCGCGGCGGTCGGGCCCAACCTCGCCAAGCGGCCGATCGCGGTGATGGGCGACGGCGGCTTCTGGCACAACGGGCTGGTCACCGGCGTCGCCTCCAATCTGTTCAACAAAGGCGACGGCGTGCTGATCGTCATGCAGAACGGCTACGCCTCCGCTACCGGCCAGCAATGGATCCCGTCGAGCAAGGCAAGCCGTGAGGGCGCCGCGCCCGGCATGGATATCGAGCGGACCTTGCGCGCGATGGGCGTGAAATGGCTGCGCACCGTTCGCACCTATAGCGTCGCGAAAATGACAGCGACGTTGAAAGAGGCGATGAAGACCGCCGAGCGCGGCCTCAAGGTCATCATCGCCGACGGCGAGTGCCAGCTCGCGCGCCAGCGTCGCGTGCGGGCGGAGGATGCCGAGAAGCTCAAGCGCGGCGAACGCGTCACCCGCGCATGCTACGGCGTCGACGACGAAATCTGCACCGGCGACCATTCCTGTATTCGGTTGTCCGGCTGTCCGTCTCTGACGGTGAAGCCCTCGCCCGATCCGCTGCGCAGCGATCCGGTGGCGACGGTGATCGAGAGCTGCGTCGGCTGTGGATTGTGCGGCGAGGTGGCGCATGCCGCCGTATTGTGCCCCTCGTTCTACCGCGCCGAGATCGTGCGCAACCCGACGTGGCGGGACAAAGCCTTGTTCCGATTCCGCCGCGCAATCATCGGTTGGCTCGGAGGCTCCCTTTCTTCACCTCCTTCGCAACCGACCTCGTCATTCCGGGGCGCGAACGAAGTGAGCGAACCCGGAATCCAGATGAAATCTCAGACCTTGGTTCTGGATTCCGGGTCCGTCCCTTCGGGACGTCCCGGAATGACTGCGGAAAACGTCAAACCCATCAAGCTCCTCATTGCCGCGCTCGGCGGCGAGGGCGGCGGCGTGCTAACCAATTGGATCGTCTCGGCAGCGGCCGAAGCCGGATTCCCCGTGCAAAGCACGTCGATCCCCGGCGTGGCGCAGCGCACCGGCGCTACGACCTATTACGTCGAGATGCTTCCCATCCCCGTCGCGCAATTGAACGGCAAGCGTCCGGTGCTGGCGCTCACGCCCGGCGTCGGCGATATCGACGTCGCGGTGGCGAGCGAGCTGTTGGAAGCCGGCCGCACGGTGGCGGGCGGCTTCGTCACGCTGGATCGCACTTCCGTCATTGCCTCGCTCAGCCGCTTCTATGCGATGGACGAGAAAATCGCGATGGGCGACGGCCGCTTCGACCAAGACAAGCTCACACGTGTCATCAAGGAGCACGCGCGCGACGCGCTGCTCATCGACATGGATGCGCTGGCCAAGCAAAGCGGCTCGATCATCAGCGCGGTGATGCTCGGCGCGATCGCCGGCTGCGGCCGGCTGCCGCTCTCGGTCGAGAAGCTGGAGAGCGCCATTCGTGCCGACGGCAAATCGGTCGAAAGCAATGTGCGCGGATTCCGCGCCGGGCTGGAAGCGGCGCGAGCGAACGCGCAAGGGTCGAAGCCCGCCGGCAAAAAGAAGCGCGCCGCCGCCACGCTGCAAAGCTCGGAAGATGATGTGCGGCGCACATTTGCGCCCTACGCGCAGCCGGTGATCCTCGAAGGCGTGCGGCGGCTCGCCGCCTATCAGAATGACGATTACGCGCGACTCTATCTCGACCGGCTGATGCGGATCGCTACGGCCGATGCCCATGGAGGAGCGCGAGGCAGACTGCTGAAGGAGGTCGCGCGCCATCTCGCCGTACGCATGTCCTACGAGGACGTCGTGCGCGTGGCGGAGGCCAAGATCGCGCCTGCGCGCATGCAGCGCATCGCGCAGGACGAGTTGCGCGTGAACGACGAGCCGTTCTCCGTGCACGATTTTCTCAAGCCGGGCTTCGAAGAACTCACCCAGCTCCTCCCGCCCAAGATGGCAAGGCCCATCCTGCGCTTTGCCGAACGCAGAGGCTGGCTCGGCCAGCTCTATTTCGGCATGAAAATCAACACCACGTCGGTGAGCGGCTATTTGCGTTTTCTCGCATTGGCCAAGCTGCGCCGAGTCCGGCCTTACGGTATCCGCTACCAGCAGGAGCAGGCGCAGATCGAAGCATGGCTCACATTGATTCAGCGTGCCGCGCAACACTCGACCGAGTTCGCGCTCGAGGTTGCCGCCTGCGCTCGGCTGATCAAGGGCTACGGCGACACGTATGCGCGCGGCAATGCGAACTATCGCGCTATTGAAGAGCGTGTGATCGTGCCTGCGCTCGACGGGCAGATTCCGCTCGAACGAGCCGCGGACGCTGTCGCCAGCGCCCGCACCGCGGCGCTGGTCGATCCCGAAGGTGAGGGCCTCGCCCGCTGCTTGAGCGAAATCGAAGCGCAACCGACATTGCAGGCGGCGGAGTAAAGCCTGTGCCGTCATTCTGAGGTGCGAGCGCGCTTCTTCGCGCGCGAGCCTCGAAGGATGACAGCCCAGGCCGTCGCCCTTCGAGGCTCGGCCTTCGGCCGAGCACCTCAGGGTGACGGAGTGACTGCTGCGCGGGCCTCCGTTGTCAGCGCTGTCCTCGTCGCGTACAAAGGCGCCGCAACTTCGTTGAGAGCATCCAACGCGCCCCGGCGCCAAACACAAGAAGGACGGATCGAGATGGCCGTCACATCGACGGGGGCCGGACGCCCCATGATCGCCGCCGAAGGTTTCTTGCGCGCGCTCGCGGATCACGGCATCGACTACTTTTTCTGCAATCCGGGCACCGATTTCCCGCCCATTGTCGAGGCATTCAGCCGCGCCAAGAAGACCAACGCCAAAGTGCCGCGGCCGGTGCTGGTGCCACACGAAAACCTTGCGGTGGCCATGGCGCATGGGGCCTATCTGATGAACGGCCGACCGCAGGCGGTGATGGTCCATGTCAACGTCGGCACCGGTAATACGATCAATAATGTCACCAATCTTTCGCGCGACCGCGTGCCGCTGATCCTCGCAGCCGGGCGCACGCCGATCACCGAGCAGGGCCAGTTCGGCTCGCGCACGCGGCCAATTCATTGGGCGCAGGAAATGTTCGACCAAGCCGGCATGCTGCGCGAGATGGTGAAATGGGATTACGAGTTGCGCGTGCCGGCCCAGGTCGGCGATGTGGTCGCGCGCGCGGTCGAGGTGAGCATGGCACATCCGCGCGGCCCGGCCTATCTGGTGTTGCCGCGCGAGCCTTTGTCGGCGCCGCTGCCGGAGCCGGTGGGGCCGGCAAAGCCCCGCCCGCACGCCGCCGAAACGCATGCAGATCCCAAATCGGTCGCCACGCTCGCCGAGTGGATCGCGGGAGCCGAGCGGCCGCTGATCGTGACCTCGACGCTGCCGCAAGACGCAGTCGAGCCCTTGTCGAAGCTCGCCGAGCGCTGCGCCATTCCCGTTGTCGTGCATAATCCGCGCAGCGTTTGTCTGCCGTCGAGCCATCCGATGCATTTCGGCTTTGAGCCCGGCGCGCTATTGGCTGATGCCGACCTCGTCATCGTACTCAACGCAGACGTGCCGTGGATTCCGTCGTTGCAGCATCCGGCGGCCGGCAGCCGCATCGCCCATGTCGGCGAGGATCCGTTCTTCGTGCGCTATCCAATGCGCAGCTTTCCCAGCGATCTCGCTGTGCAGGCGGGCACCGCGAATGCGCTGAAAGCGCTCGTCGCCGCGGTGGAGCCGCGCCTGCGAATGGCGGAAGCCCGCATCGCCTCCCGCCGCGGACGGCTCGCCGAGCGCATGCGCAACCGCCGCGCTCAACTCGCCAAGGACTCCGCCGCCGGTGAAACGATTTCGCCCGAACATCTCTCGCGCGTCATCGGCGAGACGCTCGGGCCCGAGGCGGTGATCTTCAACGAATATCCATTGCGCGCCGACCACTGCGCGCGCGAAAAACCCGGCACGCTATTCGCGCTCGGGCCCGCCGGCGGCCTGGGCTGGGGCCTCGGCGCCGCGCTCGGCGCCAAGCTCGCGTCACCGGAAAAATTCATCGTCGCCACCCTCGGCGACGGCGCGCACATGTTCGGCAATCCGGTCGTCGCCCATTGGGTCTCGTCCGTGCACCAGTTGCCGGTGTTGGCGATCGTCTTCAACAACAGCCGCTACGGCGCGGTGCGCAAGGCGACGCTCTCGATGTTCAAGGACAGCGTTGCCGGCGAGAGCGACGGCCGCGTGCTCGCCGACCTCAATCCGGCCCCGCCCTATGACGAAATCGCGAAAGCGCAGGGCGCTCATGCCGAGCGCGTGGAGAAAGCAAGCGACCTGCCGGAGGCAATCGCCCGCGCCCGCGATGTCGTCCTCAACGAGCGCCGCCAGGCGCTCATCAACGTCATCACGCCTTACTGAGCATTCAGTTCACCACGGAGGAGTTCATGCGCGTCGACGCCTACACCCATTTCGTGCCGCCCGCGTTCTTCGAGAAGCTGGTGGACAGCGGCTATCCGGACATCGGCAAGCGCATGCGCGAATTGCCCGCCATCTACGACCTCGATCATCGTCGCAAGATCGTCGACCAGTTCGAGGATTACGGTCAGGTCATCTCCTATTCGATGCCGCCGCTCGAAGTGTTCACCAAGAGCAGCGGCGAAATGGAGGAGTTCGCTAAGCTGATCAACGACGGCTTCGTCGACATCTGCTCGAAGCATTCCGATCAGTTTCCCGGCTGGGTCGCGGAAGCGCCGATCGGCTGTGACGACGCCGGCGTGCGCGAAGCGACCCGCGCCATCAAGAACGGCGCGCTCGGCGTGCAAATCCACACCAACATCGCCGGCAAGCCGCTCGACGATCCGCAGTTCGAGCCGTTCTTCGCGGCGATGGACAAGCTCAACAAGCCCATCTGGCTGCACCCGGCCCGTGGCGCGAACACGCCGGATTATGCCACGGAGAAGAAATCGAAATACGAAATCTGGTGGGCCTTCGGCTGGTCCTACGAGACGGCGGCGGCGATGGCGCGGATGGTGTTTTCGGGGATCATGGACAAGTATCCCAACCTGAAGATCATCACGCACCACTTCGGCGGCATCGTGCCGATGCTGGAAGGCCGCATCGGCCCCGGCTGGGATCAACTCGGCGCGCGCACGTCGGATGAAGACTTGAGCTTAGTGCGCAAGCGGCTGAAAAAGCGCCCGCTCGATTATTTCAAGCACGACTTCTACACCGATACCGCGACGTTCACCGCCGAGCCGGCGATGCATGCGGGCTTCGGTTTCTTCGATCTCGATAAGATCGTGTTCGCTTCCGACTGCCCGTTCGATCCCGAGAAAGGCACCATGTACACGCGCGAGACGCTGCGCATCCTCGAGAACATGGACATGCCGAAGGCCGACAAGGAGAAAGTCTGGCACGGCAATCTCGAGCGGATCACCGGGGTGACGTTCAAGAAGTAACTCGATCTCCAGCGCAAGCGTAATCGGAGAGCCGAGCAGATTGGCTCTAACTTCTCCGCGTCATGGCCGGGCTTGTCCCGGCCATCCACGTTTTGTGAACAGAAAGTCGTGGATGCCCGGCATAAAGCCGGGCATGACGCACTGCTTTGCGGCACAGTCAATGAAATTCTCCGCACCATCTGCTAACCTTGGCGTCCATGGTATTGACGCATCCCATCGGCCTTTCCGAACCTGACGAATCGCCGCGAGCCGGCACGCCGGCACCGTCGAACGACGGCCGCGTCACGCCGATGATGGAGCAGTACCTCGAGATCAAGGCCGCCCATCCGGATTGCCTGCTGTTCTACCGGATGGGCGATTTCTACGAATTGTTCTTCGACGACGCACAAATCGCCTCGCGTGCGCTCAACATCGTTCTGACCAAACGGGGGAAGCATCTCGGCCAGGACATCCCGATGTGCGGCGTTCCGATCGAACGTTCGGACGAATATCTGCACCGACTGATCGCGCTCGGCCACCGCGTCGCGGTCTGCGAGCAGATCGAAGACCCCGCGGAAGCCAAGAAGCGCGGCAACAAGAGCGTGGTGCGGCGCGACGTGGTTCGGCTGGTGACTCCGGGCACGCTGACCGAAGACTCGCTGCTCGACGCGCGGCGCAACAACTATCTGCTCGCGGTGGCGCGGGCGCGGCTGTCCTCGGTCGGAGAGGAGGCGCGCTTCGGGCTTGCCTGGATCGACATTTCCACGGGCGAATTTCGCATAGCCGAGTGCGAGCGCTTGTCGCTGTCCGCGGAAATCGCGCGCATCGAACCGGGCGAAATCATCATATCGGATGCTGTCTACGCCGATGCCGAATTGATGCCATTATGGCGCTCGCTGCCGGCGGTGACGCCGCTTGCCCGCGACGTTTTCGATGGCGCCACCGCCGAACGGCGGCTGACCTCATTCTTCGCGGTGGCGACCAGCGAGGCCTTCGGCGCGCTCTCGCGGCTCGAGATCACCGCCGCGGCGGCTTGCGTCACTTACGTCGAACGCACGCAGGTCGGGCAGCGCCCGCCGCTGTCGCCGCCCGCCCGCGAGCGGGCCGGCGCGAGCATGGCGATCGACCAGGCCACCCGCGGCAATCTCGAATTGATGCGCACACTTGCAGGAGAGCAGCGCGGCTCGCTGCTCGACGCCATCGACCGCACCGTCACCTCGGCCGGCTCGCGGCTATTGGCGCAGCGTCTCGCGGCGCCGCTTACCGATCCGGAGGCGATTGCTGAGCGGCTCGATGCGGTCGCTGCTTTCGTCGAGAATGCCGCGGCACGCGCCGAGACGCGTGCGCGGCTGCAGGGCGCGCCCGATCTCGCCCGCGCACTATCGCGCCTGGCCCTGGGTCGCGGCGGACCGCGCGATCTCGCGGCGATCCGCGACGGCCTCGAGGCGGCGGGCGATCTCGCACAAGCGCTCGGCGCGTTGAAGGACCCGCCGCTTGAAATCATGCAAGCGATGCGAGCTTGCAATCAGCCGCCGGCCTCACTCGCCGGCGAACTTGCTGCCGCGCTCGCGGACGAGTTGCCGGCGTTCAAGCGCGACGGCGGTTTCGTGCGCGCGGGATATGACGCCGATCTCGACGAAGTGCGCGCCTTGCGCGACGAATCGCGGCGCGTCATTGCCGCGCTGCAAGCACGTTATGCCGAAGAGTGCGGCGCGCGGGCGCTCAAGATCCGCCACAACAACGTGCTCGGCTATTTCGTCGAGGTCACCGCGCAGCATGGCGATAGGCTGATGTCGCCTCCGCTCAATTCGACTTTCATCCACCGGCAGACGCTCGCCGGCCAAGTGCGCTTCACCACCACCGAGCTTGCCGAACTGGAAACCAAGATTGCCAGTGCGGCTGAGCGCGCGCTCGGCCTGGAATTGGACGTTTTCGAGCGGCTCGTTGCTGCGGTGCTTGCCGATACGGAGGCGCTCAAGGCTTGCGCCGAAGCGCTGGCACGCCTCGATGTGGCGAGCGCGCTTGCTCACCTCGCGGTGGAGCGCGATTACGTGCGTCCGCATGTCGACGGCAGTTTCGATTTCGTCATCGAAGGTGGCCGCCACGCCGTCGTCGAGCAGGCGCTGGCGCGCGATGGCGCACCATTCGTCGCCAATGATTGTGATCTCTCATCGTCGCAGTCGGGTAAGAGTAGCGAAGGAGGCGGCCGCATTTGGCTGCTTACCGGCCCCAATATGGCGGGCAAATCGACGTTCCTGCGGCAGAACGCCTTGGTCGCGATCCTTGCTCAGATGGGTAGCTTCGTGCCGGCGCGCGCTGCCCGCATCGGCGTGGTCGACCGCCTGTTCTCGCGCGTCGGTGCCGCCGACGATTTGGCGCGCGGGCGCTCGACCTTCATGGTCGAGATGGTGGAGACCGCGGCTATCCTCAATCAAGCCGGTCCGCGCGCGCTTGTGATCCTGGACGAGATCGGCCGCGGCACCGCCACCTTCGATGGGCTGTCGATTGCCTGGGCGACCGTCGAGCACCTTCACGACGTCAATCGCTGCCGGTCGCTGTTCGCCACGCACTTCCACGAACTCACCGCCCTGGCTGCGCGGCTTCCCCGGCTGCACAACGCAACGGTGCGGGTGAAGGAATGGCAGGGCGAGGTCGTTTTCCTGCACGAAGTGGTGGCCGGTGCCGCCGATCGTTCGTACGGCATCCAGGTGGCCAAGCTCGCAGGACTGCCTTCGCGTGTAATCGAGCGCGCCAAGCTCGTCCTCGCCAAGCTCGAAGAAGAAGACCGTGCCACGCCGAAAGGCTTTGAAGACCTGCCGCTGTTCGCCGTGCCTTACAAGCCGCCGCAAAGGCAGGATGAGGGTCGCGATTTGCTCTCCGCTGCCATCGCCGCGCTCAATCCCGACGATATGTCGCCGCGCGAGGCGATGGAAGCGCTTTACGCGCTGAAGGCGAAACTAGCGGACTTGAAGTAGGTAGCATCAAGCGCCACAAATTCCGACTCGTCATGCGCGGGCTCGACCCGCGCATCCATGAAGAGTTGACGCTCATAATGCCGTAACATGTTCTACTTCGTTCGCGGAGCGATCGCATGGATTGCCGGGTCAAGCCCGGCAATGACGTGGAGAGTCGATCCCGCGCCGGCGCGCGGCATAAACAAGCAGGCTCCAGGCGATCGAGGCGCCCAACGCCAGCGAAAGCCCCAGGGCAGAGCCGAACGGCACCGCCGTGAAATGCAGTACGACACACGCGACGGCGAAGCCGACGAGGCCAACGACCGCGTGCGCCATCACCGCCGCGCTGGCCTTCCCGCCGACACGCCGGTGAAGGATGATCTGCACGCTGATCATGATGATCGGAAAAACCGCCAGAATGCCGCTGCCGCCCGGACCTATGCGGAAGCTTAAGGTCACGGTAATGCCGACCAGCACGGCGACCAGTGCCGCGCGCAGGACGTAATCAGTCCAGCGCGCCTCCGTGCGCGGCATCGAGGCATGGCGCATCGAGCGCGACAGCACAATACACGCGGTGAGCACGACGAGATTGAGCGCAATGCCGAACGATACGGTCCCGTTCACTTCGTCGATCATCCAGGCCAATGCGAGCCAAACCAGCATGGCCGCGGACTGGCTCACGAGCAGCGAGCGCTTTTGTGCGAATAGGGCGTAAACGAAAGCAAAGATCGCGTTGGCGGCGTTAATGGCGAGGCTGTTGACGGCACTCGCCGCGATGAACGCCGGCCCGTGATCGAGCGCAAGAAAAACGTAAACGGGTCCGGCGCCGAGCGGCAGCGTCGCCACCAGGCCGCCGACCAAGGGCCCTGCACGCTCGGCGACCGTCGTCGCAACCACCACGAAACCGGCGGTGATGGCCATTTTGAGCGCGAGGGTGAGGAAGAAATAAGCGTCGGGGGGCATTTGCTGCTTCCCCCTCTCCCCGCTTGCGGGGAGAGGGTTGGGGTGAGGGGCATAATCAATCGCGCCAGCAAAAGAAAGGCCCCCTCACCCGGCCCTCTTCGCTTCGCTCCGACGGCCGACCTCTCCCCGCACGCGGGGAGAGGTGAAAGCCAATGCGGCCAGCATCACTCCAGCCCGCAGCAAACTCGGTCCAAAATCGCCGCGCCTTCCTATATCATCCGTCCATGGCCACTCTCATCCTCGATCGTGACGTCCGCCTCCCCGCCGGACATTCGCCCAAAGCTGCCGAGCTGATCGACGCCCGTGCGCTGACGGCGGAGTTGAACCGGCTGGCCGCCGAGCACCAAGGCGGCGGCCACGACCTGCGCGCGCTGGTCGCGCAGCGGCTCAAGGCGGCGCTCAACGAGGGCCGCAGCAAGGCAGAGCAACTTCTGCTCAAGGATCGTCACGGCCGCCGCTGCGCCGAGCGACTGTGCCGGATGGAAGACGAGATCATCCGTATCCTCTTCGCCTTTGCGCGCACGCATCTTTATCCGTCGCAAAACCCGTCCGAAGCCGAGCGCATGGCGGTGGTCGCGACCGGCGGCTATGGCCGCGGGCTGCAGGCGCCGGGCTCGGACATCGATCTCTTGTTCGTGCTGCCTTACAAGCAGACCGCCTGGGGCGAATCGATTGCCGAGGCGATCCTCTATTCTTTGTGGGACATGGGGCTGAAAGTCGGCCACGCCACCCGCTCGATCGACGAATGCATCCGGCAGGCGAAAGCCGACATCACCATCCGCACCGCCATCCTGGAAGCGCGCTTCTTGCTCGGCGATGGCGCGCTGTTCGACGAGTTGATCACGCGCTTCGATGCCGAGGTGGTGCGCAACACCGCCGCCGAATTCGTCGCCGCCAAGCTCGCAGAGCGCGAGGAGCGCATCCGCCGTGCCGGCCAATCGCGCTACCTGGTCGAGCCTAACGTTAAGGACGGCAAAGGGGGCTTGCGCGATCTGCACACGCTGTTCTGGATCGCCAAATACGTCTACCGCGTGCGTGAAGCGAGCGAGCTGATCAAATGCGGCGTCTTCGACAAGAGCGAATACCAGCTTTTCCGCCGCTGCGAGGATTTCCTCTGGTCGGTGCGCTGCCACATGCATTTTGTCGCCGGCCGGGCGGAAGAGCGGTTGTCGTTCGATATCCAGCGCGAGGTGGCGGTGCGGCTCGGCTATACCTCACGTCCGGGCCTGCGCGATGTCGAACGCTTCATGAAGCACTATTTCCTCATCGCCAAGGACGTCGGCGACCTCACCGCTATTCTCTGCGCCGAACTGGAAGACAGCCACGCCAAAAGCGTGCCCGTCTTGAGCCGGCTGATGGCGCGCCTGCGGCCGGTGAGGCGCAAGCGGCTTGCCGACAACGAAGACTTTCTCGTCGAGAACAACCGCATCCGGCCCGCCGATACCGATACGTTCAAACGCGATCCGGTCAATCTCATCCGCATCTTTCACCTGGCGCAGACGCACAACCTCGCCTTCCATCCCGACGCCATGCGGACGATGACGCGCTCGCTCAAATTGATCGACGCCGGCTTGCGCGAAAACGAGGAAGCCAACCGCCTCTTCCTCGACATCGTCACCTCGAAGAATGACCCGGAGACGGTGCTGCGGCGGATGAACGAGGCCGGCGTGCTGGGCCGCTTCGTGCCGGCCTTCGGCAAGATCGTCGCCATGATGCAGTTCAACATGTATCACCACTATACGGTGGACGAGCACCTGTTGCGTTGCATCGGCGTCCTGGCGGAAATCGAGGGCGGCCAATCGAGCGACAGCACGCTTGCCAATGAGCTGATGAAGACGATCGAGCCGCGCCATCGCACGTTGCTTTACGTTGCCATGTTCCTGCACGACATTGCCAAGGGCCGGCCGGAAGACCACTCGACCGCGGGCGCCCGCGTCGCGCGCCGCTTCTGTGCGCGGTTCGGCTTCTCGCAAGCCGACACCAATCTGGTCGCCTGGTTGATCGAGGTTCACCTCATCATGTCCAGCATTGCGCAGTCGCGCGACCTTTCCGACCGCAAGACGATCGAGAATTTCGCCGCCTTGGTGCAGTCGGCGGAGCGGCTGAAGCTGCTCACGATTCTCACCACCGCCGACATCAAGGCAGTCGGCCCGGGCGTGTGGAACGGCTGGAAGGCGCAGCTCATCCGCACGCTCTATTACGAAACCGAGCCGGCGCTGACCGGCGGCTTCTCCGAAGTCAACCGCGCCGAGCGCGTCGCCGCCGCGCAGCGCGAATTTCGCGAGGCAATGACGGATTGGCCGGCCGCCGCGTTGCAAGCTTATATCGCCAGGCATTACCCGGCCTACTGGCTCAAGGTCGATCTCGCTCACCAGATTGCGCACGCCGAATTCGTGCGGGCGAGCGAAGCTTCGGGCAGGACGCTCGCCACCATGGTCGGCTTCGATGGCGAGCGCGGAGTGACCGAACTCACTTTGCTCTGCCCCGATCATCCTTGGCTGTTGTCGGTCGTCGCCGGCGCCTGCGCCGCGGCCGGAGCCAATATCGTCGACGCGCAAATCTACACCACCACCGACGGGCGGGCGCTCGACACCATTTCGCTCGCGCGCGAATTCGACCGCGCCGAGGACGAGGAGCGGCGCGCCGCCCGAATCGCCGAGACGATCGAGAAGGCATTGCGCGGCGAGTTGCGGGTAGCCGATATGATAGGCAGGCGCGCACAACCCAAAGGCCGCATCCGCGCCTTCGCGGTCGAGCCTTCCGTCACCATCAACAATCAATGGTCGCACCGCTACACGATGGTGGAGATCACGGGGCTTGACCGCACCGGACTGCTCTATGAGCTGACGGCCACGCTGTCGAAACTCAATCTCAACATCGCCTCGGCCCATGTCGCCACCTTCGGCGAGCGGGTGATCGACGTGTTTTACGTCACCGATTTATTGGGCGCTCAGATCACATCGCCGACACGCCAGGCCGCGATCAAGCGTGCGCTGATCGCGGTATTCGCGTCGCACCTATCCCCGTCATCCTGAGGTGCGAGGCGCATAGCGCCGAGCCTCGAAGGATGAACGCCCGGGCCGTCGCCCACCAATCTCGGGTTTACCCGAGATTGGATATTAGGTGCGCAAGTCCGCAACAGCCGACTTGCGATGGCTCGCCGCTCGCGGCGAGCACCTCAGGGTGACGGATTAACGGCTACTGCGCCGCCTCGGTTTGCGCGCGCCCGGCGCGCGCTGCGATCTCGTCCATGCGCTGTATCGATTCGCGCACCACGTCCAACTCGCGCGCGTATTCGCGCGCTTTGGCGGCCCAGGCATCGGCGTGCCGATGGCCCGACTCTTTCGACTGCTCATACAATTTGCGCGCCAATGCGAGCCGCTCCTCCAACGCGCGCACTGCGCTCGCCAGCGCGCGGCGCAGGCTCTCGTCAAGCGCCACGCTCATCAACTCGGCGGTATAGGTGTGTCCGACGTGGCAGCGGTAGCGCATAAGGTTGCCCTCGTCGATTTCCCACATAACGCCCTGGCAATCCGGGCAGGCCAGCACCGAGCGCCGGCCGAAACGATCCATTTCCTCCATGGTCGAATGTCCGGTTCGCGCTATTTCCACTTCGAATTTGATGCTCTCGGGAGCTGGCATCGGCGCTCCGGCCGGCTGATGAACCATGCTTTCCAGCAATGTGGGCATTTGCGTCAACGGAACAACGTGATCGGGCCTGGTCCGGTTCAACGCATTCAGCGGCATTTCCGAAAAAGCTGCATCTTTCGGGTCCTGCACCACGCTCATGCCGCCGCACTGATTGATCGCCCACAGCCCCGAAGCGCCGTCGCCGAGCGTGCCCGTGAGCACGACACCGACGGCGCGACTGCCGCAGCAGACGGCGACCGACCGCAGCATGGCGTCAATGGCCGGGCGCGCATTGTTCTCACGCGGGCCGGCCCCGAGATGCAGCCGGTCGCCGTCGACCAGCAAATGCCGGTCCGGGGGAGCAAGATAAATATGACTTTTTCGAAAGACTTCGCCATGCTTGGCGAAGCTCGCCGGTAGCGGACCCGCGCGGCTCAGCACTTCGTCCATCGCAGAGCGAAACTGGCTGGAAAGATGAATCGTGACGAGGACGGCGGCGGGAAATTGGGGCGGGAAACGCGCCGCCAAGAACGCTAGTGCCTCCACGCCCCCCGCCGAGGTGCCGATGGCCAGAACGTCACGATTGCTCATTGCAGTCTCCGCTGGGACGCATTGCAAGGAACGGACAAGCGGCAGGCTGAGTTCCACCAAAGCTCAGGGCGGCCGCGAGGATCGCTCTGGCCGACCCCCCCCCCCGGGGGGTTATGGTGCGTTAAGGTTTTGTGGAGTGGTGTATGGACGAGGACGAAAAGATCAACCAAGACGAAGACAATCGAGGACCTTTCGTCGTCGGCATCGGCGCCTCCGCCGGAGGCATCCAAGCGCTCCAAGCCTTCTTCGGCGAATTACCGGACGAACCCGGCGCTGCCTTTGTCGTGATCGTGCATCTCGATCCCGACGTGCAGAGCGAATTGGCGGCCATTCTGGCGAATTGCACGGACATGCCCGTGACGCAGGTTACGGAGTCGGAGCCTCTGCAAGTCAATCAGGTCTACGTCATCCCGCCCGATCGCCGGCTGCACATCACCGATAATCAGATCGTGGCGGCCCCGTTCGACGAGCCGCACGGGCAACGGGCGCCGGTCGATCTGTTTTTCAGGTCGCTCGCCGCGTACGGCGACGGTTTTGCCATCGTTTTCAGCGGCGCCGGCAGCGACGGCGTGCTCGGCGTGCGCGCGGTCAAGGAGGCCGGCGGAATCATCCTGGTGCAGGAGCCGGACGAAGCCGAGTACGGCTCGATGCCGCGCGCGGCAGTCGCCACCGGCCTTGCCGACGTGGTGCTGCCGGTGCAACACCTCGCCGGCCGGCTGGTCGAGTTGATCCATATTAAGGCGACGTCTCCACCAGCCGGCGCCCGCGATGGTGACGAGGACCTGCTGCGGCGGGTGCTCGCCCACCTGCGCGTGCGCACCGGCCACGACTTTTCGAAATACAAGCGCTCCACCATGCTGCGCCGCATCGCGCGGCGCATGCAGGTGACGCGGACAGCCGACCTGAAGGAATATCACGAGTTTTTGCGCGAGAACCCGGACGAAGCGCAAGCGCTGCTGAGCGATCTCTTGATCTCGGTGACCACGTTCTTCCGCGACCGCGAGGCATTCGAGTCCTTGCGTTCCCAGGTCATTCCGCAGCTCTTTGCCGGCAAGGAGGTTAGCCAGCCGATCCGCGTCTGGGTGCCCGGCTGCGCGAGCGGCGAAGAAGCCTATTCCATTGCCATGTTGCTGCTGGAAGAAGCCGGACGGCGCGAGCTTCGGCCGCCGATCCAGATTTTCGCATCCGATATAGACGGCCGCGCGCTCGCCGCCGCGCGTGAAGGCCAGTTTCCTCGCGCCATCGAAGCCGACGTCACCGACGACAGACTGCGCCGCTTCTTCACTCCTGAAAAAGACGGCTATCGAATCCGTCAGGAGGCGCGCGATCTCGTGCTGTTTGCGAATCACGATGTCCTCAAGGACCCGCCATTTTCCCGGATCGACCTCATCGCCTGCCGCAATCTCATGATCTATCTCGATCGCGATTTGCAGGAGCAAACGTCCCGCACCTTCCATTACGCGCTGAAGCCGGGCGGATTCCTTTTCCTCGGCTCGGCGGAGACGGCCGATAACCCTCCCGGCCTGTTCCGCACGGTGGATCGCAATGCACGCATCTATCAATCAGGGATGCACACTAGCGAAAAACCGCGCCTGCTGCCGCGCCTGCTCGGCAGCATCGGCGGACGCGAGCACGGCGCCGTCTCCGGCCGCGGTCGCGCGCCCGAGGCGGCACTAAATGAGGCTATCCTGCATCGGCGGCTCATCGAGAGGCTGGCCCCGCCCAGCATTCTGGTCGACGAAGCACATCGGGTGATCCACTTGTCGGAAAACGCCGGACGGTTTCTCCAGCCTTCCGGCGGCTCCTTGAATACCGATCTGGTCGAACTGGCGCGGCCGGAGCTGCGCTTCGAGCTTCGATCGGCGCTGCACCGCGCCTTCGAGCAGCGTTTGCCGACGCTCAGTCTGCCTATTCCGGTGCGCTTCAATGGCACCGCAAGACGGGTCCACCTCAACGTGAAGCCCGTCGAAAAAGGAGAGGGCGAGCAAAGGCATGCCGTGGTGATGTTCATCGAGGGCGGCGAGATCGAGCAAGATACGGCCGCGCCCGATCAGCGGCAGGCGAGCGATAACACCGTCCAGCGGCTCAGTGAGGAATTGGAGCTGACGCAAGCACGATTGCGGACCGTGCGCGAGGAATCGGAAGCCAGTACCGAGGAACTGCGCGCCGCCAACGAAGAGCTGCAATCGATCAACGAAGAATACCGCTCGACCTCCGAGGAGCTGGAGACCAGCAAGGAGGAATTGCAGTCGATCAACGAGGAATTGCAAACGGTCAACAGCGAATTGAAGCTGAAACTGGAAGCGATCTCGCGCGCGCACAGCGATTTGCAAAATTTGATGGCCGCGACCGATATCGGCACGCTGTTCCTTGATACCACCTTGCGAGTAAAGCGCTTTACGGAGCGCACCACCGACCTGTTCAGCCTCACCGCGGCCGATGAAGGCCGGCCCATCACCGACTTTGCCCATCGTCTCGACTATGACGGTTTGGTTGGCGACGCGCGCGCGGTCCTCACGGAGCTCGCGCCGATCCGCCGTGAAATCCACAGCCGCGACGGGCGCTGGTATGACGTGCGCCTGCGGCCCTATCGGACGGTGGACAATAAGATCGATGGCGTGGTGATCACGTTCCTCGACATCACCGAGCGGCTGCAGATCGAAAGCGCGCTGCGCGAGAGCGAGCGCAGACTGTCGCAGCAGAACCAGCTCGTGCAGCTGTCGCGCGATCCGATCTTCATCTGGGATTACGACGACGGCATTCTGCAATGGAACCGGGGTTGCGGGGAGCTCTACGGCTACACGGCCGCCGATGCCATCGGCAAGACGAAGCTCGAATTGCTCGGAACGACGGTGCCGGGTTCCTCATTCGATGCGCTCAAGGAGCAACTGCTGCGCGATGGTCATTGGTCCGGTGAATTGCGCCAGCGCACCAAGGACGGCCGCATGCTCACCATCGAAAGCCGCATGCAATTCGGATCGATGGAGGGCAAGCGGCTGGTGCTCGAATCAACCCGCGACATTACCGAGCGCAAGACCTGGGAAGAGCGGCAGCAACTGCTGCTGCGCGAATTGACCCACAGGGTGAAGAACACGCTCGCCGTCGCGCAATCGATCGCCAATCAGACGCTACGCACGACCCGCTCGCAAGCCGACTTCGTCGAGCGCTTCAGCGCGCGGCTGGCGGCGCTCGGCGCCGCCCACGGTCTGCTGGTGCAATCGGACTGGGAAGGCGCCGACATGGAGGCGATGGCGCGCGCGCAACTCGAACCCTATCTCGCCGACGGCTTCGACCGCGTCCACATCACGGGCGCGCCGATCTCGCTGCCCGCCGAGCTTGCGACCCCCTTCGGTCTCGTACTGCATGAGCTTGCGGCAAACGCCGCTAAATACGGCGCGTTGTCGACCAGCGCGGGCCGCGTCGACCTGCATTGGGGCGTCACGGCGAGGAACAACGGCCGCCTACTCACCGTTGTTTGGGAAGAGAAGGGTGGGCCGCCGCCGAAGCGCGGACCGAAGGCAGGCTTCGGCAGCATCTTGATCGATCAGAGTATTCCGAACGCCAAAGTGAATCGCGATTTCTCCTCCCAAGGCTTCACCTGCACCATCGCATTGTCGCTGACCGAACTCCTCATCAATGACCGAGCATCCAAGGAATCTTGACTCCACCCCGCTCCTGGCCAAGGCCCGTGTGCTGGTGGTGGAAGACGACTTCCTGATCCTGCTGGAGTTGGAAGCGATGCTGCTTGACGCCGGCGCCGATATCGCCGGGCTATGCCGCAACGTGCGCGAAGCACTCGCCGCCGCGAACGGTGACGGCGACGTCGGCGTGGCCCTGCTCGATGTGCGGCTCGGCGGCGAGACGGTTGCGCCGGTCGCCCGCGCACTCAGCGAGCGCGGCACACCCTTCGTGTTCTATACCGGACAGGTGGACACCGATCCGACCCTCGCCGAATGGCCGGGCTGCCGCATCGTGTCGAAGCCCGCCGCCCCGCGCACCATCGTGACGGCGCTGCTGGAGGCGATGCGCCTTTCCCCGTCATCCTGAGGCGCGAGCGCGCGTCATCGCGCGCGAGCCTCGAGGATGACAGGCCCCGGCCGTCGCCCTTCGAGGGCCGCCTTCGGCGGCCACCTCAGGGTGACGGAGAGAGGTTGGCTAGACTGGCGCTCTCTTCGCCTCCTGAGGTGCGCGCCGTTAGGCGCGCCTCGAAGGATGACAGCCGAGGAATTTCAGCATGGGCGCGTTCGTCTACATGCTTCGATGCGCCGACCGCTCTTATTATGTCGGCAGCGCGACCGGCGACGATCTCACCAAGCGCATCGCCGAACATCAGTCCGGCATCTATCCCGGCTACACATGGTCGCGACGGCCGGTCACGCTGGTCTGGTCCGAACACTTCGATCGCATTACGGACGCGATTGCGGCGCAGCGGCAGCTCAAGGGTTGGAGCCGCGCCAAAAAGGAGGCGCTCATCGACGGCGATTGGCATTCAATTCAATTGCTGTCGCGTCGTCGTGCCGGCAAAATCAAGCTTGATCCATCTTAAGACGGCGCACACGTCTCAATACATCATCCTGAATTGGCCACCGGCATAGCGGACCCGCTGCGGGACGAAACCTTTCCCCGTCATCTTGAGGTGCGAGCGCGCTTCTTCGCGCGCGAGCCTCGAAAGATGAACGGCCTCGGCCGTCGCCCCTTCGAGGCTCGGCCTTCGGCCGAGCACCTCAGGGTGACGGATTGAAAGTCCTTAACCTCTCCTTAGACCGCGCCCCGTAGCGTTCCTCGCCGGGGGCCGGCGCGCGACGTGCCGGCGGTTTCGGGTAGCGTATGGCGTCGGGACGGGGACATTCGGGCCGCAAAGAGCCGCGCTTCGGCGCGAGCCCCGAAGTACGGGTTTCGCCCGGCGATCGCGCCGGCGGCAAAGCGCCCGCGCCGCGGCGCCGCAAGCGCAAAGCTGGCGGGCGCAAGCGTCCTCTCATCGGCCGCCTCGCTTATTGGAGCATCGTGCTCGGCCTCTGGGCCGGCATCGGCCTCATCGGCACGCTCGTCTGGGTAGGCGCGCATCTGCCGCCGATCCAGTCTCTCGAAATCCCCAAGCGGCCGCCGTCGATCGAGATCGTCGATGTCGCCAACCGTCCGCTCGCCCGCCGCGGCGACAAGGCCGGCGCGCCGATCGCCTTGCGGGAATTGCCCGGTTACGTGCCGAAGGCCTTCATCGCCATCGAAGACCGGCGGTTCTACCAACATTTCGGCATCGACCCTTATGGCATCGTACGTGCACTGATCGCCAACGTCCTGCATCGCGGCATCGCCCAGGGCGGCTCGACCATTACCCAACAGCTCGCCAAGAACCTGTTCTTGACGCAGGAGCGCACCATCCATCGCAAGCTGCAGGAAGTGCTGCTGGCTCTGTGGCTCGATCACAAGTTCTCCAAGGCGCGCATTCTCGAACTCTACTTGAATCGCGTCTATTTCGGCTCTGGCGCCTACGGCATCGAGGAGGCCGCGCAGCGCTATTTCGGCGTTTCGGCACGCCGGCTGACACTGGCGCAAGCGGCGATGCTCGCCGGGTTAGTCAAGTCACCCTCGCGACTCGCCCCCACGCGCAATTACCAGGAGGCCGCAAAGCGCGAGAAGATCGTGCTTTCGGCAATGGCCGAGACCGGCTTCATCAGCAAGGCCAAGGAGCGCCTTGCGCTGGCGAGCCCGCCGCGCATTGTCGCGCAAGGCGGCAAGGGATCCACCAATTACGTCGCCGATTGGGTGATGGACGAAGTCGATGACGCGGTCGGCCACGTCGACGAAGACATCGTCGTTCACACCACCATCGATGCCGGCTTGCAGCGCGAGGCCGAAGCGGCGCTCGACGGCGTGCTCGATCAGGACGGCGCCAAATATCGTGTGGGCGAAGGCGCGCTGGTGGCGATGACGCCGGGCGGCGCTGTGCGCGCGCTCATCGGCGGCCGGAACTATGCCGAAAGCCAGTTCAACCGCGCGGTCGACGCGCGGCGTCAGCCCGGCTCCGCTTTCAAGCCTTTCGTCTATCTGACCGCGCTCGAGCACGGTCTCACCCCGGATTCGGTGCGCACCGATGCACCGATCAGCGTGCACGGCTGGAAACCCGAGAATTACGAGAACGATTATCTCGGGCCCGTGAGCCTCACCAAGGCGCTGGCGCTTTCCCTCAACACGGTATCGGTGCGGCTGACACTCGAATTCGGCCCGCGGGCGGTCATCCGCACGGCGCACCGGCTCGGCATCGAGTCCCATCTCGAACCCAATGCATCGATCGCCCTCGGCACATCGGAAGTGACGCCGCTGGAATTGACCGGCGCCTACGCGACCTTCGCCAACGGCGGCTACCGCGCCACGCCTTACGTCATTACGCGCATCACCGACGCCAGAGGCAAGCTCCTTTACGCGCGCAGCAAACGCCCGCCGCCGCTCGTCACCGACCCGCGTTATGTCGGCATGATGAACCGGATGCTGCGCGAGACGCTCACCATCGGCACCGCCAAACACGCCTCGTTGCCGGGCTGGCCGGCGGCGGGCAAGACCGGCACCAGCCAGAATTTCCGCGACGCCTGGTTCGTCGGCTACACCGCGCATCTGGTCACCGGCGTCTGGCTCGGCAACGATAACGGCACGCCGACCAAACACGTCACCGGCGGCAGCCTGCCGGTCATGATCTGGAGTCGCTTCATGCAAGCGGCGCAGCAGGGTGTGCCGGTCGCGAGCCTCCCGGGCTCATCCTCAGGCGGCGGCTTGTTGGCCGGCTTGTTCGGGGACGATAGGTCGCCCCCTCCCCGGCCGCCAGGGCGAATCGAGCAGGCGAATGCCGGGCAAGCGACGCGCAGCGGCGGCCTCGACGGCTGGCTACTCAACAATCTGTTCGGACGGCGGTGACTTCTGATTCTCAGGCCGGGTTCGGCTTTGAGCGTTTAGGCTTCTTTCCCAAGCGCGCGTGCCACCTCGTCTACTCGGTTGCCCACCGTCGCCACTGTCCGCTTTAGTTCATCGGCGCTCACGCCGAATTTCTCAGACCAGTAGCGGCACTCGTAATCCTCGTGAACGTCAATGCGCTTCCGGTCCGCCGCTGTTTTCGTTTTATCGTCCACCATCGTCGCCTCCGTCGGTGTCGACCATAAACTTGCGGTGAACGCTTCCGGTTCCATTCGTGGATCGAAGCCTCCGTCAATCCGCCCCTTTCATTTTGGTCGCTCCCACTCCTTCAGCTTCCGTCCCCCCGCTTCGGGCGATCAAGGCTCATCCGAATACGATGGGCCAGTTCAGCTTGCGAAATCGGCTTTTGCAGCAAGTCTACTCCTTCGTCTAAACGCCCCTGATGTACGACCGCATTTCGGGAATATCCGGTCATGTATAGAACCTTCATGTTCGGACGACGCCTTTGTGCCTCCCTCGCCAATTCACGACCAGTCATACCGGGCATTACGATGTCCGTAAGAAGCAAATCTATCTGGGTTTCTTCTGCGGAAAGAACATCTAATGCAAAACTGGCGTTTGACGCTAAGAGCACGCGATATTGCAGGCTTCGCAACACATCAGCGAGATACGCGCGCAAATCGGCGTCGTCCTCCACCACAAGGATGGTTTCGGCCTCCCCGCCGATAATCGGCTCATCTTCTTCTCCTTCCTCGCATTCCTTTCCCAAATGACGGGGAAAGTACATTTTGACAGTCGTACCCTGGCCTACTTCACTGTAAATCTTCACGTGCCCGCCTGATTGCTTGACGAACCCATAAACTTGGCTGAGGCCCAATCCAGTTCCGCGGCCCAGCTCCTTCGTCGTGAAAAATGGCTCAAAAGCGCGAGCAAGGGTTTCGCTCGTCATACCCAGCCCTGTATCCGTGGCGCAGATCACGACGTATTGCCCTACAGCTATTTCGAGATTCATGCGGCTGTATTCGTCATCCACAAACACGTTGGCCGCCTCTAGCGTGAGCTTTCCTCCGTCCGGCATGGCGTCGCGCGCGTTAATAGCCAGATTTAACAACGCAGCTTCGAGCTGATTAGTATCTACCTCAATCCGCCACAGGCCTGCGGCGCCAACTGTTTCGATATCAATTCGTTCGCCCAGCGTCCGCTGCAGGAAGTCTACCAATCCCGTGAGGAAACGCGTCACGTCGATCGGTTTCGGATCGAGAGCCTGACGGCGCGAGAACGCAAGCAGTCTGCTGGTAAGTGCGGAGGCACGCTGTGCGCCCCGGATCGCGTTATTAGTAGCACGCACCAGAGCCGGATTCGTCGGAGCCTGGCGGACATACCGCTGGATCGTTTCAAGATTGCCCAACACAATCATCAGGAGATTGTTGAAATCATGTGCGACACCCCCGCTCAGTTGGCCTACGGCTTCTAGTTTTTGAGAAGCGGCGAGTTGTTCTTGAGTTTGCTTCAGCTTGAGTTGTGCTTCGATCCGCTCGGTAATGTCTCGCGTCACTTTCGCGAAGCCACGAAGGTTACCCTCTTCATCGCGAATGGCGTCTATAATGACCGAAGCCCAAAACTTGCTGCCGTCCTTCCTGACGCGGTATCCTTCAACCTCAAAGCGCCCGGTCTCGCGAGCTTCCCGAAGAGCGTTTGCCGGAACGCCTAGCGCGCGATCCTCATCGGTATAAAAGCGGCTAAAGTGCTGCCCGATGATTTCATCAGGCGCGTAGCCTTTGATACGCTGTGCACCCGAATTCCACGTCGTGATGTTGCCTTCGGTATCGAGCTGAAAGATCGCGTAGTCTACTACCGCATTGACCAGCTGCCGGTATCTCGCTTCGCTCTCCACCAGTGATTGCTCAGCTTCTTCGAGCTGATGATGATGGCCTTCTGGTTTTTCGTCCTTCTCAGGCACACTTCTCCTCGCTCGAAAACTGACACGTAAAGTCGCTCGTTCGACCTAGTTCCGGAATGCGTTCGTCCCGGTTCGCGCTGCATTTGCAGGGAGCAACCATCGAACCTGCTTTATGCCTCCAGTGACCGACAGGGCATCCCGCAATATGGCTCGATAATGACGGAACCGCGGGCAGCGGTCCTCTAGCGTTGCAGCGACCTGCCACGTCTCGAAATTTGACGTTCTGCCGCCGTGACTTCGGAGTAGAGTTCTTCCCCAAGCTCACGCGCCACGTCATCTACTCGGTCGCCCGCGTTCGAGATCGCCAGCTTGAGTTCGTCAGCGCTCACGCCGAATTTCTCAGACCAGTAGCGGCACTCGTAATCGTCATGAACGTCAACACGCTTCCGGTCCGCCGTTGTTTTCGTCTGGTCGTCCGCCATCATCGCCTCCGTTGGTGACGGCATAACCCTATGCGTCGCCTAAGGGTTCCCGGACTGCGCAATACTTACGGGAAGCCCGCGTTGGCGGAGCAGAAGCGAGTCGGCGGGGCGGGGGCGAAACTGGCGACGGCGATACGCAACCGACCCGTGACGGCTTGAGAGCCTCGATACCCCAATACAATCACGGCGACATTCACCGAAGATTTCTCGATAGTCGCCTAAGTCAAAGAGCGAGGCCGCCAACTGAGGCGGCCTACTTGTATTTGAAAACGAACGTTTCCTCGTGATTGCAGCTAGGGCACTCAAAGGTGCGCTTGTCGTGGTCCGGTGCATCAGGCTCGATTCGCCTAAGCATCATTTTCGTCCCGCACTTAGGACATGACGGACGGTCGATTACCTTGGGAGATGGAATGGCAGTCGGGAATGCTGACATGATACGCTCCACGGTTACAGGCGGGAGCACAACACTCTCAATCACCGACGCCTGAAGGCTTGCCGTTGTCGGTGATGGGCAACAGCATTAACCATTCAGAGCGCAAGAGCGAATCATTTTTCAAGACACGAAAGCGGCACATCGCCACAACCGGAACGGAATGGACCACCTCACAGCAACCCAGCGAACACAACCACCGCTTACGCGAAGATCCTCGGTTGTGGTTTAGCGACGAGAGTCACGCTCTACAGGTGCTTTCACGTCGTCCTTTGTAAGCCCTAGCTCTCTCTGTTCGGCGAGCTGGTTCCAAGTTTCTGCCATTTTGAGGAAGCCGTCACGGATATGCGGCAGGCTCGCCTGATTAGCGAGTCGACGGCACTCCTCCGCGTGCTTGCGATAGTTGGTTACTTTGATCATAGGCTGCCCGCCTCTTTGAGCGGTTAACACGCCCAGAAACTTAGGTGGCGAATTGTGGCATTACACAGCGGA
This sequence comes from Pseudolabrys sp., assembly GCA_035765795.1. Taxonomy (GTDB): domain Bacteria; phylum Pseudomonadota; class Alphaproteobacteria; order Rhizobiales; family Xanthobacteraceae; genus Pseudolabrys. The sequence continues at coordinate 3,760 of DASTWX010000224.1, read as the reverse complement.
AGGCGTTCACGGGTTGTTGCGGTGCCTTGCGTTTAGTCAACCAACTCGAGCACCAAAAAGGAAGGCCGCGGTGTGGTTCGCGGCCTTCCAATCGTCCGAGCGCCGGTTCGGGGGGAAAGGGGGGTCGGCGCTCAGTCGGACTATTAACCCGTCCCCGGATCGTCGGTTCCAAAGAGGTGACCCGCTTAGTTGACCTTGAGAACGAAAATAGAACGTGCCAGTTTTCCGGCATGTCGCCCCTTGCCTTTGGTTACGAACCCGACGTGAACAAGTGGACCCTGGCCGGAGTCGCGGACCGGGGAGCCCTCGCCTTTGAATGTCGGCGCTGCGGGCGGCTTTCAATGATCGCACTAACCGATTTACCGCCGTTCAGGAGCAATGACCGGATTGCCAAGGTGCAACGGCGAATGGGTTGCCGACGCTGCGGCGCTGTACGCCCGGAGCCGCTAGTCCGCTTGAGAGGTGGCCGTGGTGATTTAGTTTGGTGGCCTATGCCGCCGCGTGTGGGGAGGTAGGGCCAGTGTGCAACCTTTACAGCATGACTAAAGGGCAAGCGGCGGTCATCGCGATTGCCCGCGCTATGCGCGACACTACGGGCAACCTACCGCCCCTGCCCGGCATCTTTCCCGACTGTCTAGCGCCCATTGTGCGGAACGCCCCCGATGGCGTGCGCGAGCTCGCTATGGCCCGGTGGGGAATGCCCTGCCCGGCCCAATTCGGACCCGCGCCAGTAACGAACATCCGCAACACCAAGAGCGCGCATTGGCGGCGCTGGCTCAATCCGGGGAACCGTTGCGTAGTGCCATGGACGTCGTTTTGCGAATACGCGGACGCCAAGCCCAAGAAAACGCCGACGTGGTTCGCCTTCGATCAAAGCCGCCCGCTGGCGATGTTCGCGGGCATCTGGACAAGATGGCACGGCACGCGCGGCACCAAGGCGAATCCCGTTGAAGGCGAACACACCCTGTTCGGCTTTCTCACCACTGAGCCGAACAACATGGTTGGGGCCGTGCATCCGAAAGCCATGCCGGTCATTCTGCAAACACAGGATGAAATTGACCGCTGGATGAGCGCGCCAGCCAATGAGGCTCTACAACTACAGCGACCATTACCGGAGGGCAGTTTGCGCATTGTCGCCCTCGGCGAGAAAGCCGACGCGGACGAGGACGCCGCGCTAACGGTTTGACAATTCTCGGCTGCGCGTTGTCGTCTCGCCGAAGATGATGCTCGAACAGATTTTGACGTAGGTTTTCATTTTAGACCATCTTACGCCGATCTGGATGGAAAGGGCGCAATGTAGAAATGGACGAGACTGCTGCTCATTCAAAGAAGGGGACGCCTGCGGTAAAGGTCTCACAGGAGATGAAGCGCACCGTCGGAGCGGTTCGCCAGCGTGCTGCTGTGCTTCGGGATTCCACTCGGCCACCGCCGCTGAGGAACCGAATTGCGCGCCCCTGCGTTTGTTGGACCGACAACTCAGGAGGCGACAATGAGTTTAGGTAAAGGCGCGCTACTCTGGCTGCTCGGGATTCCGATTCCGATAATCATTTTGTTGGTGCTGTTCTGGCATTGAGCGAACGGCTCCTTCGATGACGTGTTTTGCAGTGCTGAAGCCTGGTTCTGAGGAAGCACATTCGGAGGCCACATCGAAACCCGGCGCGCGTCTCAGGCGCCGGGTTTCGTATGTTGGAGAATAAGAGGTCAGGCGGACTCCCTTTCGAGAAGAGACCAGAGCTTCGGGCCTTCAGATGCCGCGATATGTAAGATCACTCAGGCATCGAAGTGCCGAATGAAGCGCAAGCATAGAAATTCGCCCCCGACCGGCGCGAACGGCCTTGGGGTCAGTTGGGGCGTTGCAGCGGAAGCTGAGGCGCATTGAGGAGGATGGAGCCCGCGCTTCGCACGTGGCGGGCGTTGAGGGGCAACTGACACCGAACACCAAAGTCCTGCAAACCCGGCGCGACGCCCCCTGCGTCGAGTTTCTATGTCAAATGACGCAGCGTTAAGCTTGCCGAGCGAGGCGCTGCTCGCGGAGCTTCTTCATCCGGTCGAGCGCCGCCTGTTGGGCGGCGCGATATTCCTGCATGGCTACAGGTGCGTCCGCCTGCTGCTCCTGGCGGCGCTTGAATAGCGCTTCCGCTTTTTCCCGAGCAGATGGTGATAGGGGCGGTCTGTGACTTGGCATGGTTTCGTAACGGCCACTGCCAAGAATCGTTCCTCATTCGGTCTGTCTCAGTGGTTCATATAACTTACTGCCCAGGAGTCTCTTTGCCTCTACGTTTGAAAGCGATGTTTTGAACGCGTGACTGCAGAATAGAGAGGTGCGGAAGCGAGATGAGTTCTTCTTTGGTCATAAACTTTCTATGGTTTCTTCCGCGTTATACCACGGAATGTACATGTAACGATGGCTATTTCTCTGTAGCTTGCGCTCGTTGTTTGCTGCCCTGTCCATCAGGCATTATCCGCTGTAGCTCCCAATTGTGCCCGTCACAGCTCTTCACCATACGTTCATTGTAACGCACGCAAATCCTGATAACGCTGCACACTGCTGGCCGATCAACTCACGCACGATGGCGTCGTATTGCTTCTTGCTCGGGTTGCCGCCTCACGTATACGCAAGGAGATGCGCTCCACGAAGAGAAGCAGGACAACGGATAACCCATCCTTTCCTCGCATCCCGACAGTCGGCTTCCTTATCGCAAGCAGGGCGTTCGCGAATCATTTCGATGAGAATGTATTCGACTGAGCTTCGAGCATCCGGTCGTGCTCATCTAATTTCCTACAAGGCGTAAGCGGCGCAGGACTCACTGCGAGGCACCCAAAGTCGCAACGACCGCTTGCTATACGCTTGCCAGGACGTTTCTCGATTAGGCCCGACTTGGCGCAAGAGCTTGAAAGAATTGGCGCGCCCGAGGGGATTCGAACCTCTGACCTTTGCCTTCGGAGGGCAACGCTCTATCCAGCTGAGCTACGGGCGCTTGGGGCCCCATCTAGATAGACGATCGGGCCGCCAGCGGCAACGCCCGCGCTCTCGAGGCCCATTTAGGCCCGCCGTTGCTGCTTTTTTTTGGTTCAATCCCGCGCATACCCCCTTTGCAGCGGAATCCGAATCTCATAGTGGTCGGTTTTCGCGCATGGTGCGCCGAAGGAGTTACATCGATGGCAGCAAAAGCAGCCGCCCCGTCCAAGCCCAAGGCCAGCAAGCCGGTGACCACCCGCCAGCTCGCCGCCGCGCTCTCGGAACAGCACGAGCTGACCAAGAAACAGGGCCTGGAAATGCTTGACGATCTGGTCGTCATGATCACCAAGCATCTGAAAAAGGGCGAACGGGTAAAGATCGCCGGCCTCGGCATCTTGCAGGTGCGCAAGCGGGCCGCCCGCATGGGCCGCAATCCGGCCACCGGCGAGGCGATCAAGATCAAGGCCAGCAAGAAAGTCGCTTTCCGTCCCGCCAAGGACCTGAAAATGGCGATTTGATCGATTGTTTTATCGCATTTCGCCTCAAAACCCCGCCGGTTTGCTCCGGCGGGGTTTTTCGCTGCGCATGGCAACGAGACGAGAATATTTTCGTCGGTCCGTTGACAGGATGAGTAACCTATGTATATTATCCTACAAGTTCGGTCCGCCGAGGGCGCTCTCATGAGGCGTCATGGCAGCGGGGCCGGATGCGGTGCCCGCGGGCGGGGAAAACGCATTCCCCGCACTCGGGCGGCCCGGGGCTCCGCCCGGGGGCATTACGACCCCCCGCCAGGAGCTGGCT
>DASTWX010000223.1:0-23856 GCA_035765795.1 Pseudolabrys sp. | reverse complement strand
GTCGCGAGCGCAATGCGCACCACCCATAAAGGATGCACGTTTCGGCCGAAGGCGAACTCGACAAGGCGCGCGCCAACTTGCGCCGGCCCGAACAGCGCGCCGATCCACACTACCGTGCCGGCATCAATGCCGGAACGCGTGAAGATCGCCAACAGATTGGCCGACAAGCCCGAGGGCACAAACGCGTAAGCCGCAAAAGCCGAGGCCACCAGCGCGAATGCCAGGCCATGCGGCGGCAGCACCTTGGGTGGCGATGCGGTGTTCTCGTGCGCCGATTCATGAGCCTCGTGGCGTCGGCGCGGCAGCGCCAGCGCATGCAGCGGCGCCGACACCAAAGCGAGAAGCAGCGCATAAATGAGGTACGTGCCGCGCCAGCCGATGCCCTCGTTCAGGAAATGAGTGACTGGCCAGCTCACGGTGGAGGCGAAGCCGCCGATCAGGGTCAACGCGCTGATCGGCCGGCGCGCGCCGGCCCCGAAGATGCGGCCGAGGCTCGCAAAAGCGGAATCGTAGAGATTCGCCGCCATCGCAACACCGAGCACCGCCCAGACCGCGAGATAAGCGATCTGGTTATTGGCGCGGGTAACAAGGAAAAGCCCCAGCGCACCGGCCAGGGAGCCGCCGGTCATCACGACATGGCCGCCGTAGCGATCGATGGCGCGGCCAACGAAAGGCAGGCACAGGCCGGCGGTGAAGAGGCCGACCGAGAAGCCGCCCATGGCGAAGGCCATCGACCACCCGCGGTCGGCGGCGATCAAGGGCACGATCAGCACCGGCGTGTAGAAGATCGTGCCCCAGGACAGGATTTGCGTGATGCCGAGCACCGGCACCGCCCGCCAGGGGCCGTGAATGAGGTCGCGGGGCTTGATCACGAAGTGCACCCGCAAGTTTGCGCGTCACGTTGCAGTTTGTCCGGACCGCCGCTTCCGCGCCGGCTTTCTCCCCTCCGATCCGCAGCGGACATAGACCATCGTGCCGTAGCGGGTCTGCACTTCAGGGTCCATCCAGCGCAGGATCAGCACGCGGCCGTCGAAGCTCACCACTTCGCGGTCCTGAACGCCGCCGGGAGGCCCCTCGGGGCCGATATAGGTCTTGCCGCCGGGCGCGCCCTTCAGCGCCAGCTCGGAGCGCTCGGACTGGTCGGCAAGGTGCATCATCACGCCTCCGGTCGGGCCGAGGGTGATGACGTACGGATTGCTGCATTGGCGGGCCGCGGCGGCAATGGTGCGCTCGCGGTCGGCCTCCTGATGGTAAGCCGCAAGCCCCCACCGCCCGACCAGTGCCTGTGGCTGAAATGCCGGCGGCAGGCTGGGTACCGCCGGCGGCGGCGGCGGCGCGGGCGGCGGTTGCGTCGCGCACGCGCCAAGCGCGAGCCCGAGCAGACCCAAGGCGAAAGCGGCGGCCAAGACAGGACGTGGGGAACGCGGCATGAAGGCTCCTTAGGGCAGGACAGCGACTTTGTAGGGCAATGGCGGTAAGCGCAAGCATGCTGATGACCGACCGGGGGGATGCGCTTGACAGTCCGCGCCACTTTCCATATGTCCCTCCAAGCTCGTTAGCACTCTGATGAACTGAGTGCTAAGTTGCTAAACAATCGAAGCTTTTCGATCACTAACCTGCGCGTCAGCGCCGACGAGGAAGCCATGGCCAAAGCGAAGTTCCGTCCCCTGCACGACCGTGTCGTCGTGCGCCGAATTGAGGCCGAAGAGAAGACCAAAGGCGGTATCATCATTCCCGACACCGCGAAAGAAAAGCCGCAGGAAGGCGAAGTCATCGCCGTTGGCCCGGGTGGCCGCGACGAAACCGGCAAACTGATCCCGATCGACGTGAAGGCTGGCGATCGCGTGCTGTTCGGCAAGTGGTCGGGCACTGAGGTCAAGATCGAGGGCGAGGAACTCCTGATCATGAAGGAGTCCGACATCATGGGCGTGGTCGCCTGATGCCCTTCTCCTCGTCCTGAGGAGGCGCCGAAGGCGCCGTCTCGAAGGACGAGGACAACGAATCCGGCCTCATCCTTCGAGACGCCGCGCTATGCGCGGCTCCTCAGGATGAGGATCAACTCAGAATCCAACGGAGTAAAACTCAATGGCTGCCAAAGACGTGAAATTTTCCGGCGACGCCCGCGAGCGCATGTTGCGCGGCGTCGACACCCTCGCCAACGCGGTGAAGGTGACCCTTGGCCCTAAGGGCCGCAATGTCGTGCTCGACAAGAGCTTCGGTGCGCCACGCATCACCAAAGACGGCGTCACCGTCGCAAAAGAGATCGAACTCGAGGACAAGTTCGAGAACATGGGCGCGCAGATGGTGCGCGAGGTCGCCCAGAAGACCAATGATCTCGCCGGTGACGGCACGACCACCGCGACCGTACTCGCCCAGGCGATCGTGCGCGAAGGCGCCAAGTCCGTGGCCGCCGGTATGAACCCGATGGATCTCAAGCGCGGCATCGACATCGCCGTGCAGGCGGTCGTGAAAGACATCGAGAAGCGCGCCAAAAAAGTCGGCTCGTCGAGCGAAGTCGCCCAGGTCGGCACCATCTCGTCGAACGGCGACGCCACCGTCGGCAAGATGATCGCACAGGCCATGCAGAAGGTGGGCAACGAGGGCGTTATCACCGTCGAAGAAGCCAAGGCGATCGAGACGGACGTCGAGATCGTCGAAGGCATGCAATTCGATCGCGGTTACATCTCGTCCTATTTCGTCACCAACGCCGAGAAGATGCTGGCCGAGCTCGAGGACGCCTATATCCTCCTGCACGAGAAGAAGCTCTCGGGCCTGCAGGCGATGCTGCCCGTGCTCGAGGCGGTGGTGCAATCGGGCAAGCCGCTCGTCATTATTGCCGAGGACGTCGAGGGCGAGGCGATCGCCACCCTCGTGGTCAATAAGCTGCGCGGCGGACTGAAGGTCGCGGCGGTGAAAGCACCCGGCTTCGGTGATCGCCGCAAGGCCATGCTCGAGGACATCGCCATCCTCACCGGCGGTCAGCTCATCTCGGAAGACCTCGGCATCAAGCTGGAGAACGTCACGCTTCAAATGCTCGGCCGCGCCAAGAAGGTGGTGATCGAGAAGGAGAAGACCACCATCGTCAGCGGCGCCGGCAAGAAGGCCGACATCGAAGCACGCGTGCAGCAGATTAAATCGCAGATCGAGGAGACCACCTCCGATTACGACCGCGAGAAGCTGCAAGAGCGGCTGGCCAAGCTCGCCGGCGGCGTGGCGGTGATCCGGGTCGGTGGCGCCACCGAGATCGAGGTGAAGGAAAAGAAGGATCGCGTCGAGGACGCGCTCAACGCGACCCGCGCCGCGGTCGAGGAAGGCATCGTGCCGGGCGGCGGCGCCGCGCTGCTGCGCGCCAAAAAGGCGGTCGGCAAGCTCACGAACGAGAACGCCGATGTGCAGGCCGGCATCAACATTGTGCTCAAGGCGCTCGAGGCTCCGGTCCGGCAGATCGCCGAGAACGCGGGCGTCGAAGGCTCGATCGTGGTCGGCAAGATCATGGAGAACAAGTCCGAGACCTTCGGCTTCGATGCGCAGAATGAAGAGTACGTCGATCTGGTCGAGGAAGGCATCATCGACCCTGCCAAGGTGGTGCGTACCGCCTTGCAAGACGCCGGCTCGGTCGCTGGTCTCCTGATCACCACCGAGGCGATGGTCGCCGAGTTGCCGAAGGAGCCGGGGCCCGCGATGCCGCCGGGCGGCGGAATGGGCGGAATGGGCGGCATGATGTAAGCTCGCCTGTCGGAGAGAATGCGAAAGGCCGCTCTCCCGAGCGGCCTTTTGCTTTTCGGTCGGGTGCTGCGCCGGCGCGCCGCCGGCCCCCGGGCAACGACATGTGAAACCTGTTCCTCCTCGCCGCGTTGGCGTTCCATGGCCGCGCCCAAGTCCAAGCTCGTCGTCTATGCGGCGATAACCGGTAACACGCTGGTCGCGATCACGAAGTTCATTGCGGCCTGGTTGACCGGTTCGTCGGCCATGCTGAGCGAAGCGGTCCACTCCGTCGTCGACACCTCCAATCAACTTCTGTTGCTTCACGGTATACACCGCGCGGAGAAGCCGCCGGACGGGTCACATCCGCTCGGCTACGGACGCGAGCTCTATTTCTGGAGCTTCGTCGTCGCGCTTATCTTGTTCACCCTGGGCGCCGGAGTGACCGGCTACGAGGGCGTGCTGCATATCCTCAACCCTGAGGAGATGACCGATCCTCTCATAAGCTACGCCGTCTATGGCGCGGCCGCGATCTTCGAGGGTACAAGCTGGACGATCGCGTTGCGCGAATTCCGCCGCGCCAAAGGCAATCTCGGCTATTACGAAGCTGTACGGCGAAGCAAGAATCCGCCGACCTTCATCGTGCTGTTCGAAGACAGCGCCGCCCTGCTCGGATTGGCAATCGCCGCCGCCGGCACGTTTGCAGCCGAACGCTTGTCGCTTCCAGTGCTTGACGGCGTCGCCTCGATCGGCATCGCGCTAGTGCTCGGGCTGACCGCGTTGGCACTCGGACGCGAGAGCAAGGGATTGTTGCTCGGCGAACCGGCGAGCCGCGAACTGCGTCAGTCAATTCTGTCGATTGCGCGCGAAACGGCCGGCATCGAGCGTGCGCAGCTCGTCTTCACCGTGCATCTGTCGCCCGAGCAAGTCGTCGTGGCGCTCAACCTCGAATTTCGGGACGAACTTACCGCACCCGAAATCGAGCAGGTCACGCGCAAGCTGGAGCACGCCGTTCGCGAAGCGCACCCTGAAGTAATCGCGGTCTTCGTCAAGCCACAGACCGCGCCCGCTCCCAGTCAGTCGAGCTTCGGCCGCATGGGCGGCGCGGCGCGCAAGTTCGGCGGCGGGTAAATTCGCGCCTCGCTCAAGCCTGTTTCGCAATCGCCTCGGTGATCCAGCGTGCCGTGCGCAATAGCCGGCCGTCGTTGCCACGCTGGCCTAGGAGTTGCACGCCGATCGGCAAACCATGGCGGCCGCGCAGGAGCGGCAACGAGACCGCGGGGACACCGAGCAGCGTCCATGCCGTGCAAAAGATCGGATTGCCGGTCGCGGTCCCGACAGGCGCCTCGCCGGGCACCGCCGGCGTGAGGATGGCGTCGTAACGATGCAACAGCGCGTCATGCGCCTGGACGAGTTGCGGGATGTGCGCGACGGCGCGAAGATATTCGGACGCGGGCACGCGCAAACCATGCTCAATGATTTCGACCAACCCTTGACTGAGCTTATCACGGCCTTGACTGTATTCGGCCGCGAAGTTCACCGCCACCTCGGTATCCTGGATCAATCGGTGATGGTCGATTGCGACCTCGAATAGCGACGGCAGTTCGATCTCCTCGACGCATCGACCGAGCCGACCGACGAGTGCTTCGAAGGCGGTCTGGGCGTCTTCATCGACCTGACCCCACATTGATGTGCGAAGAAAAGCGAGCTTAGGGGAGCTCGGCAGTTCTTCCGCCGCTAGCCGGCTGAGTTCGGGGCGAGCGCGGGGGCGCATGTCCGGATCGCTCCCGTCGTAGACCATCATGATTTCGGCGAGCAGCGCGGCATCGGTGACGCTCGCCGCAAAGATCCCAACATGGTCGAGCGTGTGTGACAGCAAAAGCGCGCCCTGCCGAGAAATCAGACCATGCGTCGGCTTGTATCCCACGACCCCGCAGAACGCGGCCGGTCGGATGGTCGAACCGTTGGTTTGCGAGCCGACCGCCAGCGGCACCATGCCCGCCGCCACCGCGGCGGCCGAACCGCTGGACGAGCCCCCGGGCGTGCGCGCCGGATCGTGCGGGTTGCGCGTCTTGCCGGGCGTAAACAGGGCCATCTCGGTGGTGACGGTCTTGCCGACGATGACGGCGCCGGCCTGCCGCAACAAAGCGACAGCAAATGAGTCGCGCTGTGGTTGGCGGCCGGCATGCAGCACGGTGCCGTTCTCGGTCGGCATGTCGGATGTGTCGAAGATATCCTTGATGCCGACCGGAATGCCGTGCAGCGGCCCTATCGGCTGTCCCTTGGCGCGCGCTTTATCGAGCGCACGCGCTTGAGCAAGCGCATACTCAGGATCGAGAAAGGTCCACGCCTGAACCGGGCCGTCTGCCTTCTCAATACGCGCGAGGCAACCCTCAACCATCTGCTCGGCAGCTACGGCGCCCCCACGCAAGGCCGTGATGGTTTCCGCGAGCGATTTTTCCGCCATTCTCCGCCCTTCGCTGCGCCCGCGCAAAAGCGCTCAATGCGCTGCCGGCTGCGCGTTGGACGCGGGCGTGGCTTGCGCCTTGCTACCTGCGCCGGCAAGCTTGTTCACCAGTTCCGTGTCTTTGGCGAGGTCCGCCGCCTTGCCCGAATAGACCACCTTGCCGTCGTCGAGAATGTAAGCCCGATCGGCAATGGAGAGCGACAAAGGTGCGTTCTGCTCGATCAGCAGAACCGACAAGCCTTCCTCCCGCATCCGGCGCACAACCTGCATCACCTCGCGCACAATCAGCGGCGCCAAACCCTGGCTCGGCTCGTCGAGCAGCATGATGCGGGGATTAAGCAGCAGCGGACGCGCGATCGAGAGCATCTCCTGCTCGCCGCCGGAAAGTTGCCGGCCCAGTTGCGAGCGCCGCTCGGCCAGCCGCGGAAACAGCTCGAACACCCGGTTGAGGTCCCATGGACCCGGACGCGCCTGCGGCACTTTCAAGTTCTCCAGCACCGTCAGGTTGCCGAAAATCTTCCGTCCCTCGGGCACGCAGCCGACGCCGATACCGGCGATGCGGTGGGCGGGCCAATGCGTCGTGTTCTTGCCGAATATCTCGACCGTCCCTTGCCGCGGCGGCGTAAGGCCCGTCAGACTGCGCACGGTCGTGGTTTTGCCCGCGCCGTTACGGCCGAGCATCGTGACGATCTCGCCTTCGTTCACGTCGAGCGAAACACCGTGTAAGATGTGGCTCTTGCCATAGAACGTATGGATATCACGCGCGCTGAGGACCGGCTTCACTCGGCTTCTCCCAAATAAGCGGTCCGCACGCGTGGATCGGCGGAGATTTGGTCCGGCGTTCCCTCGGCCAAGACCCGCCCCTGGTCGAGCACCGTGATACGCTCGGCGATGCCAAATACGATCTCCATGTCGTGCTCGATAAACAGGATGCTCATCCCTTGTTCAGCGTGCAACCGGCGCACCAGACCGACCATATGGTCGGTCTCGGAATCCCCCATGCCGGCGGTAGGCTCGTCCAGCAGCAGCAGCTTTGGCTGCATGCTCAATGCCATCGTGACTTCCACCACCCGCTGATCGCCGTGCGCGAGCTCGCCGACAATACGATGCGCCTTGCCCGCCAAGTCCGCGGTGTCGATCAGCCGATCGATTTGTCTCTCGACCTTGGCCCGCGTCGCCCGAGACACAAAAGGACGTGCGTTGAGGCCGGCCTGCGTTTCGACACCTAGTCGGATGTTCTCGACGACGGTGAGCTCCGGCATGATCTCGGTGATCTGGAAGGTACGGACGATGCCGCGGGCGACGCGTCCAACAACCGACAGGTCCGTAATATCCTCACCGTCGAAGTAAACCCGTCCCGACGTGGGCGGGTGAAAGCCGCTGATCAGGTTAAAAAAGGTGGTCTTCCCGGCGCCGTTCGGCCCGATGACAGCACGCAACTCCCCGGCCGCCATGGCGAACGAAACTTCTTGCACCGCCTTGAGCGAACCAAAGTGCCGCGACACGCCGTCAAGACGAAGCAGCATCTCCTTTGACGCGCCCGCTTGCACAGCAAATGGAGCGCCCCCGATACCCGGCGAGGCATCGCCCGCCGGCCGAGTAGATGCACCGGCAATCTCGTGCGTCATACCGCCCTCACCCCACGCGCCAACATCCCTAAAATGCCCCGCGGGAACAAAAGCACGATCACCACGAACAGGAGCCCGATAAAAGTCATCCAATTGCCGGTCACACTCGACAGGTAATCCTGCGCCACAATGAAAATGATAGCGCCGAGCAATGGTCCGAAGAACCGGTGCATGCCTCCGAGCACGATCATGATGACGAAATTGCCCGACAAAATCCAGTGTAGGTCCTGCGGGGAAGTGAAGTTAAACAACATCGCATTGAGCGTGCCGGCCAACGCGGTGATGAAACCGGAGATAGCGAACGCCGCCCAGACGTAGCGATCGACGCGCACGCCGAGGAATTCCAATCGCCGGCGGTTCTCGCGGATGCCGACCCATGTGTGGCCGAGCGGCGATTGCAGGAGGCCCCACATTACGACAACTGCGATCGTGAAGCAGAGGAGCACGACGTAGTAGTAGTTCGTGCTGGTCAGCGGAAACTCGATACTGCCGAAATGGATAGGCTGCCGCGAGAAACCGGCAAGCCCATCCTCACCCCCGGTGACGTTGTTCCAGCGCACCGCGACGAAATAGAAGAGTTGCCCGATGGCGATCGTGATCATGGCGAAGTAGATGCCGCGTCGACGCATGACCAGGGGGCCGAGCAAAGTGGCGGCAAACCCGCCGGCCAATGTACCGATGAGAATGGCAAGCGGCGTCGAGGGCACCAGATACTTCAATGTCATTCCGGCACCATACGCGCCGAGTCCGAAATAGGCCGCCTGGCCGAAGCACAACCCGCCGGTGAAGCCGAGGACGATGTTTAGCCCCATAACCGCAATGCCGTAGATCAGCACCTTGGAGCCGAGCGCGGTGTAGCCGCCGACCAGCGGCATCCACCACGGCAGCGCAATGAGGGCAGCCCACATAAGGACCAAGAGCGGATAGCGTAGCTTTCCGATTCCGGCCGGCAACAAGCTGCCCACGCCCCCCGGACCGGTATCGGCTTCGCCGGGAGCGACGACGGCGCGTGTCTTGTCCATGACGGCCGGGGTCATTCGAACAATCCCTCTTCGCCAAACAGACCGCGCGGCCTGATCACCAAGACGATCAGCATCATCAGATAAATGACGGCCTCGCTCGCAGCGGGGTAGTAAGTGGTGGTGATACCGGCGGCGATACCGATGATCAATCCGCCGAGCACGGCTCCGAAAAGACTCCCGACACCGCCGATAATGACGGCAACGAAGCTCGGCATGATGAGGCTGTTGCCCATCGGCGGAGTCAGCCCAAGAATCCCTGCGGCGAGCACGCCGGCAAGCCCGGCGAAGAAACAGCCCAAGCCGAAGTTGAATGCGCGCAGCCGGAAGATATTGACCCCGAGCGCCGACACCGTTTCCAGATCACGAATGCCGGCGCGAATGCGGATACCGATAAGGGAGTATCGCAGCAGCAAGTAAAGACCGACGATAACCACCGCCGTGATGCCCACCACCAGCAACCGATACCCGGTGATGAAAAAGTAAACCGTGCTGACCGGGGAATCGAAGGCGGCGGGAATAGCGAACGGCAGTCCTTGCGCTCCCCAGATCGTGCGCGTCATGTCCTCGATGATCAGCGCCAAACCGAACGTGAGCAGTAGCGTGTAGAGCGGGTCGCTACGCTTGTAGAGCGGTCGGATCAGCACACGCTCGGCGATGAGCCCGATCACGGCCGCAAGCAAGGGGCCGACGATGAGCGCCCCCCAGAAGCCGAGATAGGGGCTCAGCGTAAAGGCGAGATATGCGCCGATGACGAGAAACCCGCCGTGCGCCATGTTGATCACGGAATTGAGACTGAGGATGAGCGCCAGTCCCAGCGCCATCAGCGCGTAGAAGACACCGACAATGAGACCATTGAAGGCGTTAAAGAGCAGAAGAGTCATGTTTTCCGAATCCGCTGCTGCGGGCCATAAGAACACGCGCCTGCACGACATAACTCCGCGCCGCTCTCCGAGACCGGAGAGCGGCGCGATTGACGCAACGGCGCAGGGTTCGGATCAGGCGGGATAATCGAGCTTACATCCTGTTTGCGAAACGGGAAGCGCGATTTTGTCACCCGCGACGATATCGGCAACCTTGAACAGATTCGGATACGTGCCGTCCTGGATATCCTCGCCAGGGAACTCGCTCGACATGAGTTGGTGATCTTCTTTTCGGAAGTACACATGGTGTGGCTGCAACTTGATTTCTGGAGGCAGATCCATGCCCTCCAGCGCCTTCGCGTGCTTCACGGGGTCGATTGACTTGGCCTTTTGGGCGCCCAGGACAAGCGCGTGGAGGCCCGCATATCCGAACCACGTCCGCGCGCTTGGATAGCTGCCGTCCGTATAGGTTTTCCTATAGGCGGCCACCCATTCCTTGACGTGCGGCGTGTTCGGCTGATCCCACCACCATTCGAGCGTCCACCAACCGACCCGGGCCACCTTCGGCAGCGCCCGCAACACTTCAAGCTCGCTCAAGCCGCCGCCAATCGGGAATTTTTTCAGCAGACCAAACTGGGCCGCCTGCTTCATCGAATTCACCAGATCCTGGCCGTCGGTCAGGTTGATGAGCACGTCGGGATGAGTTTGCTCCGCCTTGATCAGATATGACGAGAAGTCCGTGGTGCCGAGCGGCGCCAGCGAATTCCCGAGCACGGTGCCACCCATGCCTTTCAAGAGCTTGGCGTAGGACTCCTGGAGCGTGTGGCCAAAGGCGTAATCCGGCGTGATGAAATACCACTTGCCCCCGAACTTTTTGTAGAGCGTTCCGGCAAGCCCCGCCGCGAGCATGTAGGTGGTGGTGCAGATGCGGAACGTCGTCCAATGGCACTGCTTGCCCGTAACCGGATCGGTATGACCGCCGGTTACCATGTAGACGACGCCCTTGTCGTGAGCGACCTGATTGACGGACAGCGCCGTCGCCGAGGAGACCGCACCCATAATCATCGCGCAGCCTTCCTGCTCGATGAGCTTGTGCGCTTTCTGCGCGGCGAGACCGGCATTGGCGTTATCGTCCTCGACCTTCAACTCCACTTTCCGGCCGAGCAGGCCACCCTTGGCGTTGACCTCGGCGAGCGCCATCTTGGCGCCGCGGACTTCACTCTCGCCTTCAGCGGCATAGGTGCCGGTAAGGGGATCGTGCATGCCGATTTTGATCGGCGTCTCGCCCTGGGCGTAGGTCAGAATCGGCGGCGAAAAAACCGCCGTGGCCCCGAGCGCCGCGCCGGTTTTGATGATCGTGCGGCGATTGAACGGCGTCGAAAAAATCCTGCGTGTCATAGCGTCTTAACCTCCCTGGCCGGCCTCGCGGGTCGGCTCGTTGGCGTTATAGAGACAGGTTGCGGCACGAAACGCGCGCCAAAACCCTGCGCGAACGTCGCCCTACGTTCTTCTCGCGCCGTCTCCTGTGATCGTCATGCTAATGTCAGGCGGCGATTGCACGCAAGGCGAAATTGAAAACTTTAGTTCATGCTATCGCAGACGGCCGCGCGCGGCTCTTAGCGCCCTGCCCGCGGCTGGGACCAGCCCTGATCGCCTCGACGCCAGGTCTTTGTAAATTAAGAAGAATTTATGCGCCAAGCGAGCTGCCTCCGCTCTCTACTGCCCATTGCCGGCGCTATCGTGCCCGCCGTCGAAACAGGAGCTCGCCCGAGACAGGCCGAGTCAACGCACTGCCATGGTCGGCAATTCGTGTAGCGGCAACGCGACCCGTTTGATGCCGCGTTCGTCGGGGTCGTCGGTGATCGCGAACCCCAGCTCTGCGCACATCGCCAGCATGGACGTATTCTCCGCCAGCACTTGCCCGCTCACGTATCGCAAACCCTTCGCGCGTGCATAGGCGATCATATGTTTCATCATCAAGGAGCCGAGTCCGCGTCCCTTCAGGCGCGAGCGTACGATGATAGCAAATTCACCGCTTTCGCCGCCGGGATCGTCATGCAGGCGCACCACTGCGAGCATGCGCCCGCTTCCCTCCTCGATCGCGATGAACGCCATCGCCCGCATTGGATCGTAGTGAATGAGCCTGTCGATCAGTTCGGGGCTGACTTGGCGCATCGGCGCAAAGAAGCGCAAGCGAAGGTCGTCTGGCGTCAGTTCAGCGATGAAATCGGGATAAAGCGCGGCATCTTCCGGCGCGAGCGGCCGCAGCAACACCTTTGCTCCATCACGCAAGACGACGTGACGTTGAATGGCTGCAAATTGGTTCACGCTGGCCGTCGAATCCTGCTGCTGCCCACTTGCGTTGCAGGCTCCCACCTGCGCCGCGCAAATTCAACGCGATAGCCGCCGTCGCGCGCCATCCCCCCTATCAGAGGGATATTCGACCGTTTCCGCAGTCTACCGAAGGAAGCCGCTCAACGTCGCCGTCGGGGTAATCTCTGACAATTCGCCGCGGGCGCGCAAGATACCGTCCCAATCGAGCGCACAAAAATGACGAGCGTTGTTTCCGTCCTTACCAAACCATCGCGGTCTACTATCCGGCTGCGTGCGGCGGAACGATGTGCGGAGTTATGCTCTTTCCTGAATCGCTGAGCGACTGACCGCCCGATGCGATGCCGGATGGCGGAAACGACGACGCCATGTAGTGGCCGAGAAGAGCGAGGTTGGCGGAAGATTGTTCGCCCGTGGGCGGCACAGGATCGCCCGCCGGCGGATCGAGCCACAGCCCGGATGTCCCGCTAAAGCCGACGGTCGCCAGCACGCTTGCTCCGCCTTGGAAATTCCCGGTCGCAAACAGCGGCCGCTGCGTGGAGTCCGGCAAGGCCGAAGTGGCATCGAACTTATTCCAGCCGACGCCGGCCTGCCACTCGTACATGCCTGCGTTCGGGAAATAGGCAAGCAGCTCGTTCTGGCTGTCGCCATTGAGATCAACTGCAGCAAGGCCCGACGCTTCGCCGCCGTCTATCTTGCTCCACGCGTTTGCTGCCGAATTCCAGATATACGTACCGTACCCCGGGAAATAGGCGGCCAGATCGGTACGATTGTTGTTGCCCTCGCTTGTACCGAGAAAATTGCCCACAGAAAGTTCAGAAGCCTGACCACCGTCGATCTTGGTCCAGCCCGTATTCGCGCCCCAAATATAGGTGCCGTAACCGGGCGCGTAAGCGGCAAGATCGGTATTGTGATTGTTGCCGTTGGTGCTGCCGTAGAAATCACCCGCCGCCGTCACCGAATAGACGCCGCTGTCGATCTTGTCCCACCCCGCGCCGTCCTGCCAAATGTAGGTGCCGGCACCGCTTTCCGAAGCAACCAGTCCTTCCGTGCTGCCGCCCGTGAAGTATCCGGCGGCAAAGGCAGTGACCGCACCGCTGTCGATCTTGCGCCAGCCGATGCCCTCGCTCCAGATATAGGTTCCGTAGCCTTCCGCATACGCGGCGACATCGGCGCGGTAATTGTTCATTGTGCCGTAGAAGTCACCTGGGGCCATCAGCGAATAGACGCCGCCGTCGATCTTCGTCCAGCTCTCGCTTGACGGTTCGTAGATGTAAGTGCCGCCAATTTCCGAAGCGACGAGCTGATCCGAACCCAACCCCTCGAAATCGCCGCCCGCAATCGCCGTTGGCGTGCCGCCGTCGATCTGGGTCCAGTGCGACCCAAGGCTGAAGTCGTCGAGCGTAAGACTAGCTGCCGTCACGCCCTTCAGCGTGAGCGTGTCGCCGTTGCCGAAGTCGAGCACGGTATCGGCGCCGTTCTGCGTCGCGTGCGCAAGAACGTCAGTGAACGTTCGGATGTTCGTGAACGCAGTGAGATCAACTTCGTCGTGCGTCCCCGCTCCGGCGGAAAAATCGGTGATTGTGTCAGCGCCGTCACCTGGCGCATAGACATAGCGGTCGTTACCTGCACCGCCGGTGAGCGTATCCGCGCCTCTGCCGCCGTCGAGGATGTCGCTCTGCGACCCGCCTATGAGAGTATCGTGGCCGGCGCCGCCAATCAGCACGAAATGGCCGTCTGTCTCTGCCGCGCCATTGAATTGTAGAAAACCGGTCGTCGACAAAAAATCGCCCCTGACCGTCAACGTCTGGCCGGCGGCGACCAGAGAGTCGCTCTCATTGAGAACATAGAAGCCGTTTTCCCCTTCGGCGCCTATGAAACCGACGTCGACAGCCTCGACGTTCTTGAGCCATGTCCCGTCGAGCAGCAGTCCGGCCGAGTAGTCGCCATCGAGGTTCAGGGTGTCATAGCCGGGACCGCCGTCGATATGATCGGCCGACGTGACCGTTTCATAGCCCTGGATGACATCGTCGCCGCCATTTCCACTAACGGTGTCATTCCCGCCATTAAATAAGCGAAGGACATCGCCTTGCGCGCCGCCGACGAGGACATCGTTGCCGGAGCCCCCCAGGAGATCGAAGCTGCCGTCTGTCTCCGCTGAGCCGTCGAAAGTCAGCGAATTGCCAGCGCTCAGCGCACGGGCGTCGACCTCCAAGTCTTTGCCGGCAGCGACGGTGGCGTTATTCGTTGTGAGTTTGTAGCTGTAGCCCACCCCGAGAGTTATCTGATCGATGTTCTGCAGCGTGGTCGCCGAAAAGGTGAGCCCGGCCGCATAAGACGGGCCTTGAATGGTCAAGTAATTTTGACTGCCCTGGTTATCGGCGCCGCCGATCACCGTGTCGGCCGCCGTCAGCGTATCGCCAAAGATGAACTGATTGCCGCCGTCTCCTCCCTTCACCCAATCGGCGCCGCCGTGAGCGCCGGCATCGGTCGCGGAGAGATCGAATGTGTTGTAGCGGGCGCCGCCCGTAATGCGGTCGGCACCACGGCCGCCGATGATTTTGAAAAACCCTTGCTTCACCGCGCTGCCGTCGAAGGTGAAGAACGTGGTCGAACCAAGCCCGGAGGCGTCGACCGTCATGGTCTGGTCGAACGCCACGTTGGCCGCATTCATGGTGAGGTTCTGGAAAGCGGCGAACCCTTGCTGAACCGGAAAGTAAGGAAGCAGGATATTTTCGATGCTGGTCAGGGAATTGGGACCGAAGGTGATGCTCGTCTCGTCGCCAATGATCAGGGTGTCGCCGCCTCCGACGCCGAGATCGTCGCCGCCGTCGATCTGGTCCGTCGAATCCAGATCGCCACCGAAGATGATGGTGTCGTCGCCGCCGCCCGCATGAATGATGTCGGAGCCTCCGGCGCCGGAATAAATAGTGTCGTTGGTATTGGTCGCGCCGGAGTTTTCCGTGTAGCCGGCGGGCGGCGTTAGGCCGTCACCGGAGACATGGATGAAATCGTTGCCGGACGTGCCGTTGACAGTCGCCATGGCCTGGACTCCTTCGTCGAAAGCCGGGGCGCTGACGGCAAGCATAGCTTTGGACCGCGCAACGGCGCCGCCGGTTAACGGGAGTTTAGGGATCCTTCAGGCCCGCGCCGTCCCCCGATCGGGGGATATCGGGGCGTTTCCGCCATGTTCGAGGGGGATCAGATTTGGTTCGAGCGCGCGAGTTACGGTCGCCCTGCCAAGCTATCGGCCTCTATTATCCAACTGCGTGCGGCGGAACGATGCGCGGAGTTATGGTCTGCCCTGAATCGCTGAGCGACTGACCGCCCGATGCAATGCCGGATGGCGGAAACGATGAGGCCATGTAGTGGCCAAGAAGGGCAAGATTGGCGGAAGCTGCTCCATCTTCGCCTAAAGAGGATGCGGAATTATCTATAGCCCCGCCGGCGCCGGCTGGCGGATCGAGCCATAGCCCGGACGCTCCGTCGAAGCCGACCGCTGCCACAACGTTTGTTCCTCCGGGAAAGTTGCCGGTCGCGAATAGCGCCTGTTGCGCCGATATCGGCAAGGCCGAGGTCAGATCGTATCTGCTCCAGCCGACGCCCGCCTGCCACTCGTACGTGCCGTAATTCGGAAAATAAGCGAGCAACTCGTTTTGTCCGTCTCCGTTCAGGTCGACTGCCGCCATGCCGGAAGCCGCACCGCCGTCGATCTTGCTCCACGCGTGCGTGGCGGAATTCCAAAGGTAGGTCCCCGCCCCCGGAAAATATGCAGCCAAATCGGTCTGGTTGTTATTACCTTCCGCCGCGCCGAGAAAATTGCCCGCGACGAGTGCTGAGGGCTTGCCACCGTCGATTTTAGTCCAGCCGGCGTTCTTCCCCCAGGTGTAGGTCCCATATCCGTCGAAATACGCCGCAAGATCATGACTGCTGTCGCCGAAGAGGCCACCATGAAAATTGCCGCTCGCCATCAAAGAAGAGACACTGGAGTCAAGCTTGGTCCAACCTCCGCTTGATGGATCGTAGAGGTAAGTCCCCGCGCCGCTTTCGGAAACAGCAAGCTCGTATGAACCGGTCCCGAAAAAATCATCGGCGGCCATCGCGGTTGCGGCACCTGCGTCAATCTTTTTCCAGCCGGCGTCTGCCTGCCAGGTGTAGATGCCGCTGCCAGGGAAATAAGCGGCTAGGCGGGCTTTGTCATAGACATACTGATCAATACCGATCGCAGTGCCCCTGATCGGATCAAGCGCCACCATCAGCGTCGGCACTCCGCCGTCGATCTTGGTCCAACCGGCATTCGCCGGGTCATAAATATACGTGCCTCCGCCCAACTCGCTGATCGCGAGTTGCGTCGATCCGGCCCCGTTGAAGTCGCCGGCGGTCATGGCTGTCGGCATACCGCCGTCAATCTTATTCCAGTTGCCGAGCAGCGGAGTCTCTGTCGTGGACGCCGTGGATTGAATCGCTGCCAGCGCGGCCTGCGGGGTCGTGGCAACGGCGTATTTGACGCCCGTTTGGCCAAGCAGGAACGTCAGCCAGTTTCCGGTCGGCTCTCCATTTTGAAAATAGTAAGAATACAGTCCATAAGGTCCCGCGTATTGTGCTACATAGGAAGCATATGGATCGTCTCCGCCGCTTTGCGCGATGTCACGAGCCCAAACGAGATCGCCATCGCTGGATATCGCGGGTCCGCCACCGACAGATCCATTGACGGCTATATATATCCAGCGATCCTCGCCGGTTGTCCCAAGAGCACCCACATTATCTGGAACATAGTATAAATCGACGTCTGAAGACGTATTTACGTAACCGACAGTCGGCGTTGATGCGCTCAGTTGATAAATCTGACCCACCGTACTGATTGGCCACACATAATCATCAGGCCCAGTAGGATGAAGCGCATTAGTCGTTGTGGCGCCGGGCGTCACAAAGTCGATTGTCGAAGTGTCCATATTCTAAGTCTCCTGAGAACTTTGCGCAGACGCACCTGTCATCCGCGCCTCAAAGGTCGCAACCATTGGCCGGGTACGGTCTTACATCTTTGGTACGCATGACATTTGAATCACGCACGCCCAAAAAAAGCGACGAGGCCTCGGCTCCAAAAATGTCGCGCCCTTACCACCCCATCGGCGCCTGCTACCCCACCGAATGCGGCGGAACGATGTGCGGAGTCATCATCTGCCCTGCATCGCTAAGAAATGATCCGTTTGATGCTACGCCGGATGGAAACGAGGACGCCATGTAATGACCGAGAAGAGCGAGGTTGGCGGAAGACCCGCTCTGATTATAAGAACCTGACACAGTATCGCCCATCGACGCGCTCGCGCCCGCCGGCGGGTCGAGCCAGACACCCGGTTGTCCCGCAAACGTCACCGCGGCCACCTGCGACGAACCTCCGTTGAAGTTTCCGGTACTGAAGTTCGCCTGCGACGCTGACGTTGGCAGCGCACCATTCACATTGCTCCAGCCAATTCCGTGTTGCCACTCGTAAACCCCTGCTCCAGGGAAATAAGCCTCAAGTTCACTCTGTCCGTTTCCAAGAAGATCGACTGAGGCAAGCCCCGCGGCAGCGCCGCCGTCGATCTTGCTCCATCCAGCTGTCTCGCTCCAGATGTATGTGCCGTAGCCGGCAAAATAGCCTGCAAGCTCCGTCTTGCCGTCATGGTCGAAGTCGCCGGCGACGAGCTGCGTGGGCGTGCCATCGTCGATCTTGAGCCAGCCGGCGTCATGGGCCCACGTGTAGGTGCCGTAGCCGGCGAAAACGCCAGCGAGCTCAGCGTGGCCGGTCCCGTGAAAGTCACCCGACGCCAGGAGGTTCGGATTACCGTTATCGATCTTCTGCCAACCGTCCCCCGCCGACCAAGTGTAGGTGCCATAGCCGGCAAAAACGCCGGCAAGCTGATCATGTCCGGTGGCGGCATAATCGCCGGACGTCAGTACGCTTGGCGTGCCGTTATCGATCTTGCTCCAGCCGGCGCCGCTCGAGTAGGTGTAGGTGCCGTACCCTCCAAAGACACCCACGAGTTGGGCATGCCCCAAACCTGCGAAGTCGCCCGAGGCCATGAGGTCGGGCACGCCGTTATCAATTTTCGTCCAACCTGAAGTCGTGGAATACGTGTAAGTCCCGGCTCCTGCATAGGCGGCGGCGAGTTCGGACCTACCCGACCCGCTGAAGTCGCCCGCAATCATCGTCTTCGGCGAGCCGCCGTCGATTTGAGCCCAAAGCGAGGTTTGCGTTCCGAGCACCACCGCCTTGTTGACGGCATTTATATTCGCGCCCGAAGCGCCGGCCACGCGATAGCTGACGAGGATATTTCCGTTATCGAGTTGCGTAACCGTCGACGTTCCGTTTGCCTCCGGCACGTTATAGGCGGCAAGAACATTCAAGTTGCTGTCTACCAATTCGAGGCTGAGTCCGTTGCCGTCCACCCAGTCCACCACATATTCGCCCTGAACGCCGGACCCATGGATTCGAGCATCCTGCGTCACGGTGCCTTGATAGTGCACCGCGAGCGAATTGATGATGCTGCCTCCCGTTCCGCCGGTCTTAGTGGAATTGTCGACGAGATACTCGAAAAATCCCCTTCCCCCCGCGTCGGCACCATCGGCAAGCACGATCATCCCGCCGCGGTTAGGAAGGTTCACCCAGCTTACGCGCGAGATGTTCTGGAGCTCGGTTGCAGCGGTCCAACCTGCAGAAACGACGCCGGTCGATGCATCGATCACGCTGAGCTGCAGATCCGCGAGATTTGTATTCGTATTCCAAACTTCAGTAAGCTGAGCAAATCCAGTTTTGTTCCAAGGACCAACCCCAAAGCTGTGAGCCTTACCGTCCGTGAAATGGAAACCGGTGCGCGGCGCAACAACAACATTGCCGTTTGCATCGAAGATCATAAAAGTGCCTTGCACTTCCCCTACGGCTGGCGCGCCTTCCACTTCGAAGATCTGTTCATCCAGTGAATTGCCATTGGCAAGGTTGGCCAATTCGGCGGTGATGTTGTCCGAGAGCGTTTTACTGACCGGATTGACCGTGATACTCGTGCCGACTTGATGGACGATGGGCGATGCGCTGGAGAGATCGATTGCGGCGACGCGAAATGTTGCCGCCCCTGTTACACCGTCTACCGTGTCGAAATACGCGCCGGCAACATCGCTGGAAGCCGGGCCGTTAAAACTCCTGAGCTGATAATTTAAACTGTACTTGGGAATCGCCTGCGGTGAATACGCATTGATCCAATCGGCGATTGCATTCGCTTGCGTGACAGCGCCGGAGGGGTCAATGCTGTAACCTACGTAGGTCTGGGGCTGAAGGGCAGTATTATCCGTATCGGGATCGCTGTAAGCGTCGAGAATGTAGGCTGTGCCATTGATGACGGCGCCCGGTGTTGCGGTGAAGTAATATCGAGTGTCACTGGCCGGAGTCGTGAAGATCGCCGGTGACCGCAGCAGCGTCATCTGATATGCCATGACATGTCCCCTCGGTTATTTTTTGGACGGTGTTGTTGTCGTCGCCCCTGATGACCGCGATTTCTTGCCTCCATCCTTCGATGGACGACAGGCGCGTCAATTTGCACCCACTCGGAACGACTGCCATCCCCCAAATGGGTTAGACGGAGAGTTCTCGCGCAGGCTCCTCACTCGTCCCGAATCCCGATCGGGCCGTCCGGGGATCACCATCATCTGCGAGCGGGGTCACCGGCTAATGCGACATCAGCACCGGAACCGTCATCGAGTCGAGGATGGCGCGCGTGACGCCGCCGAGCACGAATTCGCGCAAGCGCGAATGGCCGTAGCCCCCCATGACGATCAGATCCGTGCCGGTATCCGCCGCGTATGACAAGATGGTCGCGGCAACATCGATGTCGGGCGCGGTCATGCGCTTCACGTCCACGTTCAGCCCGTGACGGGCGAGGTGCTGGCCGAGATCGACGCCGGGTAACTCATTGCTCTGGGCCTCGTTCGCCGCGACGATCACCACTTCGATCTGCTTCGCCTTCTCCAGCAGCGGCATGCTGTCGGCGATGGCGCGTGTGGCCGCGCGGCTGCCGTCCCAGCAGATCATGACGTGGTTGAGTGTCATCGCCGCTTTCTGGATGAAGGGTACGAAAATCACCGGACGCCCGGAATCGAACAGGACGCCTTCGCCCAGCACCTGATCCGACGCAGGCTCCTCGCGCACCGCTTGACCGAGGACCGCGAGGTCGAACCGGCGCGCCAGCCGCGCGATCTCGCCGGCGGCGCCGGAGACGCTCGCATTCATGAGGCGGGATTCGTAGGACACCCCGGCGCGCTTGGCTGCCGCTTCGAAGCGGGCCATGGCGGCGCCCGCTCTGCTCTCGGCTTGTGCGCGTTGCGTTTCAATGAATTCCGGTGGAATGCCGCCGTCCATTGCGAGCCCCGGGATGACCACGTCGTAAGCGAACGCCGCACCCAACACGTGGGCTGCGAAAGCCTGCGCCAACGAGAGGGCGTAATCTCCGGCAGGATCCCGCTCGCCCAGCCCGAGGCTGACAATGATGTCTTTGATCATGGTGCTTGTGCTCCTGGCCGGCGCCCCGGCGGTCCAATTATTTCTTGCTCCCGTCGGCCTTGAACGAAGTGAGATAGGCCCACAGGTCCTCGATCTCCTTTGGATTTTTAATACCAGGAAAGAACATCTTGGTGCCTGGGATCACCTTACGCGGATCCTGGATGTATTTCGCGAAAGTCACTTTGTTCCACACGATCCCTGAGTTCTTGTTGGCAGCCGAATAATTATAGCCGGGCGCCGTGCCGGAATGGCGGCCGTCAAGGCCATTGAGCTCAGGGCCGACTTTGTTAGTCGCGCCGGGGCCGATGGAATGGCAGGGCAGACATCTGTTGAACACCATCTTGCCGGCGGCGGCATCCCCCTGCGCGTGCGCTCCTTGCGCGAGAGCCGCCGTCCCGAGCCCGCCAATGCCAATCTCCATCCCACAATCTACCTCCCGATGCTTTGCCGTGGGCGCGCCGAACCGCGCCAGAAAAGTCGCGGCATTTTGCCGGGGCTATGTATGAGGCGTCAAATCGCTGTATCGTAGCCCGCACACCAAGGCCGGAGCTACAATGTCGGTGAAGATGCCGGAAACGGATCAGGCGGTGCTGGCGCGGCGAAAGCGCATCGTCGCGGCCCTGCGCCAGATCGTGCCGGGGGAAGGCGTCATCGCCGAAACGCGCGAGATGCGTCCCTACGAGAGCGACGGGCTTACCGCCTATCGACAGTTGCCCATGGTGGTGGTGCTGCCGGAGACGACGGCACAGGTCTCGGAGGTGCTGCGCTATTGCAATGAGCAGGGCATCAAGGTGGTGCCGCGCGGAGCCGGCACGTCCCTTTCCGGGGGGGCCTTGCCGCTCGCCGACGGGGTGCTGCTCGGCATGGCCAAGTTCAACAAGGTGCGCGAGATCGACTTCGCCAATCGCGTGGCGGTGGTCGAGCCGGGGGTCACCAACCTTGCGATCTCGACGGCGGTTGCGCAGGAGGACTTCTACTACGCCCCCGACCCCTCCTCCCAGATCGCCTGCACCATTGGCGGCAACATCGCCGAGAACTCCGGCGGCGTGCACTGCCTGAAATACGGCATGACCACCAACAACGTGCTCGGCTGCGAGATGGTGATGATGAACGGCGACGTCATCCGCCTCGGCGGCAAACATCTCGACGCCGCCGGCTATGACCTGCTCGGCCTGATCACCGGCTCCGAAGGACTTCTGGGCGTTGTCACAGAGGTCACAGTACGCATTCTCAAAAGGCCGGAGACGGCGCGTGCGCTGCTGGTCGCCTTTCCCTCTTCCGAGGCAGCCGGCGAATGCGTCTCGCGGATCATAGGCGCCGGCATCATCCCCGGTGGGATGGAGATGATGGACGGCCCCGCGATCCGCGCGGCGGAAGATTTCGTCCATGCCGGATATCCGCTGGATTGCGAGGCGCTGCTCATCGTCGAGCTCGACGGCCCGGGCGCGGAGGTGGATCACCTGATCGCGCGCGTCGAGGAGATCGCGCGAGATTGCGGCGCCCGCGAATGCCGGGTCTCCACGTCCGAGCAGGAGCGGCTGTTGTTCTGGGCCGGCCGCAAGGCGGCCTTTCCCGCAGTGGGGCGGATTTCGCCCGATTATTACTGCATGGACGGCACCATCCCGCGGGCGAAGTTGCCGCTGGTGCTCGCGCGCATGAAGGAGATGTCCGCGAAATACGGCTTGCGTGTCGCGAACGTGTTCCATGCCGGCGACGGCAACCTGCATCCGTTGATCCTGTACGACGCCAATAAGGAAGGCGAGCTTGACCGCGCCGAGCAGTTCGGCGCCGATATCCTCAAGCTCTGCGTTGAGGTCGGCGGCGTCCTGACCGGGGAGCACGGCGTCGGCGTCGAGAAACGCGACCTCATGCCGGCGATGTTCTCGGAAATCGATCTGGATCAGCAGCAAAGGGTGAAATGCGCTTTCGACCCGCAGGGCCTGCTCAATCCCGGCAAGGTCTTTCCTACCTTGCACCGCTGCGCCGAATTGGGCCGCATGCACATTTCCGGCGGCAAGCTGCCGTTCCCGGACATTCCGCGGTTTTAGAGCAATGGTGTTTCTCTGCGAAGCCTATGATGCGGAGCATATGATGGAGCATATGATAGGGTAGTCTCATGACAGTTAATCTGAAAAGCGTCCTCACTCGGGCAGAGCAATGGTCCGAGCAAGACCAGGAGGAGTTGGCCCAGGTGGCGCTTGAAATCGAGGCACGCCGCCACGGCCTCTATCATGCAAGCTCTGATGAGCTGAAGGCGATTGACGAGGCGCTGGCGGCGGTCGCTCGCGGTGAGATCGCGAGCGACGAAGAGGTCGAGGCGGTTTTTGCCAAATACCGCTCGGCATGAAAGTGCGCTTTTCCAGGCCCGCCCTGGCCGAATTGGACGCCATTCTTGCGGAGATACCCAGCAACAATCCAGCGGCAGCAAAACGCTTCGACAACGCGTCCAGACGATCTCAGAGACAATCGATCGTTTCCCCGCGGATTCCAAGAGCTGGCCGAACGTCCTGGAGTTCGGCGTGCCGCTAGTGCGATATCCGTATTTGATGTTCTACAAGATACTTCACGGCGAAGCGGTTGTGCTGCGCATCATTCACGGCGCCCGCAAGGAGCCATGGGAAGACTTGTGACCGACACTCTCAATCCGCGCGACATCAAAGAGGTCGAAGAGTCCGTCCGCTGGGCGCTCGGCGAAGAAAAGACGCTCGAAATCGTCGGACAGGGCAGCAAGCGCGCGCTCGGTCGCCCCAGCCAGACTGACCTCACGCTCGATCTCTCCGGCCTCAGCGGCGTGACGCTGTACGAACCGGCCGAATTGGTGCTCTCGGCCCGCGTCGGCACTCCGCTCGCCGAAATCGAAAAGCTCCTCGCCGAGAACGGCCAGGAACTCGGCTTCGAGCCCCTCGATTACGGACCCCTGCTGGGTGGAGAGGCTGGGCGAGGCACGCTGGGTGGAGCCATTGCCGCTAATCTCTCGGGTCCTCGGCGGATCAAAGCGGGCGCGGCGCGTGATCACTTCCTCGGTGTAACCGCCGTCACTGGCCGCGGTGAAACCGTCAAGTCCGGCGGCCGGGTGGTGAAGAACGTCACCGGCTACGATCTCTGCAAGCTAATCGCCGGCTCCTGGGGCACGCTCGCCGTCATGGCGGATATCACGGTGAAGGTGCTGCCACGGGCCGAGACTGAGTCCACCGTGTTGATCGCGGGACTGGAGGACGCCCGAGCCTGCGAAGCGATGGCGACCGCGATGGGCTCGTCCTGCGACGTCTCCGGCGCGGCGCATCTGCCGGACCACGTCGCCTCGCATTTCTCCGGC
>DASTWX010000222.1:0-2893 GCA_035765795.1 Pseudolabrys sp. | reverse complement strand
CGCCTTGCCCTGGCGCAACGACTTGACCTCGCTGCCGGTAAGCGCGATGCCCGCTTCGAAGGATTCGCCGATCTCGTAGTTGAAGCGCGCCCGGCGGTTATCGGCGACCACCTTGACGCGGCGTTCGGGTTTGGCGGCCATGTAAGGGCCTTCTCCAGTTGGTCATCACCGGGCTTGTCCCGCCTGCGGGCCGAAGCGCATTCAGTGTGGATACGCTATTAAACCCTTCGGCGGGCGAAGGCCCGGTGATCCCGCTTAGGTCGGCAATATCGTGCGTTCCTAAGCGAGATGGCCGGGACAAGCCCGGCCATGACAAGACGAAAACTATCCGACCGTACAGCCCGAGTGGAATCGTTCTAATTGATCAGCCCGGCATGCACCATGGCCGCGCGCACGGCGGCCTGCGCCTTTTCGCTCGCCGGCACCATCGGCAGCCGGACCGTATTGGCGCATTTGCCGATGAGCGACATCGCATATTTGATCGGCGCCGGACTCGTTTCGATGAACAAGTTCGTGTGCAGCGGCGCCAGCTTGTCTTGCAGGCTCAGCGCGGCGGCGAAATCGCCCTTCAGGCAAGCGGCCTGGAATTCGGCGCAAAGGCGCGGCGCCACGTTCGAGGTGACCGAGATACAGCCGTGGCCGCCGTGCGCCATGAAGCCGAGCGCGGTGATGTCCTCGCCCGAGAGTTGGTTGAAGTCCTCGCCCATGGCGGCGCGCTGTTGCGTCACCCGCGTCATGTTCGCGGTGGCGTCCTTCACGCCGGCGATATTCCTCAACTCGTAAAGCTGCTTCATGGTATCGACCGACATGTCGACAATGGAGCGGGCCGGGATGTTGTAAATGACGATCGGGACACCGATGGCATCGTTGATCGCCTTGAAGTGCTGGTAGAGACCTTCCTGCGTCGGCTTGTTGTAATAGGGCGTGACGATCAGCACCGCGTCGGCGCCGGCCTGCTCGGCATGACGCGAAAGCTCCACCGCCTCCGCGGTCGAGTTCGAACCCGCGCCCGCGATCACCGGCACACGGCCGCGCGCCTGATCGACACACCACTCGACCACCAATTTATGTTCGTCATGGCTGAGGGTGGGGCTTTCCCCTGTGGTCCCGACCGGCACCAGCCCGTTGGTGCCTTCCGCGATCTGCCATTCCACCAGCTCGCGGAAGGCTTTCTCATCCAGCGAGCCATTCTTGAACGGCGTGACGAGCGCGGTGAAGGAGCCTCGGAAGCTCGTCTTGGCAACCATGACAGGGTCTCCGGCTAGGTTCGAGCTCCATGCATATCGGTTCGGGGCTTGGGATGAAAGGCAAAACCGGCAGGTGTCGGTAGGGGCGGGCCTTGCGCCCGCCCGCAATTGGGCGACCACAAGAGTCGCCCCTACGCCTGCCGCGCCGTGCGCCCGTTCACCCATATTACGCCGCGGATCGTCGCAGGGATCGCATTTTCACGTGCGCTTCGGCCCGAATGCTGGCCTAATGGGCGACTGGGAGCGTCCCTGAGTCGGGGGCCTGCCGAAGTCGAACGCTTCGATGGGGGCCATGAAAAGCGGTGTACGTGGCCGGGCCGCATGGGTGGCGGTCGGGGCTCTGAGCGTGAGTGTGCTGGCGACCGGCGCAGCCTTGGCCGCGACGAAAATCCTGCCGTTGCCGCGCCCTCGCCCGCTTCCGACTGCGGTCCCGTTGCCCGCCACGCGTGCCCCCGTCCCCCTGCCGCGCAAACGTCCCATGACGGCGAGCCTGGCCGCTCATTCCCGCGCCACGATGGAATTGTCCGGCACGCCGTTTGCGAGCCGCCCCACGATAAGGCCGAGCGCGCGCCCGGACTCCGGCCCCTTCGCCGTCGCGCCCACGACGCGGACCTCGGCTGCCGATATCGCCGCCCTGAAAGAAGTCATCGCACTCGTCCGCAAGGGCAAGGGCGGCGCGGCCGGCGGAGTCGAGAAGGCCATCAAGGATCCGGTCGCTCGCAAGCTGGCCGAATGGGTCATCCTGCGCAGCGGTGATTCCGATATCGGATTCCAGCGTTACGCCGATTTCATCAAAGAAAATCCGGCCTGGCCCAATGTACCGCTCTTCCGCCGCCGCGCCGAGAATGCGCTGTGGAACGACGGAATCGAAGATGCCGCCGTACTGGGCTTTTTCGCCCACAGCCAGCCGACGACGGCCAAGGGCCGCTACGTGCTGGCGCACGCCTTGCTCGCGAAAGGCGACCGCGCCGGTGCAGCCGCGTTGGTGCGCTACGCTTGGCGCCACGACGATTGCAGCGAGGCGGTGGAAAACAAGGTGATCGAGATGTTCGGGGCGTTCCTTACCCCGGCCGATCACAAGGCGCGCATGGAAAGGCACTTGTACGACCGCGATGTCGAGGCTGCCTTGCGCGCCGCTCACAGGCTTGGCGGCAGTTCTCTCGCGATAGCGCGCGCCTGGGCGGCGGTGATCAGGGACGCGCACAACGCCGGCGGGCTGCTCCACGACGTGCCGGCCTCCGCCCGCAAGGATCCCGGTTACATCTTCGCCCGCGTGCGTTGGCTGCGCCACAAGGACAAGATCGAGGAGGCCGCCCGGGTGATGCTAGCCGCGCCGCGCGACCCGCAGGCGCTGATCGACCTCGACGAGTGGTGGCGCGAGCGCCGCATCCTGGTGCGCGATCTGCTCGATAGGCACGATCCGAGGGCGGCTTATCGGCTGGCGCGCGAAGCGGTGACGCCGACGCGCGATGTCTATCGCGCCGACAAGTACTTCACCGCCGGCTGGATCGCGCTGCGTTTCCTGCACGACCCCAAGACCGCGGCGGCGCTGTTCGCCGAAATTCCGAAAGGCTCGGTCAGCCCGCACGTGCTCTCGCGTGGGCGCTACTGGCAAGGGCGCGCGGCCGAGGCCATGGGCCTGCGCG
>DASTWX010000221.1:0-13682 GCA_035765795.1 Pseudolabrys sp. | reverse complement strand
ATGGCAGGGAAGCGTATATCGACCGCGTTATGCTGGAAGCTGCCCTCATCGCCCTTGCCGTCGCCGTGTCGGTCGGCATGTTGCTCGCCGTGCTGCATCTGCGGAGCGACCAAATTCAGAAAGTGCCCTGGCCGCTCGCGGGCTTGCACGCGCTCTTCGCTCTCGGCGGCTTTGCTGCCTTGCTCGCGTCCCTTGGCGGGCCGCTGCGCGGCATCGATCAAGGCACTGCTTCCTTCAGGGCGATTAGCGCCTGGATGCTTGGACTGGCTGTGCTCTTCGGCCTTTTGATTTTAGCGGCTGGGCTGCGCGGACAGGCGCGCGCCGGCGGGCTGATCGGCATCCATGCGACCTTGGCGGTGAGCGGTTTCGTCCTCTTCGTGGTTTACGCATTGTCGTAGGAGTGGCCGCTACGCTGCTCTCCCCAACTACGACTCTGAAATTTTTGGCGGCCAGGACCCGAGCCAAGTCTCGAGTGGGATGATGGGCGGCGGCACGCCGGCATCCACCAGGCTCGGATCAATGGCGAAATAGCCGCCGCCCTTCTCCCGCAGGACAGCGGTATTGCGCGGAGTCCTATCCGTCGGCAGCCCAGCGTAAGAAAGCCCTGCCACGCGATGGAAGTGAAACAGGTGATCGCGCTCCATCATGGTCATATACGTCCAGGTGTTGACCGACTCATCGATGCAATCAAGCTGGCTCGGGTCGCTGCCGAGATTAGGCAGGACATGCAGGTTTTTATGCGTCCATTGGTGCACGGCCGTGCCGGTCTGCGCTCCGACCAAGCGCTGCATCAGCGCAACCGCCCGCGCGACCTGCCGCCGCTCGGCTCCGGCATTGGCGGCGCGCGGCCGAAAAACGGCGGTAACGCGCCGCCATTGGTGCGGGCTCAACGAGACGTGAGAGACTTCCGCGCAGCCGAAGCCATGGCACTCGGTGAACGAAGCCGGCGTCGGATTAAGCGTCGCGTAGCGGTCGAGATAAGTCGTGCTCAGGTGCTCAGCGCTCTGCGCGCAAGCGGACACGGCCAGCGCCATGCCCAACAAACCCAACACGCGAACAAAGCGCACGTCCGCCCCCCTTTTTCTTTGCCCCGATACTTTTGATGACAAGGATGCCGGCTTTTCGCTGAAGCGGCAACTGCAAGCACCGGCCCGTGCTCTTTTTCTCTGTTGAAAGGCCTTGCAGCCATTCGCCCCGTTCGCACGGGAGCAGGGCCGTAGCGCCGTAGGGGTGGGTGGATTAGGCGCGAAGCGCCGTAACCGACCAGCCAGGCTCGCCGCAAATCCCAACGGTGGGTTACGGCGCGTGCCGCGCCTAACCCACCCTACAGCACCTAACCGGCTTTGACCGAAATCTTCTTTTCGTTCTTCTGTGACTCCTGCGTCTTCGGCAAAGTGAGCGTGAGCACGCCATTCTTGAACGTCGCGTCGATTTTCTCGGCGTCCACGTTGTCCGGAATGCGGAAGGAGCGCTGGAAGGATCCGAAATGCCGCTCCGATAGATGGTATCCTTCTTTGCTCTCTTCCCTTTCGTCTTTTTTCTCGCCTTTCATCGTCAAGACGCCGCCGGCGCATTTCACTTCGATGCTCTTCTCGTCCATTCCGGGCAACTCGGCGGTGATCTGGAAAGCTTCCGGTTTCTCGACGACGTCGACCGCGGGGACTGACATCGACGATCCCATGCTCGGCGAGATCGCGGGTGAGGACATGTAGGGGAAGCGCCAAAAATCATCGAACATGCGGTCGATTTCCCGCCGAAGATTTTCGAACGGACGCCAATCGCCGAGAGACGGATAGCCAACGTCGCGCGATCGGGTCTGAGCGGGCACTTTGCTTTCCTGGGCCATTGCGGATACTCCTTCGATGCGATCCAAATGCCCTCCGTTCCCGCCGACATCCCCCTGCGCGGCTGCTCTCGCAGAGAGGCGCACGCCCGTCGGCAGTCTCAATCGTCAGTCGCGACGTTGGAGCTCGCCTTCCCCCGAGCGCAATCGGCAAGAATGCGGGAGCGGCTGATCCTCAAACGCGGCAAGCTGCCTTTGGTTCGAGGAGTTGGCGACTATCAGTTCAAACGCGGAGGCCGATCGTCGCCGTCTTTCCGCGTGGCCGTATAGCCGGACGGCGGCGGACTGGCCTCGCCCGAGCCGTAACCGGCGTTGGCGGCGGCAGCCATGGCGGCAGCATCCTTGCGCCGGTGTTCGCGATAAGACCACACGCCCACCGGCAGGAACACGAGATAAGCCACCGTGCCGATGGTGAGCACCGGCCAAGGATAGGCGACCAAAAGCGCGAAGAAGGACACCGCCAAGACAAACACCGGCAGCACCATCTCCGGCGACACGCGCTTGCCCACGCGCTTGCCGGAAAATACCGGCAGGCGCGAGACCATCAACAAACCGATGACCAGCGTGTAGACGAAGGTGAGCCAGACCGTCAGCAGGTTCACCTCGACGCCGAGAAAACTGAGATAGATCGGCAGCAGCACGGTGATCGCGCCGGCCGGCGCAGGGATGCCGGTGAAGAAATTGCCCGCCCAGGCGGGCCGATCCGGATCGTCGATCATCACGTTGAAGCGCGCGAGGCGAAGCCCGGCGCAGATGGCGAACACCATCGCCACGATCCAGCCCGCGGACTTGAGCTCATGCAGGCCCCAGAAATAAAGGATCAGCCCCGGCGCCACGCCGAAGTTGACGAAGTCGGCCAGGCTGTCGAGCTCGGCGCCGAAGCGCGAGGTCCCTTTGAGCATGCGCGCGAGCCGGCCGTCGATGCCGTCGAGCAGCGCGGCGAACACAATGGCCGCCAGCGCCCATTGGAGATTGCCCTCGACCGCCACGCGGATGGCGGTCAGTCCCGCGCAAAGCGCGAGCAGCGTGATCAGGTTGGGCAGCAACATGCGCACCGGGATCGGCTTGAAGCGGCGATTCCGGAACCGCGGCGGCATCGGATCGAAAGGTGAATAGGCCATGATGGCAGTATAATGCGTTTGCCGGTGTCCGGCCACGGCGCACTCCGCTAAGTTCCAAGTCCGGTTAACGCAATACGTCTCAACCGCTGCGGAAAGCGCGGCCGGCATCGCTTTCCTTGAGATCGGCAATCACGGTCTCACCGCCGATCGCGGTCTGTCCCACGGCGACCAGAGGCGGCGTACCGGGTGGAAGGTAAACGTCGAGACGGGAGCCGAAGCGGATCATGCCGAACCGCTCGCCGGCGCCGACCGGCTGGCCCTCGCGCACGAAACAGACGATGCGGCGGGCGACGAGGCCGGCGATCTGCACCACGGCGACGTGCGCGCCGGCGGTCGCGATCAGCAGCGCGTTGCGCTCGTTGTCGGCGCTGGCCTTGTCGAGATCGGCATTGACGAATTTGCCGGGCCGGTAGGCGATGCGCTCGACGGTGCCGGCGACCGGGCTTCGATTGATGTGACAGTCGAACACGCTCATGAAAATGGAGACGCGCGGCAGCGGCGTATCGCCAAGTCCGAGTTCAGGCGGCGGCGGCTCGGTTGTGATCTGGCTCACCCGGCCATCCGCCGGCGCCACAACGAGGCCTTCCCGCACAGGCGTTACCCGTGGCGGGTCGCGGAAAAAATAGACGCACCACAACAGCCCGATCAGGCTGACCCACCCGAGCGGCTCAAAAAGCCAGAACAGGATGGCCGTGACGATCACGAAGGCGCCGATAAAGGGATAACCCTCCGGCGTAATCGGCACCATTTGCTGGCGGATGGATTTTGCGATGGACATTGCTGACGACAGACTCAGCGCGGGAGATGCGGTCCCCTCTCCCCTTGGGGGAGAGGGTGGCGCGCGCAGCGCGCCGGGAGAGGGATAGCTTGTGTCGCGAAGCGCGCAATTTCCTCGAGCACACTGGTCGTACGCTTCAATACGTCACGATTCCAAAATCGCAACACACGATAGCCTTCGCTCGCCAGCCAAGCATCGCGTTTATTATCCACTTCGCTCTCTACATGCTGGCCGCCGTCCACTTCAATTATCAACTTCTGATCGAAGCAGATGAAGTCAACGACGTACGGGCCGATCGGTACTTCTCGCTTGAACTTCAAGCCGCCGAAGCGATGCGCGCGCAGACGATACCAAAGCCGCCGCTCGGCATCGGTCATGTTCGTGCGAAGCCGCTTGGCGAGCGCCCGTTTCATACCCCTCTCCCGGCCCGGCCTTCGGCCGGGCCACCCTCTCCCCCCAAGGGGAGAGGGGAAACGTGGCAGCGTCGTGCAATCCATACAAGAGGTACTCTACTCCGCCGCGTCGGCCGCGAGATCGATTCGTATCGGCTCGGTAAATTCGTCCTTTACGCCCGGCGGGTCGCGATTCGGGGCAACATTCTCCTCGTCGGCGCGCGCCAGCCGCTCGCGCGCTTCCTCCGCCTCGCGCTGCCTGTTCCACATGCTCGCATAAAGGCCGTTCTGCGCCAGCAGCGCAAAATGCGTGCCGCGCTCGACGATCTCGCCGCGGTCGAGCACGATGATCTCATCAGCGCCGACGATGGTTGAGAGCCGATGCGCGATCACCAGCGTAGTGCGTCCCTTTGAAACGCGCTCGAGCGCATCCTGGATTTCCTTTTCGGTGTGGCTGTCGAGTGCCGAGGTTGCTTCATCCAGCACCAGAATCGGCGGCCCTTTGAGGATCGTCCGCGCGATGGCGACGCGCTGCTTCTCGCCGCCGGAGAGCTTGAGCCCGCGCTCGCCCACTTCGGTCTCGTAGCCCTTGGGCGAGAGCCGGATGAAGCCGTCGATCTGCGCAAGCCGCGCCGCCTCTTCCACTTCGGCATCGGAGGCTTCCCAGCGACCGTAGCGGATGTTGTAGCGGACGGTGTCGTTGAAGAGCACAGTATCCTGCGGCACCATGCCGATCGCCTCACGCAACGAGACTTGCGTCACCTTGGCGATATCCTGCCCGTCGATGAGAATCCGGCCGCCGGAGAGATCGTAAAAGCGATAGAGCAGCCGCGAAAGCGTCGACTTGCCCGCGCCGGAAGGTCCGACCACGGCGACCGTCTTCCCGGCCGGCACCTCGAAGCCGATCCCCTTGAGAATCGGCCGATCCGCCTCATAGGCGAAGACCACGTCCTCGAAACGGATAGCGCCGCGGCTCACGCTAAGCGCCCGGGCGTCGGGCGCATCTTCGATTTCCGGCGGCCGCGCGAGGATCGAGAACATGATCTCGATATCGGTCACCGCCTGCTTGATTTCGCGATAGACCATGCCCATGAAATTCAGCGGCTGGTAGAGCTGGATCATCATCGCGTTGATCAGCACGAAATCGCCGATCGTCTTTGTGCCCGCCTGGATTTCGAGCGCGCACAGAACCATGGCGCTGGCGAGCCCGATGGTGAACAGCACGGCCTGCCCGGCATTGAGCACGCTCAGTGACGTGTAGGACTTGACGCTGGCGTCCTCGTAGCGCGCCATGGCGCGGTCGTAGCGGGCGGCCTCGCGCTGTTCCGCGCTGAAGTACTTCACGGTCTCGTAATTGAGCAGCGAGTCGATCGCCTTCACGTTGGCGTCGGTGTCGCTGTCGTTCATCTTGCGGCGTATACCGATGCGCCATTCGGTCGCGTTATAGGTCCACGCCATGTAAAGCGTGACGGTGCCGAGGATGACGACCACGTAGCGCCAGTCGAAGCGCCAGAGCAGGACGATCACGATGAACGCGAGTTCGATGATCGTCGGCGCGAGCTGCAGGATGACCATGCGCACGATGGTCTCGATCGCGTTGCGGCCCCGCTCCAGCACGCGGGTGAGTCCGCCAGTCTTGCGCTCGAGATGGAAACGCAACGAAAGTTCGTGCATGTGCACGAACGTGCGGTAGGCGAGCCGCCGCACCGCGTGCATGGCGACCTTGGCGAACAGCGCATCGCGCCCCTGCTGCAGGGCGCTCATCAGGATCCGCATGCCGCCATAGGCGACCGTCATGGCGATCGGGGCGGCCACCACCCAGCCGAGCCAATCGCCCGGCGCCGAGCCCTGCGCCGCGCCGGCCAGGGCGTCGGTGGCCCATTTGTAGGTGAAAGGAACCGCGATGGTGGCGGCCTTGGCCAGCACCAGGAGCACCATGGCGCCGAGAACCCGCCATTTCAGGTCGGTGCGGTCGGACGGCCAGATGTAGGGCCACAAATGCATCACCGTCCGCAGCAGTGCCCCGCGGCTGGCGGAGACGGCCGGCGGGGGCTCGGCGGACTGGCTATGGCGGTGGTGCGGACTCATCAGGGCCTGGACGAGCGGGCTCATACGCCCGCGAGGACGTTCATATAGGGAAATTCAATCGCGGAATCATCCCGGCGGCGCGATGAACAAGGAAAAGCCGGCGTTTTCCAAGCCTTGACGGTCGCATCGCTGCGGCGCACATGCTGGTTCATGAACAAAATGGAAAAAACGAGCAAGATTCGGACGATCTGCGTCTATTGCGGGTCCGGTCCGGGGAGTAATCCTGCCTTTATTGCCGGCGCCGCCGCATTCGGCCGGATTATGGCGGAGAACGGCATCGGCCTGGTCTACGGCGGCGGCGGCGACGGCATGATGGGGACCCTGGCCCGCGCCGTCCTCGGCGGCGGCGGCACCGTGACAGGAATAATTCCCGAATTTCTAACGCAGCGGGAACACGCATTGCGCGGCGCGCAGCAGCTCATCGTCACGCGCGACATGCACGAGCGCAAACGCAAGATGTTCGAGATGGCCGACGCATTCGTCGCCATGCCCGGGGGCGTCGGCACGCTCGAAGAACTGGTCGAGCAATTGACCTGG
This sequence comes from Pseudolabrys sp., assembly GCA_035765795.1. Lineage (GTDB taxonomy): Bacteria > Pseudomonadota > Alphaproteobacteria > Rhizobiales > Xanthobacteraceae > Pseudolabrys. The sequence continues at coordinate 6,923 of DASTWX010000221.1, read as the reverse complement.
GCACAGCTCGGACGCCACCGCAAGCCGATCCTGCTCGCGAGCATCGAAGGCTTCTGGGAACCTCTCTGCGCGTTGTTCGAGCACATGAAGAGGCTCCAATTCATCCGCAACGGGTATCCTTTCGAGCTGCTGGTGGCGGACAAAGTCGAGGCCATCCTGCCGATGCTCAACCGCGCGGCGGAAGCAGTGCCCGACGAGGCCAAGCAGATGAAGACCGTGGCGCCGGAGCGGCTGTAGGTCTCTCATTCCGCCTTCACGAACGTCACGGCCTCAATGCGATTGCCGTCGAGGTCGCGGACGAAGGCGGCATAGTATCCGTCTCCGTGCTGCGGCCGGTAGCCCGGCGCGCCATCGCTCTTGCCGCCCTTCGCCAGCGCAGCGGCATGAAAGGCATTCACCAGTTCGGGGTTGCGGGCGCGGAAGCATACATGCGCCCCGTCATTCGGCTCGCCGGCCGTTTTTTCAGACCGCAGGTTGATCCAGAACTCGGCGTAGTCTTTGCCGAAGCCGACAGTTGCCGGCCGCGCTTCCAGCTTGGCAAAACCCAGCGCGCCGAGCACGACCTCGTAGAAACGCGAAGCGGCCGCGAGATCACGCACGGCAACGGAGACGTGGTCGATCATCGTAATTCTCCGTCCATGATCCTGACGTGACCACCAGCATAACGGACCCGCTGCGGATGAAAGCTTTTCCCCGTCATCCTGAGGTGCGAGTGCGCTCCTTGGCGCGCGAGCCTCGAAGGATGAACGGCCTGGGAGTCGCGGGCCGTCGCCCTTCGAGGCTCGGCCTTCGGCCGAGCGCCTCAGGGTGACGGCGCTAAGCCGGCGCGCCGGACTTTACCAGCTTGTAAATGATCGAATCCATCAATGCCTGAAAGGAAGCGTCGATCACATTCGAGGACACGCCGACCGTCGTCCAATGCTCGCCCTGCTCGTCCTCGCTTTCGATCAGCACGCGCGTCACCGCCTCGGTGCCTGCGTTGAGGATACGGACGCGGTAATCCGACAAATGTAAGCCTTCGATATATTTCTGGTACTTGCCGAGGTCCTTGCGCAGCGCCTGGTCGAGCGCATTGACCGGGCCGTTGCCCTCGGCTGCCGATATGGTGTTATCGTTGCCGACCTTCACTTTGACCACCGCCATCGTGACGGTCACGCGCTCGCCCCTGGCATTGTAGCGCTGCTCGACGTTGACATCGAATTGGGTCACGTCGAAATAATCCGGCACGGTGCCGAGCGTACGCCGCGCCAGCAGATCGAAGGAAGCATCGGCTGCCTCGTAGGCATAGCCGAGCGTCTCGCGCTCCTTGACCAATTCGAGCAGGCGGCCGACGCGGGCGTCGTTCTTGTCGACTTTGAGCCCGATGCGCTCGAGTTCGGCGAGCACGTTGGACTTGCCGGCCTGCTCCGAAACCAGCACCTTGCGTTTATTGCCCACGTTCTCCGGCGCCACGTGCTCATAGGTGGCCGGATCTTTCGCGATCGCGGAGGCATGAATGCCCGCTTTGGTGGCAAAAGCGCTGTCGCCGACATAGGGGGCGTGGCGGTCCGGCGCGCGATTTAGCCGTTCGTCCAGCGCATGCGAAATGTGCGCGAGTTTTTTCAACTGCGCATCGCTGACGCCGATGTCGTAGCCTTCGGCGAATTCCTTTTTCAATTTCAGCGTCGGGATGATGGAAACGAGATTGGCGTTCCCGCAGCGCTCGCCGAGGCCGTTGAGCGTGCCCTGAATCTGCCGCGCGCCGGCGCGCACGGCGGCGAGGGAATTTGCCACCGCCTGCTCGGTGTCGTTATGCGCGTGAATGCCGACGTGATCGCCGGGAATTGCCTTGCACACGGCTTGCACGATCCGCTCCACCTCATGCGGCAACGTGCCGCCATTGGTATCGCACAAGACCACCCAACGCGCCCCTCCGTCGTAAGCCGCCTTCGCGCAGGCGAGCGCGTACTGCGGGTTGGCTTTGTAGCCGTCGAAGAAATGCTCGCAGTCGAGCAGGACTTCGCAGCCTTTCACCTTGGCAGCGCGCACGCTGTCGCGAATGGAAGCGAGATTCTCCTCCTCCGTCGTCTCCAGGGCGACCCGTACTTGGTAATCCCACGACTTGGCGACGAAGCAAATGGCGTCGGCGCGCGCATCCAGCAGCGCGGCAAGGCCCGGATCGTTCGACGCCGAGCGGCCGGGGCGGCGCGTCATGCCGAAGGCGGTGAATTTCGCTCCGATCCCGCGGTCGGCGCCGAAGAATTCGGTGTCGGTCGGATTGGCGCCGGGATAACCGCCTTCGATGTAATCGATGCCGAGCTCGTCAAGCATTGCCGCAATCGCGATCTTGTCGGCAAGCGTGAAATCAACGCCGTTGGTCTGCGCGCCATCGCGCAGCGTCGTGTCAAAGAGATAAAGGCGTTCGCGGGCCATGGCGGTCACATGAACTGATAGAAGACGTAGAAAGCGATCGCCACGGCGACAGCGATCACCGCGTATTTGAGCACGATGTAATAGAGCCAATGGCGCGGAAACGGCGTGTCGGGTTTTTTCATGGGGTGGCACGCGGGGTGAGCTGTTTCTGCATGGTGGTATTGGCGAGCCATTCGCCGCCGATGGAGACGCTGTTGCGCCGTTGCGCGATATAGCCGCGCTTACGGAAGAAGCCTTCCGCCGTGTCGCTGGCGTCGACCGCGAGCCTTTCAGCGCCGCGCGCGCCGGCGAGCTTCTCCAGGCCATCGACCAGCATGGCGCCCGCGCCCTGCCCCGCCACCGCCGGATGCACATAGAGCATGCCGAGCTTGTCCGTGCCTTCCAGCGAAGCGAAGCCGACCGGCGAGCCTTCCAGCGTCGCCACCAGGGTGAGTTGAGCGGCAAGCCCTTTGCCGAACTCCGCCTCGTCCTCGGCGCGCGAAATCCAGGCCTCCTGCTGCGCTTCCGTGTAGTCATCGCCGGTCAGCTCGGCGATGCTGGCGCGGAAAATCTCGGCAAGCAGCGGCACGTCGGCCGGCAGCATCGGCCGCAGCGCCAGACGCGGATAGGCTTGCGCGCTCATGACAACGCACCGTCATGCCCGCGCTTGTCGCGGGCATCCACGTCTATATGGTTAAGGCGTGGATGGCCGGGACAAGCCCGGCCATGACGAAGGAGACTCATCGCGCGATCTCCCACGTTGTGCCGTCTTTCGTGTCTTTCACCACCACACCCATGGCGGCGAGTTCGTCGCGGATGCGGTCGGACTCGGCGAAGTTCTTGGCCTTGCGTGCAGCAGTGCGAGCCTCGATCAAGTCCGCGACCTTCGATTCGTCGATCGAGATGGAAGCGGGACGAAAAGCCTCCCACTCATCGGCAGTGCGAGGCAGAAGGCCGATCAGTTGCGCGCTCGCCTTCAAGCAGGCTGCCGCAGGCCTCGCACCTTTCGCTGCTTCGCCGCGCAATTCGTGCAGCGCCGCGAAAGCCTTTGGCGTATTGAGGTCGTCCGCCAGCGCGTCGAGCGCTTCCGCGCAAAGGTAGCCGGGCTCGATGTCGGCGGTCAGCCCATACCAGTGATCCAGAACCTTTTGCGCTTCACGCAATCCGGCGAGGGTCCAGTTGATCGGCTGCCGATAATGCGTCTGCAGCATTGCGAAACGGATCACCTCGCCCGGCCAATCTTCCAGCAACGCGCGGATGGTGACGAAGTTGCCGAGGCTCTTCGACATCTTCTCGCCTTCGACTTGAAGGAAGCCGTTGTGCATCCAATAATTCGCCATCACCGGCGTGTGGAAGGCGCAGCGCGATTGCGCGATCTCGTTTTCGTGGTGCGGGAATACGAGATCGATGCCGCCGCCGTGGATGTCGAACGTCTCACCCAAGTGCTTCCAGGCCATGGCCGAGCACTCGATGTGCCAGCCGGGACGCCCCGGCGCGGCGATGCCGCAGGGAGCAGGCCATGACGGCTCGCCGGGCTTGGACGGCTTCCACAACACGAAGTCCGTCGGGGCGCGCTTATAAGGCGCGACCTCGACCCGCGCGCCGGCGATCATCTCGTCGAGCGGCCGTCGCGACAGCTTGCCGTAATCCGGCATGGAAGCGACGTCGAACAGCACATGGTCTTCCGCCACGTAAGCGCAGCCGGATTTCACCAGCCGCTCGATCAGGCTCTTCATCGCGTCGATATGCTCGGTCGCGCGCGGCTCCACCGTGGGCGGCAAGCACCCGAGCGCCGCCACATCTTCTTTGAAGTTGCGATAGGTCTCTTCCGTCACGGCCTGGATCGACACGCCGCGCTCCGCCGCGCGCGCGTTGATCTTGTCGTCGACGTCGGTGATATTGCGCACGTAAGTCACGTGCTCGGCGCCGTAGAAACGGCGCAGCAGGCGGAACAGCACGTCGAAAACGATGACCGGCCGCGCGTTGCCGATATGAGCGAAGTCGTAGACCGTCGGTCCGCAAACATACATGCGCACATTCCGGTCATCGAGCGGCACGAACGGCCGCTTCTCGCGCGTCAGCGTATCGTAAAGCTCGAGCTTCATCGCACAGACAACCTTCGGCCTCGCTGGCCGGGCGTCTTGACGGTTCTCAAGGGAGAAAAGACGGCCGCAGCCAGCGTCGGGCGCTAGCGAATAATCTCCCGGCAAATGCCGCAGATATGGTCAAGGCCGTTCATCGGGGCGGAGAATGCTCAGCTTTCCGCGGCGCCGTCAAGTCCGTGTCTCGGCGCCACCCAACCGAACGTGAGGGTTAATCGGCCTTTAACGTATTTACGCCTATTTTGCTGGCGTTCTCGGAGCGGGCTGCGGATAAACCGCCGTCGGCCAATCGGGCGTAATCCATGCGAAAATTCGTGTTCAGTGTGACAGCGGCCGCGCTGCTCGCGAGCCTTGTCTCACCGGCGTCCGCCGCCCAGCGCCGGATATTCATTGTGGCCAATGACGCCGATGGTTACGGGATCGATCGCTGCCTTGCCGGCGGCGAGCGCTGCGGGGCCGCCGTCGCCAATGCCTATTGCCGCTCGCAGTCGTTCGCCACCGCCGCCTCCTACCGCAAGGTCGACCGCGAGGACATCACCGGGGCGATTCCAACGGATGGCGTGGGCAATTGTCACGGCGGACGCTGCGCACACTTCGTCGCCATTGTTTGTACGCGTTGAGCCTCTCCGTTGTCATTCCGGGGCACGCGCCAACGGGTCCGCGCAAAGCGCGACCCGATGACAGGCTCCGCGCGTGAGCCCGGAATCCAGACATCAGCGTCGCGCCTTTGTAGCTGGATCGCGCCTTTGGCGCGCCCCCGAATGACAAAAGTGAGAAGGCACCGGTAAATATGCGGCTATTTCTCCGCCTTCGCCAACGCGATCGCCTCCGCGAGCACGTCGAGGTCGCCGATGTGGTTGGCGAGAATGAGCGCAAGCTTCGTGTCGAGCGCGGCGGCCGCCTCCTCGCTCAAGCCGCGCCGCGCTTCCACCAGCATGACGTAGGCGGCGTCGGGATCGGCAAATCGCGACTGCGTGAGGAGCTTGGCCATCAGGCGCGCCCCAGCGCACGCGCACGCGCCAACTCGACGCGTCTCGCATCGAACTTGCGCCAGCGCGCGCACAGATGCTGGTCGGGGCGCAAGAGGTAAGCGGCGCCCGGCGTAGCATCGAAGCGTTCTGCGAAACGGTTCTCACAATCGATCAAGTCATCGCCGATGGTGATAAGGCGAACCTGCTGCGGCACCGGCGGCGGCGCGCCGTCCTTCACGTAAAGCAGCGTGAACTCGCCGGGGATGTTTTCCAGGAGGTGCGCGTTACCGCTATCGCGGCCGCGCATCGGCGCGTCCGGCGCCGGCGCGCCAAGTTTGGCAGTACCGGCAAAGGTATCCTCATCGGGCGTCGAAAGCGGCGTGTCGTAAACGGTCGCGACCGACAGCCGGCCGGAATTGATCATGCGCCGCGCGAACTCCGTGTGCGAAGCGAGCGCGAGCACCGCGTTGCGCAGGCTTCGCTCCGCCGCGGAATGCGGCGCAATGAAATCGGTCGAACGCGTGGAATGGGCAATGTTCTCGTCCGCCGCTTGCATGCGCTCGCGCTCGTAGGAGTCGATCAGTGCGGGTCCCCCCTCGCCTTTCAGCACGGCGGCAAGCTTCCAGGCAAGATTCTCCGCGTCCTGAATGCCGGAATTGGCGCCACGTGCGCCGAACGGCGACACTTGATGCGCGGCATCGCCGATGAAGACCACGCGGCCATGCACGAATCGGTCGAGCCGCCGGCAATTGAAACGGTAGATCGACACCCATTCGAGCGAAAACTCGCGTTCGCCCACGATCCGTCGGATGCGCGCGCGCACGCGCTCCGGCTCCTGCTCGGCAACGGCATCGGCTTCCGGACCGAGTTGAAGATCGATACGCCAAACGTTGTCCGGTTGGCGGTGCATCAAAGCGGACTGGCCGCTGTGAAAAGAAGGATCGAACCAGAAGCGCCGCTCCGTCGGCAGGTCCGCCGCCATCTTGATGTCAGCGATGAGGAACTTGTCCTCGAATGTCACGCCGGAGAATTGCAAGCCCAAGAGATCACGCGCTGTCGAGCGTGCGCCATCGGCAGCAATCAGCCAATCGGCATCGAGCGTATAGAATCCATCGGGCGTCTCGATGGTGAGACGGACGTAGTCGTTGCGCGGTTCAAGGCCAGCAAGCCTGTTCTTCCAGCGCAGATCGAGATTCGCCAGCTCACCGGCGCGGTCGCACAGCGCCTTCTCGAGGTAGAACTGCTGGAGATTGATGAAGGCCGGCATCTTATGGCCAGCCTCAGGCAATAGGTCGAACGAAAATACCAAATTGTCGCCGTGGAACAGCTTGCCCAGCTTCCAGGTGACGCCTTGCGCCACCAAGCGCTCACCGACGCCGAGCCGATCGCAGATTTCCAGCGTCCGCTTCGACCAGCAGATGCCGCGCGAGCCTTCGCCGATGCGGTCGGCGTCGTCGAT
>DASTWX010000220.1:0-18917 GCA_035765795.1 Pseudolabrys sp. | reverse complement strand
TGCGACGGCCAAGATGAACGCGATCCTGTCGAGCCGGCGCGGACAGATACTCGGCTTCGATGCGCGGGAGGGCTGGCCCGGCTGGGATGTGGTGCGCGCGCAATTGCCGGAGGCGGAGATCGGCGATCTCATCATCGAGGTTCGTTCGGCCACCGCAGGCGTCGGCACGTTTACCTTCAAGTTCGATCACATGGCTGAACTGACCGGCCGCACCGCCGACCAGATCGTCGCTGCCCGCCGGGCGGCGGAATAGGACTCTGTCATTCCGGGCACTCCAGGCTCGCGAGCTTTGCTCGCGCTCTGGAATGACGGCCAATCGAATCATCACGATTCTCCTAACCGATCGCAAAGCATTCGTTTGGCCGCGGCTCGCGTCATGGCGCGCGACTTCGTATGAAGGAGCGATCATTTCGGTTGGAGCGATTACGGGCACGCGCTCTCTGTCTCTTTGGGGAGAGGTGGGCGGCCACAAGGGCCGCCCCTATAGCGGTAGGGCGGCCCTTATGGCCGCCCTAGCCAGGCGAGCACACCGCGACCTGCGAATTTCAGGGCATAGGATGCTTAAGGGCTTGCGTGAGCTATTCTCGTCGGGGCCGGCGCCTTACGCCGATCCGCACGAGCGAATTCCGCTTGGCGAGGTTTTAAAACGCAATTGGCTGGAGCTCTGGTATCAACCGAAGATCGACCTGCGCAACATGCAGCCGGTGGGCGCCGAAGCGCTGGTGCGTGCGCGGCACCCCGAGCGCGGCGTGGTCGCGCCACATATATTTCTGTCGGAGGCGAATGAAGCGGACCTGCTCACATTGAGCGAGCGCGTGGTCCTCACCGTGCTGGCGGACTGGGAGCTGCTCGCCCGGCAAGGCGTAGCAATGAAACTTGCCGTCAACGTGCCGCTTTCTGCTCTCGCCAAGTTGCCGTTGGCGCAGATGTTGCGCGAGTCGCATTTGCCGACCGGCAAGTGGACCGGATTGGTCTTCGAAGTCGCAGAGGAGCAAATCGTCGGAGATTTGCCGCTTGCCGATGAGATCGCAGGCGTGCTGCGTCCGCTCGATTGTACGCTGGCGCTCGATGATTTCGGCGCCGGTTATTCGGCGCTTGCACGGCTGCGGCAACTTCCGTTCAGCGAGCTCAAGATTGACCGTATGTATGTTATGAACTGCCACCGCGATCGGCGCAACGCGGACTTGTGTGCGAGGGCGATCGAGCTTGGGCGGCGCTTTGGGCTGAGCGTCGTGGCCGAGGGCATCGAATCCGTGCACGAGAGCCGAAAACTGCAGTCCCTCGGTTGCCACATCGGGCAGGGGTTCCTGTTCGCCAAGCCGATGCCGAAAGGGCAGCTCATCGGATTGATGGCTGGAATCGGATTGATGGCTGGAATCAGTAATCAGTAATCCAGCATGCAGGCTTTGCGGTCACTGATCACTGATTACTGAACTGTGATTTGCCGGTGAGGCAATCTCTGCCATAGCTCTGGAAAGCAACAATCCGGAGGCTTCGCCGATGAATGTTATCCACCGCCGCGGCTGGGAAATCCCCGAACGTCTGGCTACGCCCGAGCGTTTCGTGTTCAGCCGCCGAGCCCTGCTTGCCGGCGTCGCGAGCACGGCAGCGCTGGTGTCCTCGCCGCCGCTCGCCTTGGCCCAGCGTGCGTCCGATCCCGGCAAGGCGGCCGATCCGACGGCGGGCCTCTATCCGGCCAAGCGCAATCCAAAATATGCTCTGAAGCGCCCAGTTACTGACGAAAAGATCAACAGTCACTACAACAATTTCTACGAGTTCGGCACCGCAAAGGATGTTGCCGGTGCGGCCGAGGCGCTAAAGACGCGGCCCTGGACGGTGAAGATCGACGGCATGGTCGAGAAGCCGAAGGAGGTGGACATCGACGACCTCATCCGCAAAATGACCCTTGAGGAACGGCTGTACCGGCACCGCTGTGTCGAAGCTTGGAGTATGGCGATCGCTTGGACCGGGTTTCCCTTTGCCAAGCTCGTGCAATTTGCCCGCCCGCTCGGCTCGGCCAAATTCATCAGGATGGAAACCTTCTTGAATCCCGAAATTGCGCCGGGACAGCGGATGCCTTGGTATCCCTGGCCTTATGTCGAGGGATTGACTATGGCCGAGGCAAACAACGAATTGGCGTTCCTCGTCACCGGGGCTTATGGCCACCCGCTCAGCCATCAGCAGGGCGCGCCGCTGCGCCTTGCGCTCCCGTGGAAGTACGGATTCAAGTCGATCAAGTCCATCGTGCGCTTCACCTTCACCGACGAACAGCCGGTCGGTATGTGGCAGAAGCTGCAGTCGTCGGAATATGGCTTCTGGGCCAATGTGAATCCGGAGGTGCCGCACCCGCGCTGGAGCCAGGCAACGGAGGAAGTGATCGGTACCGGTGAACGCGTGCCGACGCGGCTTTTCAACGGATACGGCGAATACGTCGCCGATCTTTACAAAGGCATGACAGGCCGCCAGTTGTGGATGTGACCGGAGGTTGCCTGGTTCCGGTGCCGCTGCCGGCGTGGTAACAATCTCGCCGGGAGCCGGCGGGAGACTGCCCATGTCCATCGATCGACCCGATGTCACATCCATTGAGCGCGCGGTCGCCAAGTCGATTCATAAGCACTGGGTGCTTTATCTGATTGAAGGCATTGTGCTGGTGATCCTCGGCGGCCTTGCCATCGTGGTTCCGCCGCTCGCCACCATTGCCGTCACCATCGTGTTGGGCTGGCTGTTTCTGGTCAGCGGGGTGATCGGACTGTTCACCACGTTCTGGATGCGGGCCGCGCCGGGATTCTGGTGGTCGCTGGTATCCGCGGTGCTGGGCATCGTCGTCGGTTTTTGGTTGCTGGCGGTGCCGGTGAGCGGAGCGATTTCGCTTACCATCGTGCTGATCGCCTTCTTCATCATCGAGGGCGCCGCCTCGATCATGTTCGCGCTCGATCACAAACGCGAACTGTCCGGCCGCTGGGGCTGGATGCTGGCGAGCGGCATCGTCGATCTGGTGCTGGGCGCATTGATCCTTGCCGGTCTGCCGAGCACCGCGGCCTGGGCTATCGGGCTGCTCGTCGGCATCAACATGGTGTTCGGCGGCGCGGCATTGGTCGCTATGGCGTTGCACGCGCGAACCGCGGTGGGGTAGCAGCCGTCATTCCGGGGCGCGAGGCGCTTGCGCGCCGCCCCGGAATGACGAGCGTTATTTTCCGGAGAAACGCTCCGCCAGCACCCGGTCGTAATTCAACACCGCGTGCAGCAAGGTTTGCGCGCCGGCGGCGCATTGCGCTTTGCTGGTGTCTTCGGCTTCGTTGTGGCTGATGCCGTCGCGACACGGCACGAAAATCATCGCGGCCGGCGCGACGCGCGCTACATAAGCGGCGTCGTGCCCCGCGGCGGAAATCATCTCGCGGCTGGAATAGCCTGAGATCGCCGCCGCCTCACGGACGGCGCTGACGCAAGCCGCATCGAAGCGCACCGCCGGTTGCGTCCAGATGTTCTTGACGGACATCTCGACTCCGAGGTCGGCGCCGATCGCGGCGGCTACGGTCGCGAGCGAACTCTCTATGGCGTCGAGCACGGCCGCATCGGGGTGGCGGAGGTCGATGGTGAAAAAGACTTCGCCGGGGACGACGTTGGGTGAGCCCGGCTTCACCTCCATCAGGCCGACGGTGCCGACCGCGCCGGCGTGGCGACGGGCATATGAATCGACGGCCTCGACCATGCGCGCCGCGGCGAGCAGGGCATCGTGCCGCCGCCGCATTGGCGTGGTGCCGGCGTGACAATCCCGGCCCGTCGCCGTCACCTCGTACCAGCGCATCGCTTGCACGCCGGTGACAATACCGATGTCCTTGTCCTCGGCTTCGAGATAGGGCCCCTGCTCGATATGCAATTCGAAAAACGCGGAGAGCGCGTGTCGGCCGCACGGCTCGCTACCGTGATAGCCGATCTTGTCGAGCGCCGCGTCGAAGGTCTCGCCGCTGCGGTCCTTGCGCGCCGCCGCCCACTCGCGGGTGAACACGCCGGCGAAGACGCCGGAAGCCATCATGGCGGGAGCGAAGCGGGCGCCTTCCTCGTTCGTCCAGTTGATCACCTCGATAGGCGCGAAGGTTTCGTAGCCGGCGCGGTGCAGCGTCCGTAGCGCTTCCAGCGCCGCCAACACGCCGAGCGCGCCGTCGAATTTGCCGCCGGTGGGTTGGGTATCGAGGTGGCTGCCCATCGCGATGGGTGGGACGCCGCGCTGCCCCGCACGGCGCGCAAACATGTTGCCCATGTCGTCGACGGTGACCGTGCAGCCGAGTGCCTCAGTCTGGCTCTTGAACCAGCCGCGCACCTGCGCGTCCAGATCGCTCAGCGTTAACCGGCAAATACCCCCTTTGGCGGCTGCGCCGATCTTGGCTGTTTCCATAAGGTCGTCCCACAGCCGATCGGGATCGATCTTCAGATTCTGGATGCTGGCCATAGACTCCCTCATCTCCGTGCGCTCTGCTGGACGTTTACCGATTATAAGCGGGTGCGGCGGCGATTTGCTTTCATCAGATCAAAGTAGCGCGTCCAATCATCCTGGCGGAGCCCGCATCGTAAGCCATGCCGGGGCATGCGCTGCAAGATGCGGTCGAGCTCAGGCAGTGGGCCGCCGGCGAGCGGTCCAGCTTAATTCCTTGCGCCCTCTAGCATCCCCTTGCAAAAAGCGATTAAGATGCTTCGCAAATAAACTTAATCACCGGGAGGACTGCTGATGCTGAGCAAACTCAAATCGACGACATTTGCTTGGGTGGCGGGGCTGGGTATGGCGTTTGCAGCCGGTGCGCTGTTTGCCGCGCAGCCGGCCAGTGCGCAGGATAAGAAGCCGATCAAGATCGGCTTCGACATGTCCCTCACGGGCTTCCTGTCGCCCAACGGCAAGCAAGCGCTGCTCGGCATGCAGATATGGCGCGACCACATCAACAAATCCGGTGGACTGCTCGGCCGTCAAGTGGAGCTCGTCTACTACGACGATAAGAGCAATCCGGCGGAAGTGCCCGGCATTTACACTAAGTTGCTCGACGTCGATCACGTCGATCTGGTGGTGGGACCCTACGCCACGAACCAGAATGCGCCGGCGATGCCGGTGATCATCCGCCATGGCAAGGTCTATATCAGCCTGTTCGCGCTCGACGTGAACGCGCAATTCCATTATCCGAAATACTTCGCCATGCTGCCGACGGGGCAGAACACAAAGACCTCGTTCACCGAGGGCTTTTTCGAAGTGGCGGCTCAGCAGAATCCCAAGCCCAAGACGGTAGCGCTGGCCGCGGCCGATGCTGAATTCTCGCAGAACGCTTGTGAAGGCGCGCGCAAGAATGCCAAGAAGTACGGCTTCAAGATCGTCTACGACAAGAGTTATCCACCCCCGCCGCAAACCACCGACTTCACGCCGATTGCGCGGGCGCTCAAGGCGGCAAATGCCGATCTTGTGGTCGTGTGCTCCTATCCGGCCGATTCCGTGGGCATTTTGCAGGCGGCCAACGAGGTCGGCCTGAAGCCCAAGATGTTCGGCGGCGCGATGGTCGGCTTGCAGACGACGGTCTTCAAAGAAAAGTTGAAGACGTTGCTCAACGGCATCGTGAATTACGAGACTTGGGTGCCCGACAAGAAAGAAATGTATCCGGGCACTGAAGCGTTCTTCAAAGAGTACCAGAAGCGCGCCAAGGGCGCCGGCGTCGATCCGCTCGGCTATTATCTCGGCGGCTGGGGATATGCTTATCTCCAGGTGCTCGGTGATGCGGTCAAAGGCGCCAAGAGCCTCAACGACGACAAAATCGCCGCTTACCTGAAGAGCCACAAGTTCGAAACCGTGATGGGTCCGGTGAAATTCGGCAAGAACGGCGAGTGGGCGGAAGGCCGGATGCTGCAGGTGCAATACCACGGCATCACCAATGACGCGAACCTGGAGACTTGGCGCGGTATGAGCTACCAGACCGTGCTGACTCCAAAGAATCTGGCCACGGGTAAGGTCGTCTACCCGTACGAAAAGGCTCGCAAGTAAGCTCGACGCACGAAGTGCCGGGCGATTGCGCCCGGCCGGAACGAGCAATGGCGCCGCGCAATACGCGTGGCGCCGTTTGTGTTTGGGGGCGACTCACGGTCCCTTTACCTCCCCCTGAAAGGGGGAGGTCGGATCGCGTAGCGATCCGGGTGGGGTTCGTTCACTGAGACACCACGCGCTCTGAAACGACCCCGCCCTGACCCTCCCCCTTCAGGGGAGGGGCACCGAGCCGCTACGCCTCCAGCCCCAAATAGAATTGGCGGATCAGGTCGTTGTTGTTGAGTTCGTCGGCCGAGCCGCCCTCGAAGGCGATCTTGCCGTGGACGATGACGTAACCGCGGTCGGCGATGCGCACCGCCTGCATGAAATTCTGCTCCGCCATCAGCACCGTGAGCTTATAGTGGTCTTTCAGCGTCTTGATGGCGTCGATCGTGCGGCTCACCAGCACCGGCGCGAGGCCGACCGATGGCTCGTCGATCAGCAGGATGCGCGGTGCCAGCATGAGTGCGCGGGCGAGCGCCAGCATCTGCTGCTCGCCGCCGCTCATGGAGCCGGCGAGCTGACTGCGGCGCTCCGCCAAGCGCGGAAAAGTCTCGAAACAGAAGTCGAGATTGGTCTTGATCTGCTCGCGCGCTTTCTTGCGGCTGGCGCCAAGCAGCAGATTCTCTTCGACCGTCTGCCGGGGGAACAGGCGGCGGCCCTCGGGAACGAGCGCGATGCCGAGGTCGACGATCTGCTCGGTGGTGAGGCCGACGAGGTTGTGTTTTTTCCCGTCGATTTCGGCGGTGATCGTGCCGGCACGCGGCCGGACCATGCCCATGATGCATTTCATGAGCGTGCTTTTGCCGTTGCCGTTGGTGCCGAGCAGCACCACCGTTTCGCCGCCGCCCACAGTCAGCGATACGTCTTCGAGTACGCGCACCGCGCCGTAGGCCGCGTCGATGCTCGAGACTGTGATGTTATTGGCCAAGGTACGCCCTCTCGACTTCCGCGTCCTTGATGACGTCGTCGGGCAGACCATCCGCGATCTTCTTGCCCGACACCAGCACCACCAAACGTTGCGAGAAGCTCATGACGGCGCGCATGATGTGTTCAATCATGACGATCGTGATGCCGCGCTCGTTGAGCCGGATCAGCAGCGCTACGATGTCTTCGACCTCGGAATGCGACAAGCCGGCCATGGCTTCGTCGGCGATCAAAAGTTTCGGCTCGGTGGCGACAGCGCGCGCTAGCTCCAATTTGCGCATTTCGACCTGCGTGAGATCGAGCGGATTCTTCGCGGCTTTGTCGTCGAGCGCCACCAGCTTGAGCAGTTCGACGCAGCGGTCGTCGAGCGCGGTCGCGCTCTGATGCTCGCCACCGCGTGCTTGCACCGTGTAGAGCAGGGGCACGCGAATATTGTCGGAGACCGTCATGCTGGCGAACGGACGCGGAAGCTGGAAGCTGCGGGCAAGACCCGCGCGGGTGCGCTGGTGGGCGTTGAGCCCGTTCATCGGCTTGCCGTCAAAGGTGACGGAGCCGGCCTCATTGCGCAGCGTGCCGCAGATGCAGTTGACCAATGTGCTCTTGCCCGAGCCGTTGGGGCCGATCAGGCCGACGCGCTCCCCTTCGGCAATTTCCAAGCTGACGGTATCAAGCGCGACGAAGCCGCCGAAGCGCTTGCTCACCTGATTGATTCGCAGCAGAGGCTCGGTCATAGCTTCGATCTCTTGCGAATCCGGCCATGCAACAAACCGACGATGCCATTCGGCGCGATGATGACGAAGCCGACCAGCAGCAGCCCGACGATCAACAGGTTCAACGCCGACGAGATGGTGACGGTGGCGACCTGTTGCAGGCTGCCGAGCAGCAGCGCGCCGACCAAGGGTCCGACCCAGGAGGTGGTGCCACCGATCATCGGCATGGCGATCGAGTTCACCGCGTAGGATAAATCGAAGACGGCGCTCGGCACCGTGAAGCCCATATAGAACGGCAGCGGCGCGCCGGCCATGCCCATCAGTGCGCCCGAAACCACCGTGGCGATCAGCTTGAGTTTCAAGGTCGGCACGCCGCAGGCTTCCGCTGCCATCTCGTCGTCGCGGATGGTGCTGAAGCCGACGCCGAGGCGGGAGCGTTCGATCAGCCGCGCGCAGGTGAGCGAAATGATCGTCAGAATCAGCATCAGGACGAAGAGATACTGAATGTAGGGGCCGAGAATCGGCACCGAGGCGGGCGGAATGATGTAGGCGCCGCGGGAACCGCCGACGAAGGCCCAATTGACGATGAAGGTCTGCAACACGACCGCAAGCGCCAGCGTCGCGATGGCGAAGAAGACCCCGCGCAGCCGCAACGTCAGGTAGCCGGTGCCGAGGCCGATCAGTCCGGAGGCGATGCCGGCGCAAACGATCATGACCGGCACCGGCAAAGGGAAAATGGCGTGCATCACGCCTTGCCAGGCCTCGGGGACGACCTCGTCGATATTCTGGCCGATCGTGTAGAGATACACGCTTGTGTAGGCGCCGATGGCGAAAAAGCCGGAAGAACCGAAATTCACGTAGCCGCAATAGCCGCCGAGGATATTCCACGCCGTCGCCAGCACCACGAATTGCAGCACCGTGTAGCTTGCGAAGAAGACGTAATCATTGCCGAATTGGCGCAAGCCAAAGTAGAGCGCGGCCGCAACCACGATCTCGCAGAGAATGAAGAGGGGTGTTCGCACGGTTTAACGGCCCAATAATCCGGCAGGCCGCACGGCCAATGTGAGCAAGAGGATGCCGAACGAGACCGCCGGCGCCCAGGACGGACCGAAGAAGGTGGAGGTCAGGCTCTCCGCGATACCGAGCAGGAACGCAGCGATCAGCGTACCCGGCAAGCTGCCCAACCCGCCCAACACGCAAATCGCGAAAATACGGCCGATGTAATCGCGGCCGACCGACGGGATCACCGGCTGGATGATGATGAGGAAGGCGCCGGCCAGAGACGCGGTGGCGATCGAGATGGCGAAGGCGATCCGCTTGATGCGGGTCGGGTCGACCGACATCAGGCGTAGCGCCAGCGGATCCTGCGACACCGCCATCACGGCCCGGCCGATGAAGGTGCGGCCCAGGAATATCTGCAATCCGGCAAACATCGCGAGCGAGACGAGGCAGGGTACCAGCAGCCGCAGCGGCAACTCGACCAGGCCGCCAAGATGGAGGGTCGGGCCGATATAGACAGCGTTGACCGAGCGGTAATCGACGCCGAATTCCAGCAGCAGGATGACTTCCGTGATGAACAGCAGCCCGAAGAAAAAGGCGAGCCCACGCAGAATGTCCTGGCCGCGTCTCTCGAAGGAAAAGTAGTAAATCTCGTAGATGACGACACCGAGCGCATAGAAGGCCGGCAGCACGATGATGCTGGCGACGATCGGATCGATGCCGAGCTTGAGGTTGATGATATAGGCGATGTACGAGCCTATGATGATGAAAGCGGGATGCGCGATATTGACGATGTCGAGCATTCCGAACGAGATCGAGATACCGGCGGTAACGGCGGCATAAAAGCCGCCGAGCAGCAGGCCAGCGACGATTGCGTTCAACAACAGAGGAAGGGAGAATTCCATACGGGTCTCAATCGGAGCGGCGTCAGTTGGAGGGCCAGCTAAACGCCAGCGGTTTTCCCTGCGCCAGTTCCGCGAAGTGCGTCAAAGTGACCGGCATTCCTCCCCCCGAGGTCATGTCTGTCTTCTTCTGTCTTTTCTCGCCGCCCCTCCGGCTGCCGTTCAGCGACTGGCAAAGCCATCGGCGGCGTCTGGCCTCATTGCATGAGCGCGGCAGTTTGCAGGAACGGCGGGGGCTTGGCTAGCCCATTTCGTGATTCGAGAGCTAGCCGCCGCCGCTTCAAATTATCTCAGTCTTTCCGATACGGGACCACCACATCGCCCGATTTGAATTCATCGGGATAGAGGATGACGTAGCGGCTCGGATCACGGAACTGCTCGATATCGTGCCCCTTTATCCCACGGTATTGCACCATCAGGACACGGGGCTTGTCCCACTCACCATTTGGCGCGAAGCGGATCGGACCGACGATCGTCGAGAACGATTCTTGATGAGTGGTCTTGGCGAGGGCGTCCTGATCCAGCGAGCCGGTCTTTTGGACCGCTTGGCCCACCACCTGCATCGCGGCATAGACGAAGGGCGGGACATAATAGCCGAGCGGGTCGATACCATTTTTGACCGCCTGCTTCTGGTAGCGGGCCAGGAACTCCTCGATTCCGGGGAATTTCAGCTTGGGCGAGGGAACGTAGAGTTCGTAATCGAGCATATTGTTGATCAATGGACCGAGCTGTTTCTTTATCGCGGCGAACTGCACGCCGACAGCGCCACCTCCGATCAGTTCGGGCTTGAGGCCGGTCTCGTTGATGCTGCGGATGAGGCCAACACTGTCGCTTGGATAGGACGCGAGGAAGAGCAGGTCCGGGTTGGCCGCCTTGATTGTGCGCGCGATCGATGCAAAGTCGATGGTTTCGGGAGGATAAGAGCGGTCGTAGACGATCTTGAAACCCATCTTCTTGGCCATCGCACGAGCGGCGTCGGCGGTGACTTTGCCGAATTCCGCATCGGCGCCGACGATCGCAATCGTTGATGGCTTCGGCTCTATGTTTTTCGCGACCTCGAAAAAGCCGGCAGGGATGGCGTCGCCTGACTTCACGCCGAGCGGCATGATTTGGAAATACCGCGGGTATTTGAACCGGTCGTTCACGCCGACGCCGAAGAGGCTCATCATCATGCGGCCCTTGTGCATCACTACCGGCATGGCCGGGGCGATCAGGTTGGTGCCGTAGGGCGAGATCACCAGGTCCACTTTGTCGATGTCGAGCAGTTTGGTGTAGAGGCCAGGGACATTCGACGGATTGCTCTGGTCGTCGTAATAGACGAGCTTGACCGGGCGGCCGAGCAGTCCGCCTTTGGCGTTGACGTCTTCCGCCCACATCTGGATGGCCAGCAGTGCGGCCTTGCCATTGGCGGCAAGACCGCCGGTCAGGCCCATGCTGAACCCGACCTTGATCGGGTCGGCAGCGTAGACGTTGGTAGCGAACGTGAGCGCCGAGACCAAGGCGGCCGCTTTAGCCAGCCGGCGAGCGGTTTTCATGAATGCTGACACACAATATCTCCCTGTTGCGACTATCGATCGGCTGGCGGTTCACGGCCTCAGCTGCTGTCGGATGGCGGCGTTATAGGCCTCACTGTTGAGGACATGCGGATAGTGTCCGCCGGATGGAAGCGCGCAGTGCGCCGCTCCGGGATAGTGGTCGCGCACGGCCTGTCTCGAGGCCGGCGGAATGATCGGATCGTCGGCGCAATCGATCACGACGATTTGCGACGGGGCCAGCGGCAGCGGCGGACAAAGCCGTGCAGTGACCACCCCGAGGAAGCGCGCCTTCAGGTTGTCGGCCTCTTGTCGGCCGGACAACATGTCGAGTTGGAGTTGCTTGAGCTCGCTGTCGGGCGCTTGCTCGACCCTTTCCAGCCAAGCCTGCTGTATCAACGCCGCCGGCGTATTGCGTATCCATTCGGGGTCGAATAGCGGCTTCGCGAAAAGTTCGTTCGGCGAAACGAAAATGTTGCCGAGGAACAGTTTCTCCACCCGGGCGCCGTGGCGCAGCGCCACGTACTGCGCCCAATAGCCGCCGAACGAGGAGCCGAGCACGTTCGCTTGCTCGATCCGGAGCCGGTCGAGAAGACCGGCCAAGCCATCGGCGAGGCGGGCGGGGTCGGGCTCGGCCGGGTAGCTCACTGCAACGACCCGAAAGGGCCCGTCCAGGGCGGCGATCTGCTTGAAGAAAACCTCGCAGGTCCCGACAGAGCCGGGCAGCAACACCAGGACGGGACCCGTGCCGCCGGTATCGATGAAGGGCCACACGCGGCCGGCGATCTCCGCGGTGCCCATGCGCGAGCGGAGATGCCAGGGGGAGGTCCCTTCGGCTTTCCGGGACACCGTCATCTGCGGTTTTGTCGGGTCGGCTATTTGCGCGGCCAGACGCCGGCTTTCTCGAGTTCGCCCATCGACTGGTCGGTGAACTCGGCACGCGGTCCGTTGCCGCCGATGACGAACATCAGGATCGACTCCTCCTCGGGGTCGCCTTTGGTGACGTTCTCGAAACGGCGCGCAACCCCAGGCGGAAACGAGACGACATCGAAGGGGCCGACATCCACGTAATCGACTTCGCCCTTCTCGTTCTCCCAACTGCAACGCCAAGTGCCGGTCATCGGAATGAAGGTCTCGTTGGTGTCATGATTATGCATCATCGGCCCGTTGCCGGGCTTGGCGCGGCAGTAGCCGAGATTGAAGCCCTCGGAAATCTTGATGGCGGCGAGTCTGGCCGCGTCGTCACCGACCGGAGAGGTGACCGCGCCGCCGCCGCCTTCCGGCGGTTGAAAACCGATCACGTTGTAGAGCTTACGGATGCAGCCCGGCATTTTACTATCGGGCAGGCCGCCGTCGAAGCCTTTGAGATCCTTGAAAAGAGCCACGCGTTTCAACATATCCTCGCGGCTCACGCGAATCCGGTTCAGTGTCTCCATGGCGCGGTTCCCGATCATCATTCAATGCTATTGATCATTTGCTCACCAATAATGAGCATACGTTCATTATGGTCCGGCGCGGCCATGCGGTCAATAGCGACTGCTGCCGGGTCTCTTGCCGTTTGCATGCGGCCTGCTATCGATGACTGCAGCGGAAGAACCGCGCCTTTTTGCGGCGGTAAGAGGAGAGCGGGAGCAATGGAAAAGCAGCGCACTGCAAGGACGGCGTCAAAGCCGGCCAGCCGCCGGCGCAAGGCAGCCAAGCCGTCGCGCAAACGCGTGCGGCTGGCGCCGACCGATCGCAGCGAGCAGATCCTGCGTGGGGCGATTCGGTTCTTCGCCGAGCGCGGTTTCGGAGGGCAGACACGAGAACTGGCGCGTGAGCTCGGCGTCTCCACAGGTCTTCTCTATCGCTACTTTCCCAGCAAGGAGGACCTGATCGACGAAATTTATCAGGAGATGTTCGTGCGGCGCTGGAAGCCGGAATGGAAGACGATGCTGGCCGACCGCACGGTCCCTTTGCTCGCGCGGCTCAAGCGTTTCTACGTCGATTATTCGTCAATGCTGCACGACTACGAATGGGCGCGTATCTATCTTTATTCCGGTTTGGGGGGTGCTTCGATCGCCCAGCGCTTCGCCAAGCTGGTGACCGAGCGAATCTACAAGCCGGTCATCGACGAGCTGCGTCATGAATTCGGCCTGCAGGGAATTGCGCAGCGGCCGATGACCGAGGCGGAACTCGAACTGATGTGGGCTCTGCACGGCAGCTTGTTCTACATCGGCATCCGAAAATGGGTCTACCGCGTGCCGACGCCGCGCGATGTCACCGGCACCGTCGCCAGAGCCGTCGAGCGCGCTTATGCTTCATCGCAGGAACTGATGCGCGCCGAGCAGACGAAGCGGCAAAAACCCGAAGCGGCACTCGGCGAAAGGTAAAAGGCCGCTAGGTGGCGGCTTTTCGTCATTCCGCGGCGATCGCCCTGTGTCAGGCGGCTGCTTGCGTCTTCACATCCGCCGGCAGCGGCATCGGCTTGTTTGCGCTGTCTTTGAACTCGACGGTCATGAACACCATTTCGCGATCGCCGAGGTTCTCCAGGTCGTGCACTTTGAACTGGCCGGACCCGTAAGTCTCGTGCCGCGTTTCGCCGGGCTGGTACGTGTATTCAACCGTGGACCCGTCGTGGACGTGCTGGCGCCCGCGGCCGCCCGATACCGAAGTCCAGAAATAATCGAGCACGTGGCGGTGGAAGCCGATGCGCTCGCCGGGCGCAAGCCGAATAATCCACACACGGGTGCGCTCGTTCTCCGACAGCAAAGTGGAGCCGACGCAAGGGTTCGGGTTCTTGGCCTCACGCTCGAATTCAGCTGCAATATCGGCGGGCCACGGCGCGGATTCCTTTTTCTCGGCGCCCTTGTCGAGCATGGTCAGTACCATGGGGAGTTCCTCCAATGCTATTTGAGTGTCATATATAGCATAAAGCCGCCACCGGAAAGATTGAGAGGGTGAATTGGCCGCGACCGGAGGGAGAAGAGCCGTCGTCGTCGGCGGCTCGATGAGTGGATTGCTCAGCGCCTTGCAGTTGCGCCGAGCGGGATGGGAAGTGGATGTTTTTGAGCGGGTTGAGAGTGAATTGTCCGGCCGCGGCGCCGGCATCGTCGCCCAACAGGAGTTGATGGAGCGCCTGCGCGCCCTTGATTTGCGCACCGACGATCTCGGCGTCCAGATCGCCAAGCGCAAGATTTTCGATGCACAAGGACGGGTAACTTGCGAGACGCCTTGCCCGCAAGTGGTCACCGCCTGGGAGCGGGTCTATCGCTTGCTCCGCGATGCCTTTCCGCCGGAACATTATCATCGGGGGCGTGCATTCGTTCGTTATGAGCAGGACGCCATGGCGGTCTCCGCCTATTTTTCCGAGGGCGAAACGGTGCGCGCCGATCTGTTGATAGGGGCCGACGGCATCCGTTCCACCGTCCGCCAGCAATGCGCGCCGGAGGTGGCGCCGCTCTATGCCGGCTATGTCGCATGGAGGGCTTTGCTTTCGGAAAGCGGTATTCCGACGAGCGCGCACCGCGACGTGTTCGAGTTGATGGCCTTCGGCCTACCCCCAGGCGAGCAGTTCCTAGTGTATCCCGTGGCGGGGCCTGACAACGATTTGCGCGTCGGCCACCGGCGGGCGAACGTGGTGTGGTATCGTCCGGCGGACGAGATGACCAAGCTGCAATGGCTGCTCACCGACGAGAGCGGCTACACCCATGCCATATCGATACCGCCGCCGCTCATCCGGCGCGAAGCGATCGAGGAGATGCGCGCCGACGCCGAGCGACTCTTGGCGCCGCAATTCCGGCAGATCGTCCGGTTGATCGACGAACCGATTCTGCAGCCGATCTATGATCTCGAATCCACGCGCATGGCGTTCGGGCGCGTTGCCGTGCTGGGCGACGCCGCTTTTGTCGCGCGGCCTCACGTCGCGGCGGGCGTGTCGAAGGCCTCGGACGACGCGGCGGCGCTCGCAGATGCGCTGACCGTCGAAGGCGATGTCGCCGCCGGACTCAGGCGCTTCGAGGCGGTGCGGCTGCCGGAGAACCACAGCATCATCGCCCGCGCGCGCCACCTCGGCGCCTATTTGCAGGCGACACGGACGGAGGAAGAGCAGGTGCGCGCCGGCCGCCACAGCACGGATGCCGCGGTGCTGAAGGAGACGGCTGTGCTGGATTTTTTGTATGCGTAAATAAGCTTGTCATTCCGGGGCGCCGCAGCGGCGAGCCCGGAATCCAGATGCAAATTGACGACTTTAAGGCGCCCTCTGGATTCCGGGTTCGGCGCTTACGCGCCGCCCCCGGAATGACACATTAGATTCCCAACAGCTTCTTCGCGTTACCGCCGGCCAGCGCGGCGCGGGTCGATTCATCGAAGTGCTCGACCGAGGCGATGTGGCCGATGGGGTCATTTTCCAACATGTCATACGGGTAATCAGTGCCCATCAGCACGTGATCGGCGCCGAAGGTCTTGACCAATGCGTCAAGCTGATCCGGCGTGAACACCACGCTATCGACATAGATCTGCTTGAGATAACTCGTCGGCGGCTTGGGCAGATCGGCTTGGCAATCCGAACGTGCGCCCCAGGCGTGATCGATGCGGCCCGGATAGGCGCCGAGATAACCGCCGCCATGCATGGCGAAAATCTTGAGCTGGGGATGGCGCGCGAGAACGCCGTCGAATATCAGGTAGTGCAGGGCAAGCGTGGTCTCGAATGGATTGCCGACGATGTTGTTGAAGTAAAAACGTGAGAGACGTTTGCCCTCGGTGAAGCCGTTGGGATGAATGATGACCAGCGCGCCGAGTTCTTCAGCCTTTTTCCAGAACGGCTCGAAAGCGGGATCGGATAACTCCTTGCCGGCAACGTTAGTGAGGATTTCCACGCCTTTGAACTTGAGCTCATTCATGCAGCGCTCGAGTTCTTTGGCGGCCTCCTTGCCGTCCTGCATGGGCACGGTGCCGGCGGCAATGAAGCGGTCGGGGTGCTTGGAGACGAACTGGGCGATGCCGTCGTTGACCATGCGCGCGGCGGGGACGGCGTAATCAAGCGCCACAGTGTGATAGCACTGCGGTGGCGGCGGCATGACGAGCTGCATGTCGACGCCCATTTTTTCCATGTCGGCGAAACGTTCGTCGTAGCCGGTCATACGTCCGCGAATGTCGCTTTCCTGCTTGGCGTTGAGCTCCTTCGTCGCCGCCGAGGAGAAATGCGCGAGCGGAATGGTCGAAAGGTCGAGATGTGGCTTGATGTACTCGGCCGCGGCCGGCACCGCGACATGGCTGTGCATGTCGATAGTGACGCTTTTCGGCCGTATCTCGCGCCCCGGCTTGCCGTGTTTGCGCGCCGCCGTGTCCGCGTATTTGTTCCAGATGGATGTCATTCGTTGCCTCTATTGCTCCGGCATGCCCGGCTTTATGCCGGGCATCCACGCCTTGCTTTCTCCAAGACGTGGATGGCCGGGACAAGCCCGGCCATGACGGCGTGAGTGTTCTAGAAAACCCCCAAGTGCTGCTGCATGATCGCGTGTTCTTGTTCGAGCGCGGCCGGCGTGCTCACAACCGCCACGCGTCCGGTATTGAGCAGCACGATATCATCGGCCACGTCGAACACCAGCGTCGGGTTCTGCTCGACCAGCACGATCGATAGGCCGCTTTCCTTGAGCTTGCGAATGGTCGCCATCACTTCGGCGACGATCTGCGGCGCCAGACCCTCTGACGGCTCGTCCATCAGCAAGACGCGGGGATTGCTCATCAGCGCGCGCCCGATCGCCAGCATCTGCTGCTCGCCGCCGGAGAGATGGGCGGCGATCTGGTTGCGTCGCTCGTTGAGGCGCGGAAACATGCCGAACACGGTGTCAATGGTCCAGGGTGCGTGTTTGCCGTCGGTGGGTTTGCGTCCGGCCACCACTAGGTTTTCACGCACCGTGAGGCTCTTGAAGATGCGGCGACCCTGCGGCACCAGCGCGACGCCGCACGCGGCGATCCGCTCGGGCGGCAGGCCGCTGACCTTCGTCCCAAAGACGCGAATCTCGCCGCGGCGCGGCGGCACCAGGCCGACAGTGGCATTCATGCACGTCGATTTGCCGGCGCCGTTACGGCCAAGCAGGCCGAGCATGCGCGCCTCGCCAAGTTCGAACGACACGTCTTGCAGCACGTGGCTGTCGCCGTAATAGGCGTCAACATGGGTGAGACTGAGCGCGTTAGTGGCCAAGATAGACCTCCCGTGTGCGCGGGTCGTCTACCACCTCGCTGCGCGTGCCTTCGACGATCACTTCGCCGAAGTGCAGCAGCGTAATGCGCTCGGCGAATTCCAGCGCCACATCCATGTTGTGCTCGATCATCACCATGGTGACGTCGCGCGGGATGGTCATCAGGAGTTGGTGCACGTCCTGCCGCTCGTCGATAGACAGGCCGGCGAAAGGCTCGTCGAGCAGCAGCACCTTCGGATTCTGTGCCAGCGCCATGGCGATCTCAACACGGCGTCGCTCGCCATAGGAAGTCTGCGACAGCGGCCGCTCCGCGATGTGGTCGAGACCGACGCGGGTGAGCGCCTTGTGTGCCTCGTCGACGATGTGGCTTTGCCGCTTGAAGTTGATAAAGGGGTTCCAGCGCAAGGGCGAAAGGCCGAGCAGCGCCAGCGAGACATTATGAATGATGGTGTTTTCAGGAAATAGCGTAATGATCTGATAGGTGCGCGCCATGCCGTGATGCGGCCGGCGCCGGCTCGGCATGCGCGTCACATCCTGACCGAACAGCTTGACCGTGCCCCTGTCGGGTGCAATCTCGCCCGTGATCAAATTGAACAAGGTTGTCTTGCCGGCCCCGTTGGGGCCGATGATCAGCCGCCGCTCTCCCGCTTCCACATTGAGATTGACATTGCGGGTGACGTTTAGGCCACCGAACGATTTGGATAGATCGTTGACGGTGAGCGCGGTCATGGCTCCGCTCCCGTGCTTTCCGGCTTCGGTTTGCGGCTGCGGCCAAGCCGCTGCCATGCTGCCCGCGCGAGTCGTCGTGAGCCGGGGACAATACCCTCAGGCATGAAAATGACGATGACGACGAAGATGGCGCCGAGCAACAAATTCCATCGCGTGATGTAAGCGCTGACCACGTTCTTGACAATGACCACCAGTGCGGCGCCGACGATGGGTCCGAGCAGCGTGCTGGAGCCGCCGGCGATCACCATGAGCACTACCTCGGCCGAAGCGGTGAGCGCCACCGTCTGCGGGCTGATGAACTGGTTGTAGTAGACGAACAGGATGCCCGCGACCGCGGCCAACAGGCCGGAGAACATAGACGCCCAGAAGCGAATGGCCCACACGTGATAGCCGAGCGCATTCATTCGGCGCGGCTGGTCGCGCGTGCCCATCAGCGCGGTGCCCAGTGGCGAGTGCACGAAGATCGCCGTCAGCAGCAGGGACAGCAAGAAGATTATCAGCGTCGTATAGTAGAACGCGGACGGCGTCGTGAGCGAAATGCCGAAGGGCTCAGGCCGGCTGTGGACGTTGATGCCGTTGTCGCCATTGGTGATGGCGACTAAACGGTAGGCCAGACCCCAGACGATCTCACCGATCGCCAGCGTAATCATGATATAGCCGATGCCAGCCAGCCGAAGCGATAGTACGGCGTAGAGCGCGGTCGCCGCCATGGTCACCACCAAGGCGATGAAAATCGCGGCCGGATGACCGAAGCCGACCCCCAATGTATAGGCGGTGCCGTAAGCGGCGATGCCGAACAGTGCGGCATGACCGAGCGAAACCAAGCCGCCGTAGCCGGACAGGATGTTCAGGCCGAGCGCGAAGATCGCGTAAAAGAGGATTTG
>DASTWX010000219.1:0-5533 GCA_035765795.1 Pseudolabrys sp. | reverse complement strand
GACCTGCACGCCGGGCGTCGTGTTGCGGAAATCGGCCAGCGTCTGCGCGATTTTCTTCCGCGCGTCGGCGGCAAAGGGTTTGAGGTCCACCACCGCCCGCTCGGCGAGCGCCTGCTTGAGGTAAGGCGCCGCCGCGCGTGCTGCCGCGCTCAGCAGGCCGTAGGCTGCCTGTGATTCCACGGCCAACTGGATATCCGTGAAACGCAAGACCTGGTTCTTGGTGTCGAGCGCCGGCTTGCCCCATACGTGAATGGTGGCGTTGGCGCCGAAGCCGAACCAACTCTTCTTTTCGACCGCATGCACTTTCAACGTGATCAGCAGCCGGTCGCCGGCGGCGGCAACATGGACGCCGCGCACGGTGACATCGACGGGTGCGTTCTTGTCGTCGGGGAAATGGCGGCCCTTGAGCTGCGCTTCCAAGATACTGTTGAGCATCGTGAAGGGCACGTCGATCGGCAGTCCGACGGTGAGCTTGCCCTTCTCCATTGGCGGCACCAGTTCGAGCCTGGCCGGAAATGGACACGTCGGTTTCGTCTCCTGTGCGGTGACGCGGGTGTCCGCCTGCACGCCGATAGTGAGGGTGACGTTGCGGCCATCGACCTGCGGCTGCGCGGCGGCGGCGCGCACCGGGCGCATCTCCAGCCAAAGCCGGGGCAAACCGGTCTTGCCGCCGCCGAGCGGGATCGAGCGGCACATCTTGGCCCATTGCTCGCGTGCCGCGTTCTCGAGGAAGGGATCATTGCTCACCTTCTGTTGCAAGGCGGCGAGCTGCTCGTTGATCGCGCGATCGATCAGCGGCTGCGCCTCGCTCGCCAAATTGACGCGCACGCCGGCGAGCGACACGGTGCCCTTGCCGAGATCGGTCTGCACGGTCGCGTTCGGCTGCACCCGCCAATCGGCGGTGAGCGCAGGCCGCACATGGACCAGGACTTGGCCGCGCATCTCCGACGTTTGGTTGAGCACCTGGGTTGTCAGATCGCCGACCGCCTTGCCGATGTTCTGTCCCAATGCACCATTGAGCAGTCCGCCGATCTGGTCGGTGAGCTTGGCGGTAGCCTCGGCGGTCTGGCCGATGATCTTGCCGCTCAAATCAACCTTCGTGAGCAGCGGCACTGCGACGGTGAGCACGTCGGACTTGCCGGTGACGGACATGTTGCCACGCGAAACGGTGATGCCGACATCGGCGGATGCCAGGAGCTTGCTGACCGGATTGGTATTCTTGCCGACGAATTCGCGCGGCGCCGCGGCGTCGAGGCGGTCACGGATCGCGGAGAGCGGGGTGCTGACCGGCGTAATGACCAGCGACGTGCTGCTCACTGCTTTCAACGGCGGCGGGGGCGGCAGCTTGGCGAGCAAGGCGGCGGCGCCGTTGTCGGCGGGCAGGAAACGGTCGAGCACCCAAGTCGCGGCCACGAACGAACCGCCCAACACGACAACGGCGACAACGCTCCAGCGGAAAAGACGCGAGCGGCCGAAAAAGCGGATTGGCGCGGTGAGATAATACGTGAAGCTATCCATAGTCGGCGTGAGTCTCCCCCGCAGGCCGATTCGTCAGCCGAATCGTAACCTCCCGGCCTCCGTGCGACCAGCACGCGTGACGGCCGCTTTTGATGCGTTGACGAGTCAGCCGGACCGGCCGAAGCGGTGCAGCTTGAGCGCTGCGTAAATTGTGTCGTTGACCGGCGTCGGCACGTTCAGTTCGCGGCCGAGTTGGCACACTTTGCCGGCGAGCCAGTTGAGCTCGAGCCGGTTACCGCGGTCGAGGTCGTTGGCCATCGAGGCTTTCATATTCGCGGGGACGTTCTTGTCGGCGAAGGTGAGACGCTCTTCGGCATAGTTCGGATCGAGCGCGACGCCCTTGGCGCGGCCCACTGCTACCGTTTCCGCCATGATGTTGCGCAGCATCGCCCGCGTATCAGGATCGGCGAGGATCGGCCCCATCGTCGATCGCGTGATTGCGGTCGAACCCGAACTCCCCGAAAGGAAGATGAATTTGTGCCAGCGGTCGCGTTGGATGTCGTCCGACAGCACCGCGTCTATGCCGGCGCTTTTGGCCGCGTCCATGAACGCTTTCAAAGGGGCGTCGGGGCGGCCATCGATCGTGTTGCAAATGATCGTTTGGAATCGACTCTCCTGCTTAATGACGCCGGGCCGGTCGATCACCGTGACCACGTAAGTAACGCCCGGAATCGTGCGCTCGGGCCCGACGATAGGCGAGACGGTTTCGTAACTGTCGACGCCGTTCTGCAAGGTGATGACTCGCGTATCCGGTCCGAGCAGCGGGCGGGCCAGGACGGCCGCCTTCTCAGTGTCCCACAGTTTGACCGCGAACAGCACGATGTCGACCGGCCCGACCTCCTCCGGATCGTCGGTGGCGTTCACCTGCGGCAGGTGCAAGTCGCCGTGCGTGCTGATAAGCCGGATGCCGTCTTTCTTGAGGGCCGCCAGATGCGCACCGCGCGCGATGTAGAAGACCTCATGGCCGGCCTGTTGCAGCCGAGCCCCGAAATAGCCGCCGACGGCGCCCGCCGCCATTGCTGCAATTCGCATGGACATCACTCCTGCCGCTGATTTGGAGTGAGCGATATAACCCCGCGCGGGCGCTTTGACCAATCGGGGTTCTGGCTGGTCTAACAGCGGACTGGCGCCAAAGACCTCGGCCCGATATGCCCGGTGACCTTAATGCGCCAGTGTCGGCAACGGCGAGGCGACAGGAATGGCAAGCATGCATCGGCTATCTGCACGTTGCGGAAAATGCGTTGCGCGCATTCGCATAATGGCAAATGCGGGGGCGCGCTGGGCGGTGCCTCCACCTCTTCTTGAATCGCCGACGTCATTGCGAGGAGCCCAATGGGCGACGAAGCAATCCAGGCTTTACAATAGCAAGCCTGGATTGCTTCGCTTCGGTCGCAGTGACGGTTCAATGTGGTCCGCTTTTGCTCTAACAAACAAAAAAGAACCCGGCAGGTAGCCGGGTCCAAGTCGGGGAGGAGGGTGAAGAAGGCGCATATGTCAGTACAAGCCCGATTGTCGCGTGCCGTTCCAGCTCAAGCGGGCCGGCCGGTTGTCCGGCGTAATATAAGCGGCGGAGAGGGTCGTCGTCTGCGATTTCGCCTGCCGTCTCGGCCGCGCATGCGCTTCGGGCGCCGGCGCGGCGGTCTGCGGCAGCACGATCACTTTGGCGCCGACCTTAACCCGGTTGAAGAGGTCGATCACGTTGTCGTTGGTGAGCCGGATGCAGCCGCTGGACACATCTTTGCCAATCGTGGTCGGGTCGTTGGTGCCGTGGATGCGATATTCGGTGCCGCCGATATACATCGCGCGTGCGCCTAGCGGATTTCCCGGGCCGCCCGCCATCATGCGCGGCAAATAGGGCTGTCGCTTGATCATCTCGGCCGGCGGATACCAGTCCGGCCATTCCGCTTTGCGGGCGACGTGTTTCACGCCGGACCAGGTGAAGCCTTCGCGGCCGACGCCGATGCCGTAACGGATCGCGCGATTGTTGCCGAGAATGTAATAGAGATATGTGTGCGGCGTATCGATAATGATCGTGCCGGGCGCCTCGTGGCTCGGATAGTTGACGACCTTCGTTTGAAGCCGTGGCGGCAATTGTGCGTTCTCGTCCGTGACGCGGGCGTCGTCGATCGCATCTTCGGAAGGCGCCGATGCGGCGGCAGGCGGCGCGAATTGGTCCTGCGGCGCGGGCGAGAAATAGGCGAGTTGCTGGCCCTGAGCGACCCCGCACGACAGCATCGCGGCAGCCGCCAACGCGGCCGGCAAGCCACAACGAGCCGAGTTTTGCATCTCACCCTCCGAACATCCGACGTGAACTTCGTCGAAAAAACGGCGCGGAGGGTTCAAAGGTTCCCGGTCACAAAGTCCTCAAAAGCGCGTCATGGCGCGGAACCGCCGTGCGCGCTAGGCGTTTGGGCGCTCTGTTAGACGTTAATCCTTCCGCTGACGCCAGCCACACACCGCGTCGGGCACTGAATCGACCGACGGGAGATACGGCTTGATGTCAAGCAGCGGCGTGCCGTCGAGGCAATCCAGGCCAACTACGGATAATTTCGTGCCCTCGACTTTCATCAGCCGCACCACGCTCATGGCGATCGGGTTGGGCCGTGCCGGAGAGCGGAGCGCGAATGTACCGTGCGCCGCTTTATAGTGGCGCGGCGCCTGCACGCTTACATTGCGCGGCGCCCGATCCATCCAATAGAGCAAAATGAGGTGCGTGCAGGTCTCCACGTCTTTGAGCGCATTGCGCCAGCGTGGATCGAGTTCGACGACACAAACCGCGTCGGATCCGCGGGCGTTCTTCGGGCACTCGCTACGGCTTGCCCATGGCGTGCGAATTTTGCCGATATAATAAAGGCCGGCATCGCTGCTCGCCGGCAACTCCACAGTCTCTTCGCCCGCGCGGGTGCCGAATTCCTCGTCTGTCATAAGCACGCGCCTTTGCTATCGCAGCGCGCTTCTACGTCATTCGGATGCGGGCGCGAAGCGGGTAAGCCGCCGGGAGATGGGCTCTTGCGGCCTTCTTCTTAAACGTATAAAGATATCCTTATGTAGTGGGACGGCGCCCCCTCCAAGCGGGGCGGATTCATCGAGCAAAGGGCGCGATGCCGATGAGCGCAACCGGCAAGCTAGGATTCGAAGCCCTGAATGTGGCGCTGAAAGCGGCGGGCGAGGAGACTCGCCTGCGGGTGATCGCACTTTTGGGCGAGGCCGAACTCACCGTCTCCGACTTGACGGACATTCTGCGGCAGTCGCAGCCGCGTATTTCGCGGCACCTGAGACTCTTGGCCGAGGCGGGTTTGGTCGAACGCTTTCGCGAGGGCACCTGGGCGTTTTTCCGGCTCGCTGAGCACGGCGGTGGCGCTATGGTCGCGCGACTCCTGTTGCAGCAGCTCGATCCAGCCGATCCGGTCATCGCGCGCGACCGCGAGCGGCTTGCTGCCGTCCGCAAGGCGCGCGCGGCCATCGCCCAAGCTTATTTTCGTGCCCACGCGGCCGAGTGGGACCGCATCCGCAAGCTGCACGTGGCCGACGAAAAGGTCGAGGAGGTGGTCCGCGCAGCGCTCGCCGACCATCCGTTCCGCTCTCTGCTTGATCTCGGCACCGGCACCGGACGCATGTTGGAAATGTTCGGGCCGCAAATCGAGCGTGGCCTTGGCATCGACCTTTCGCCTGCCATGCTGCATCTTGCGCGTGACCGGCTCGAGCGGGCGGGCTTGCGAAATTGCAGCGTGCGCCAAGGCGACATCTATGATCTGCCGCTGCAGAACGACTCGTTCGATCTCGTCATCCTGCATCAGGTGTTGCACTTCCTCGACGACGGCGGCCGCGCGATACAGGAAGCGGCGCGCGTGCTGCGTCCCGAAGGACGGCTCCTGGTCATCGACTTCGCGCCTCACGAGGAAGAGTTCCTACGCGAGCAGTTTGCGCACCGTCGCCTCGGCTTTGCGGCGGAAGCCGTGACCCAATGGATGAGCGGCTCCGGGCTCGAGCCGGTGATGCACGAGTCGCTCGCGCC
>DASTWX010000218.1:0-8146 GCA_035765795.1 Pseudolabrys sp. | reverse complement strand
ATGCCTGCTTTTCGGTCCTTTTCGCCTTGACTTGGCGGGGTCGCGCCGATACATACGCCACACTTTTCGACAGGCGGTGAGCTTCGCTTGTTCGGTACGGCCGCCCGGTCAAGATTTTGAGAAGACTACGATTTCTCGATTTCTGGCTGGCGCAACGCCTCGACGATGAAGCTCAGACGCTGTCGCTGGCAGCCACTGTCAGGACTTCGAGGTGATCGGCCGCGCCGCCCCGGCAGCGCGGCCATCCGAACGGAAGAGCGCCCCCGCCTTCGGGCGGATGGCGCGATTTCGTTTTGCGCGTGGAAATGAACATTCGGGGCCGATCTGGCCTAAACGAGGGTAGCGAAGGCGAAAGATGCCGACGATCAACCAGCTTATTGCCAGGCCGCGCAAGCCGCTGAAGGTGCGCAATACGGCACCGGCGCTCGAATCTTCGCCGCAAAAGCGCGGCGTCTGCACGCGCGTTTATACCACGACGCCGAAGAAGCCGAACTCGGCGCTGCGCAAGGTGGCCAAGGTGCGCCTGACCAACGGTTTCGAGGTAATCGGCTATATCCCGGGCGAAGGGCATAACTTACAGGAACACTCGGTGGTGATGATCCGCGGCGGCCGCGTCAAGGACTTGCCCGGCGTGCGCTACCACATCCTGCGCGGCGTGCTCGACACGCAAGGCGTCAAGAATCGCAAGCAACGCCGGTCGAAGTACGGCGCGAAGCGGCCCAAGTAATCGAGGATCAGCGTCATGTCCCGCCGTCACGCCGCAGAGAAGCGCGAGATCATCGCCGATCCGAAATTCGGCAATATCGTCGTCAGCAAGTTCATGAACGCCATCATGTACGACGGCAAGAAGTCGGTGGCGGAACAGATCGTCTATGGTGCGCTCGATATCATCGAGAACAAGACGAAGCAGAACCCCCTCTCTGTGTTTCAGCAAGCGCTCGACAATGTGATGCCGTCAATCGAGGTTCGTTCGCGCCGGGTCGGCGGCGCCACCTATCAAGTTCCGGTTGAAGTGCGCTCATCGCGGCGCCAAGCGCTCGGTATCCGCTGGCTGATCTCGGCCGCGCGCGGCCGTAACGAAAAGACCATGACCGAACGGCTCTCGGCCGAGTTGCTGGATGCATCGAATAATCGGGGGAATGCCGTCAAGAAGCGCGAGGACACACACAAGATGGCGGAAGCGAACCGCGCCTTCTCGCACTACCGCTGGTGAAGCGGCGAAAGTCTTTAAGGATTCCCAATGCCACGCAGTCACGCAATCGAGGACTACCGCAACTTCGGCATCATGGCCCACATTGATGCCGGCAAGACCACGACGACCGAGCGGATCCTCTTCTATACCGGCAAGAGCCATAAGATCGGCGAGGTGCACGAGGGCGCCGCGACGATGGATTGGATGGAGCAGGAGCAGGAGCGCGGCATCACCATTACGTCCGCCGCCACGACCGCCTTCTGGAACGGCAAACGCCTGAACATCATCGACACCCCCGGCCATGTCGATTTCACCATCGAGGTGGAGCGCAGCTTGCGCGTGCTCGACGGCGCGGTATGCGTGCTCGACTCCAACCAGGGTGTGGAACCGCAGACGGAGACCGTCTGGCGTCAAGGCGACAAATACAAAGTACCGCGCATCGTCTTCGCCAACAAAATGGACAAGATCGGCGCGGACTTCTTCAAGTGTCTCGATGACATCAAGACCCGTCTCGGCGCCAAGCCGGTGGCCATCCAGCTCCCGGTCGGTGCCGAAAGCAATTTCAAGGGCCTGATCGATCTTGTGCGCATGAAAGCGCGCATTTGGGACGACGAGTCGCTCGGCGCCAAATTCGAAGACGTCGATATTCCGGAAGACCTGTTGCCACAGGCGCAAGAATACCGCGAAAAGATGATCGAAGCCGCCGTCGAGCTCGACGACGATGCCATGACCGCCTACCTCGAAGGCAACGAGCCCGACGAAGCGACCTTGCGCAAGCTGATCCGCAAGGCGGTGCTTTCCAGCGCGTTTTTTCCAGTGCTCTGTGGCTCTGCCTTCAAAAACAAGGGCGTGCAGTCGCTGCTCGATGCGGTCGTAGATTATCTGCCGTCGCCGGTCGACGTGCCGCCGATCCACGGTGTCGATGATAAAGGGAACGAGGTCGTCCGCAGATCCGACGACAACGAGCCCTTCGCCGCGCTCGCCTTCAAGATCATGGACGATCCCTTCGTCGGCACCATCACTTTTTGCCGCATCTATTCCGGCGTGCTGGCGAGCGGCACTGGCGTCGTCAATTCGACCAAAGACCGCAAGGAGCGTATCGGCCGCATGCTGCTGATGCACTCGAACAACCGCGAGGACGTGAAGGAGGTCTATGCCGGCGACATCATCGCTCTGGCCGGCCTCAAGGAAGTGCGCACCGGCGATACGCTGTGCGACCCGAAGGCGCCGGTGATCCTGGAGAAGATGGAATTCCCCGATCCGGTCATCGAGATCGCGATCGAGCCGAAGTCCAAAGCCGACCAGGAGAAGCTGGGCGTCGCGCTGGCCAAGCTCGCGGCGGAGGACCCGTCCTTCCGCGTCTCCACCGATCAGGAGAGCGGTCAGACCATTCTGAAGGGGATGGGCGAGCTGCATCTCGACATCAAAGTCGATATCCTGAAACGCACCTACAAAGTAGATGCCAACATCGGCGCGCCGCAGGTCGCTTTCCGCGAGAAGATCACCCGTACCTCGGAAGTCGACTACACGCACAAGAAGCAGACCGGCGGCTCCGGTCAGTTCGCCCGCGTCAAGATTGTCGCCGAGCCGAGCGAGCCCGGTGCGCCATTCGAATTCGATAACAAGATTGTCGGCGGCAATGTGCCGAAGGAATACATTCCCGGCGTCGAGAAAGGTCTCGGATCCGTTCTCGGTTCCGGCGTGCTCGCGGGCTTCCCAGTGGTCGACTTGAAGGTGACGTTGGTCGACGGTGCCTATCACGACGTGGACTCGTCGGCGCTGGCCTTCGAAATCGCTTCGCGCGCGGCTTTGCGGGAGGCGCTGCAAAAGGGCAAGCCGGTCCTGCTCGAGCCGATCATGAAGGTCGAAGTGGTGACTCCGGAGGACTACACCGGATCTGTCATCGGCGACCTCAACTCGCGGCGCGGGCAAATCCAGGGCCAGGACATGCGTGGCAATGCCAACGTCATCAACGCGATGGTTCCGCTGATGAATATGTTCGGTTACGTCAACAATCTGCGGTCCATGTCTCAGGGCCGCGCTACATTCACAATGCAGTTCGATCACTACGCGGAGCTTCCCGCGAACGTGTCGGCTGAAGTGCAGAAGAAGTTCGCCTGATTGCGTCTCGTCGCAACTTGAGGATCTGAACGGAGAGTTCCATGGCTAAAGAGAAGTTCAATCGTAGCAAGCCCCACTGCAACATCGGGACGATCGGCCACGTCGACCACGGCAAGACGACGCTGACGGCGGCGATTACCAAGGTGCTGGCTGAAACCGGCGGCGCCACGTTCACCGCCTATGACCAGATCGACAAGGCGCCGGAAGAAAAGGCGCGCGGCATCACCATCTCGACCGCGCACGTCGAGTATGAGACTCAGAAGCGCCACTACGCGCACGTCGATTGCCCCGGGCACGCCGACTACGTGAAGAACATGATCACCGGCGCGGCGCAGATGGACGGCGCCATCCTGGTCGTTTCCGCCGCCGACGGACCGATGCCTCAGACCCGCGAGCACATCCTGCTCGCCCGCCAAGTGGGTGTGCCGGCGCTGGTTGTGTTCATGAACAAGGTCGACATGGTCGACGACCCGGAATTGCTTGAACTGGTCGAGCTCGAAGTCCGCGAGCTCCTTTCCAAGTATAACTTCCCGGGCGACAAGATCCCGGTGATCAAGGGCTCGGCGCTGATGGCGCTCGAGGGCAAGGACGACAAAGTCGGCAAGGAAGCCATTCTCGAATTGATGAAGCAAGTCGACGAATACATCCCGCAGCCGGAGCGGCCGAAGGATCAACCCTTCCTGATGCCCGTCGAAGACGTATTCTCGATCTCGGGCCGCGGCACCGTGGTGCCCGGCCGTGTCGAGCGCGGCGTGATCAAGGTCGGCGAAGAGGTCGAGATCGTCGGCATCCGTCCGACGACCAAGACCACCGTCACCGGCGTCGAGATGTTCCGCAAGCTGCTGGATCAGGGTGAGGCGGGCGACAATATCGGCGCGCTGCTGCGTGGCACCAAGCGCGAGGAAGTCGAGCGTGGCCAAGTGCTCTGCAAGCCCGGCTCGGTCAAGCCGCACACCAAATTCAAGGCCGAGGCCTATATCCTGACGAAGGAAGAAGGCGGCCGTCACACCCCATTCTTCACCAACTATCGACCGCAGTTCTACTTCCGCACGACCGACGTGACCGGCGTGGTGCACCTGCCTCAAGGCACCGAGATGGTGATGCCGGGCGATAACGTGGCCATGGAAGTGCACCTGATCGTGCCGATCGCGATGGAAGAGAAGCTCCGCTTCGCCATTCGTGAGGGTGGCCGCACGGTCGGCGCCGGCGTGGTGGCGAGCATCATTGAGTAACGAGACCATCCGTCGTCATGCCCGGCCTTGTGCCGGGCATCCACGACTTAATGCGAACTAAAGACGTGGATGGCCGGGACAAGCCCGGCCATGACGGGGCAGAGAGACAAAGAATATGAACGGCCAGAATATCCGGATCCGGCTCAAGGCGTTCGATCATCGCATCCTCGATGCATCGACGCGCGAGATCGTGAACACGGCCAAACGCACCGGCGCCCAGGTTCGTGGTCCGATTCCGTTGCCGACGCGCATCGAGAAGTTCACGGTGAACCGCTCGCCGCACGTCGACAAGAAGAGCAGAGAACAGTTCGAGATGCGGACTCATAAGCGCCTCTTGGACATCGTCGATCCGACGCCGCAGACCGTAGACGCCCTGATGAAGCTCGATCTCGCCGCCGGCGTAGACGTCGAGATCAAGCTCTAAAGGGTGATGGGGAGAGCCATGCGTTCCGGAGTGATCGCGCAAAAGGTTGGGATGACCCGGGTGTTCACCGATGCCGGCGAGCACGTGCCGGTGACGGTGCTGCGGCTTGCGCAGTGTCAGGTGGTCGCTCATCGGACCAAAGATCAGAACGGCTATGTTGCGCTCCAGCTCGGTTCGGGCGAGCGCCGTGCCAATAACATGAGCAAGGGCGATCGCGGCTATTTTGCCAAAGCCAAGGTTGAGCCCAAGCGCAAGCTTGCCGAATTCCGGGTCAGCGACGATGCGGTGATCCCGGTCGGTGCCGAGATTACGGCCGATCACTTCGTGGCCGGCCAGTTCGTCGATGTGTGCGGCACCTCGATCGGCAAAGGCTACGCCGGCCCGATGAAGCGCTGGAATTTCGGGGGGCTAAGGGCCTCGCACGGCGTTTCGATCTCGCATCGCTCGCACGGATCGACCGGTGGCCGACAGGATCCCGGCAAGACTTTCAAGAACAAGAAGATGGCCGGCCATCTTGGTGTCGAGCGGGTGACTACGCTCAATCTCAAGGTCGTATCGACCGATGTCGAACGCGGGCTTATTTTGGTCGAAGGGGCGGTTCCGGGCGCCAAGGGCGGTTGGATCACCGTGCGCGACGCGGTGAAGAAGCCGCTGCCGAAAGACGCGCCCAAGCCGGGCAAATTCCGCGTCGGCGGCGAAGCGGAAGCCGCGCCGGCCGAGGCGCCGGCAACGGAAGCCCCGGCCCAGCAAGAGGGCGCGTGATATGGAAATGAAGATCACCACCCTTGAGGGCAACGAAGCTGGTTCGGTGCAATTGCCGGACGCTATCTTCGGCCTCGAGCCACGCGCCGACATCGTGCAGCGCTGCGTCAATTGGCAGCTCGCTAAGCGCCAGCGCGGTACGCACAAGACCAAGGAGCGCGGCGAGATCAACCGCACAGGCAAGAAGGTCTATGCGCAGAAGGGCACGGGCCAGGCTCGCCACGGTCCCGCCAGTGTATCGCAGTTCCGCGGCGGCGGCCGCGTGTTCGGCCCGGTGGTGCGCAGCCATGCGCACGATCTGCCGAAGAAGGTGCGAGCGCTCGCGCTTAAGCATGCGCTTTCGGCCAAAGCTAAGGACGGCGGCATTGTCGTGCTTGAAAAGGCGGCGGTGAGCGAGCCGAAGACGAAAGCGCTGGTCGCCCACTTCGGCAAGCTCGGGCTTGAGAATGCGCTGATCATCGATGGCGCGGAGATCGAGGCAAACTTCCGCAGCGCGGCGCGCAACATCCCGAATATCGACGTGCTGCCGGTGCAGGGCATCAATGTCTACGACATCATGCGGCGCAAAACCTTGGTGTTGACCAAGGCGGCGCTCGATGCGCTGGAGGCGCGCTTCAAATGAGCACCAGCGACCCCCGTCATTACGACATCATCGTTGCTCCGGTAATCACCGAAAAGGCGACGATGGCGTCGGAGCACAACAAGGTCATCTTCAAAGTGGCCAGGAACGCGACCAAGCCGCAGATCAAGGAAGCGATCGAGAAGCTGTTCGATGTCAAGGTGAAGCGGGTCAACACGCTCACCCGCGCGGGCAAGCTCAAGGTCTTCAAGAATCGGCTCGGGCGGCAGTCCGACGTCAAGCGGGCGATCGTGACTCTCGAAGAGGGTCACCGCATCGACGTGACCACGGGCTTGTAAGGAAGCGGCGCCATGGCACTAAAAACTTATAATCCGACCACGCCGAGCCAGCGCCATCTGGTCATCGTTGACCGTTCGCTGTTGCACAAGGGCGCGCCGGTCAAGACGTTGACCGAGGGCAAGAGCTCGACGGGCGGCCGCAATAACAACGGCCGCACCACCGTGCGTTTCCGCGGCGGCGGCCACAAACAGGCCTATCGCGTGATCGATTTCAAGCGCCGCAAGTTCGATGTGCCGGCGACAGTCGAACGGCTCGAATACGATCCGAACCGCACGGCGTTCATCGCGCTGATCAAGTACGAGGATGGCGAGCTCGCTTACATTCTCGCGCCGCAGCGGCTCGCCGCAGGCGACAGCATTGTGGCCGGCGAGCATGTCGACGTGAAGCCGGGCAACGCCATGCCGCTCGCCAGCATTCCGGTCGGCACGATCGTGCATAATATTGAGATCAAGATCGGCAAAGGCGGGCAGATCGCGCGCTCGGCCGGTTCTTATGCGCAGATCGTCGGCCGCGACGGGGATTATGTCATCCTGCGGCTGAGCTCGGCGGAGCAGCGCCTGGTGCATGGCCGCTGCATGGCCACGGTCGGGGCGGTTTCCAATCCTGACAATATGAATACCACCATCGGCAAGGCTGGCCGCCGACGCTGGATGGGACGCCGACCGCACAACCGCGGCATCACCATGAATCCGGTCGACCATCCGCACGGCGGTCGCACCAACGGCGGCGGACACTGGGTGACGCCGTGGGGCTTCCCCACCAAAGGCAAGAAGACCCGCAAGAACAAGCAGACCACCAAGTTCATTGTCGCCAGCCGGCACGCCCGTAAGAAGAAGCAGAGTTAAGGATCAGCACCATGGCGCGTTCATTATGGAAGGGTCCGTTTGTTGACGGTTATCTGCTGCGTAAGGCGGAAGCCGCGCGCGCGTCCGGCCGTCACGACGTGATCAAGATCTGGAGCCGGCGCTCGACCATCTTGCCGCAATTCGTGGGACTGAACTTCGGTGTCTATAATGGGCAGAAGCACATTCCGGTGCTGGTGACGGAAGAAATGGTCGGCCACAAGTTCGGCGAGTTCGCGCCGACCCGCATATTCCACGGCCACAGCTCGGACCGCAAGGCGAAGCGCGCATAAGGCGGCAGGATCGAGAGAAGACGATGGGCAAGAGCGCACACCGGCGAACCCTCGCCGACAATGAGGCCAAGGCGGTCAGCCGCATGCTGCGGGTCTCGCCGCAGAAGCTCAATCTGGTCGCGCAGCTGATCCGCGGCAAGAAGGTCGCGAGCGCGCTCGCCGATCTCGAGTTCTCACGCAAGCGTATCGCGCGTGACGTGCGCAAATGCTTGGAGTCGGCCATCGCCAACGCCGAGAACAACCATGACCTCGATGTCGACGATTTGGTCGTTGCCGAGGCCCATGTCGGCAAGGCGCTGGTGATCAAGCGCTTCACTCCGCGCGGCCGTGGCCGCGTCGGGGGCATCATGAAACCGTTCTC
>DASTWX010000217.1:0-44324 GCA_035765795.1 Pseudolabrys sp. | reverse complement strand
CGCGCCCAAATCCGAACACGTTCCGGCGCGCCGGTGCTTTCGGCTCATTTCGAGGCTTCAGTGCCGGGCCTCTACTTCATCGGCACGACTGGCCTTTACAGCTTTGGGCCTTTGATGCGCTTCGTCGCCGGCACGCAGTTTGCCGCGTCCCGCGTTTGCCGGCACGTCGCGCAACATCTGGCCTGGGCCAAACAACCCTCTCTTTCCGGGTCAGCGGCCAAACGCGCTTCGCCGCAGCAAATCGTGCGCGCGGGAGAAACGCCGTCCTCGCATGGGGTCTGAGGACATGAGCCAGTCCACTGCGTTCTTCGAGCTGCCGCACATGGCGGAACGCAGCACGGAGCCGGCATCCGCGCGATGCCGCGCCGAGCTGGCGACCTCCATTGCCGGTTTGGAACAGGACTGGTGCGCGCTCGAGCAATCCGTGCCCGATGCGGCGGTCTTTCAATGCTGGGCCTGGTGCAAAGCGTGGCTCGACGCCTCGGCCAGCGTAGGATTGGCGGAGAATGTCCGCATCGTGCTGGTACGACATCGCGGCCGCCTCGGGCTGCTCTGGCCGCTGGCGGTCCGGCGAACGTGTTCTTCCCACATCTTGCATGCGTTGGCCGAGCCGGCGACGCAGTATTGCGGCGCCCTGGTCGATCCCGAGCAAGATGCAGGCAAGCTTTTCACCGCCGCCTGGACTCTGATCCGCTCCTGGAAAGACATCGATCTGGTCGAACTGCGGCGCGTGCGGCAGGACTCGCCGCTCCAAGCCCTGCCGCCCATCGCCGCTAACAAAAGCATCACGTTCAACAACGACGCCGCGCCCTTTATCGACACCAGCCTCGCCAGCGCATGCGCCCATCGCAGCAGCCGGACACGAAACGCTCTCCGTCGCCACCGCCGCAAGTTGGAAGCGCATGGACCGCTGACGTTCGAAGTCCTCGATGCTCCGATCTTGAAGCTGCACGCATTGAAAGAGGCGCTCACATTGAAGCGGAAGTGGCTGCAGGAGCGCGGAAAATGGAGCGGCGGCTACGCGCATCCCGCGGCCGACGCGTTCAGTTCGCCCCTGACAAGCTGCCGGGAATACGTCGTCGCGCGCCTGCGCGTAGGCGAGGCAACAGCGGCAGTGGAAGCGGGCTTTGTCACGCATGGACGGTATTGGTCGCTGACCCAAAGCTACGACAGCCGCTTCGCCAGTCATGCGCCCGGACGCCTGCTCATGGACTATTTCATCGATCACTGCGCCCGGACGGGTATCGGCACCATCGACCTGCTTGCCCCCGCGCATCCGCATAAGCGGCAATGGTCGACGGGCGAAGTTGCCGTACGCGATCACCACCTGCCTCTATCCGTGAAGGGGCATCTGGTCGCCGCTTTCCTCAGGAGAGGCCGGCCGGGCCTGAAAAACTTCGCTCGTTTTCTCCCGGCGCCGGCGCGATTGCGCGTCCTGCGCGCCATCAAGTGGTGATTGTCCGCTCGCCATCGTGATCTAGCGTCGACCACGCGGCCATCTGTATTGTAAAGACGTGGACGGCGGGGAGAAGCCGAGCGCCACGCCGCGATAGCAGAGCGATTTGAGCGTTGCTATTCGTTACTTTGCACCCTGCCCCTTGATCACGGCCGGCACCGTCGCGAGCAGGACGTAAACATCAAGCCACAGCGATCGATTACGAATGTAAAAAGAATCCTGCGCCCGCTGAACCTGGAGATCGCCGTCGCTTCGTGAGGAAACCTGCCACAGCCCCGTCAAGCCCGGCGGCACGGTCGTTCGCAAGGCTGTGAACTCGGAGTCGAAAGCGTCGAGATGATATCTCGGGAACGGCCGCGGCCCGACCAGACTCATGTCGCCACGAATAACGTTCCAAAGTTGCGGCAGTTCATCCAAGCTCGTACGACGCAGAAAATTTCCGAGCGTCGGCAGAACGCGCGGATCCTTCGGCATTTTGAAATACCGCTTCCAATGCGCCTCCAGAGCCGGATCGCTCGCAAGGACGCGTTCAAGGCGAGCCTCGGCGTCCCGATACATTGTCCGTAATTTCAGGACATTCACCGTTCGGCCGCGATAGCCGACCCGCTTTTGACTGTAAAAGGCCGGTCCCGGATCCACCAGCTTGATCGCCAGCGCGAAAGAAAATACAAGCGGCACCGTCAGCACGAAAAGGGGCAGCCCCACCGCGAGGTCGATGAGCCTTTTCAGCCAAAGGTTCGACCTGCGTGTTTGCATGCTGAACTCTAGCCCGACGCAACCGTCGAAATGGCGGACCTGGAAACCGAAGGTCGCGAGCCCATCCGTCCGGTTGAGCAGCAAAATTCGCCGGGCGCCGCTTCGCGACAAAGCTTCCTGTGCGTGGGGGAGATCCCGGCTGTCGGCAACCACCAAGGCATCGACCCGATCGCGCCGGTGACGATCGACCGCGCCCAGCAGCGAAAGCTCCCCTGCATCGGCGTAGCCACCCTGCACTCCCGGGCCAGGGGAAACGTCAATAAAACCAGCCGGGGTCAATCCGCAGTCGGGGTGCGCGAGCAACTGACAAGCGGCGGCGCGGCTCGCCTCTCCGTTGCCGAGGATCGCGACCGCAAGGCCCCACAAGCCCCGGCTCATAAGCAAAGCCGCGATCATGTGCTCGATCCAAACGGCGAGAATAAAGCTCAGGACGCCGCCAAGCGGCACGGTCAGCGCGATAGCGGCGGACACTTTCGGCAGCGCCAGTAGAATGGCCGCGAACATGAACAAGAGGGTGACCACGGCCCGCAAACGAAAGCGTTCCATGAGATTGCGAAGCCCAGGCCGATAGAGCCCGAAGGCCGCGCCAATGCCGATCAATAGCACGAGCAGGAGCGGGAACTGTGAGCGCAAC
This sequence comes from Pseudolabrys sp., assembly GCA_035765795.1. Taxonomy (GTDB): domain Bacteria; phylum Pseudomonadota; class Alphaproteobacteria; order Rhizobiales; family Xanthobacteraceae; genus Pseudolabrys. The sequence goes on along the minus strand of DASTWX010000217.1, from coordinate 41,478 downwards.
CAAACGGCCAGCTCGGCCCAGCTCATAAATGACAAAAGCACCGCCGCCAACGGCGCAATACTCAACGCCACGGCACCGGCCAAGAGATCGCCAAAAAAAAGTGCGGCGGCAGCGATGAGCTGGCGCCGCACCCCGGTCGAGAGTATCTCCGGAGTCCGCAGGCTTGGCCGAAAAAGCGATCCCGCCGGCCGCGGCGAATCAGGGCCAAGGCCCGCGTGCTCAAACATGCGCTCCGGCTCCGTCTGAAAGTACGGGCAGTGCGGTCCTGGCGGCCTATTCGGCGGCCACGACGTGCTCCACCGGCATCTGCTCCATTTCGGCAGCTACCGCTTCGGCGATCCAGGCGTAGGTCGGACGAATGCCTTCGGCGATCGTCGTGCGCGGCTCCCACTTCAGCACGGAACGTAAACGGGTGTTGTCGCTGTTGCGGCCGCGTACCCCCTGCGGTTTCGAGAGGTCGTGCACGATGGAAATCGACTTCCCGGAGGTCTTGGCGACGAGCTTGGCGAGCCCGTCGACGCTGATCAGTTCATCGGTGCCAAGGTTGAGCGGCTGCGCGTAATCCGAAAGCATGAGCCGGTGAATGCCTTGGACGCAGTCGTCGATATACATGAAAGATCGAGTCTGCTTGCCGTCGCCCCAAACCTCGATCTCGCCCGGATCCGGCGCTCGCGCCACCTTGCGGCACATGGCGGCCGGCGCCTTTTCACGGCCGCCATCGTAGGTACCAAGCGGGCCGTAGACATTGTGGAAGCGGACGACTCGCGTCGGCAGGCCGTAATCCTCCATGTAATACTGACAGAGCTTCTCCATATAGAGCTTTTCGAGGCCGTAGCCTTCTTCCGGCTCGGCGGGAAAGGCGTCTTCCTCGCGCAAAGGGGTTACATCCGGCTGATTCTGCAGCCCATGCGGATAGACGCACGCCGACGACGAAAACAGAAAACGCCCGACATTGTTCGTCCGCGCCGCCTCCAGCATGTGCAGATTCATCATGGAGTTGTTCCACGCAATGCCGGCATGCGATGCGGTGATGTATCCAATGCCGCCCATGTCGGCAGCCAGATGATAAGCGAATTCCATGTGCTTGGTCGCGAGCAGGCAACTCTCTGGATTGCGCAGATCGAGTAGAAAAAACTCGTCCGCATCGCTGTCGCAGAATTCGGGGCGCTTGATGTCCACCCCCCGGACGCGGCAGCCGTTCGCCTTGAGATACGACACCAGATGGTGGCCGATGAAACCGCCCGCTCCGGTGACCAGAGCCCAGGGCTTGTTCGCTATTGCCATTTCGCAGTCTCCCTTCGTGCAACGTGCGAGACCGATCGTCGTGACGAGCGGCTTCGCTCTCAAGCAATAAGAGGGAGTAGTCCGAACGGAATTTTACGGCTGCAGTTCAGGATAGCGGGATATTCATCACTTCTGCGCGTCTCCGCCGCAGCCGCAATGGATTTCACTCTCGCGCTGCTCGATCACGCCTGGGCTGGCATTGAAGTTGTTGGTGATCAGCCCTTTGATCAACCCGCAATAGTGCGGCCCCTTCCACCACGGATTGGGACGTCCCGATTTCGATATCCAATGCACCAAATTGTCGGCAACCGTGATATTCTGGCATGCGGGCGGCTGCTGACGCCATACCGAAATGCCGACATTGGTGAAGGGTTGCTTGCGCGCCACAACGATATTGCCGATCACCGCGATATCGTGCTCGCCAGCCACGCCGATCCCGTATTGCCCCGGATCCTGCAGAATATTGTCGCGCGCCAGAAGATATGAGCCACCCGAATCGCCCAGCATGATGCCGCCGCCGGACAGACTGGGGCCGCCGCCGGTGATCCTGTTTCGCTCGATCTTGATCGGGTCGCCCGGTATCCCCGACGAACGATAAATGCTGATCGCGTCTTCGGGTTGCCCTTTGCCCGGCTCGTTGACCCCGATATTGCAGCTGATGCTGTTGCCGCCGCCGTGCACGTCGCCGAACTGCACGAACTGACCGCGCGGAATCGGCCCTCGCGGGTTGCGGAAATGGTTGCAGCTCACGGTTAGCCGTTGCGAATCCCCTACCGAGACGCCGCTGATCGTGTCGGAGATCGTGTTGTGCTTGATGGTGACGTCTGAGGACTGCAGCACCAGGATTCCGCTCAGGCCCGTATGTTCGATGGTGACATTCCGAACGACGACGTGATGGCTGTTGAAAATATCGATGCCATACTTGCCGCAGGGGCCTATATGCATGTTCTCGATCACGACGTTGTTTCTGTCCTTGATCGAGAGACACGATCCGTCAGGATTACTGATGCTTCGCATCGGCGGTTCCGCCGCCTGCGCTCTGGCGCCCGGCATTGCGCCGGCCAGCAGGATGGCCAGGAAGGCTGCCGGAAGCAGACCGGCGGGAGACAAGCGCAAAGCCGAGCGCCGCGGATATTTCGACCAGTAGACCATCGAACTGCCCAATCCGATACCAATCAACGACCAGAACCATATACCGACCATGGGGCCCTCGATCGCGACGTCGAAGCTCGCGTCCACGAGCGCGGCCAGGGCGTAGCAGGCCACAAAGACAAAGAACCGTCCCCATAGGGGGTCACGCCGCCAGGCGACGAGCGCATTCCGGAACATCGTCGCGAACCAAACCGCGAGCAGCGCCAGCCATAGACAAAGACCAGGCACGCCGGTGCGGGCGAGAAAGGTCATATGAACGCTATGCGGGCTGCGCAGTGGCGCAACACCGTTCCGGCGTGCGCCCCCGAATCCGTCGGTCAGCGCCAAATTGGGACCGAAGCCGCGCCCGGTCCAGAACAGATTTCCGTCGATCGTGTAACCAATGATCGTTTTCCACCAATCGAGCCGCCATTCTTTGGTGTCGCCGAGATTGCCTCTTTTTGAACCGCCAATAATGCTGGTCATATTGGCTGCAAGTTGCGCCACATCGATATCACGCGCCCCTTCCACGTTCACCTTCACATGGGCAACCAAGGCAACCGTACCGAAGAGGGCCGCGACCAGAGTCCAGCGACGGACGTGGCGCCAGCTTCCGGAGAAGAGCACGGCAACGGCCACCGGTATGGCGAACGCAAGCATACCGCCCCGATTGAGCGCAAAGACAATCGCCACGCCGATGACGAGCATCATGCTCCATAACCAGCCCGCCCGGCGGAAGCCGAGCAGCGTGAAGATCGCGACGCCGGCAAGGTGGATTGCCAGTTCGCCCGCGCGCAAGGTCACGAGCGGGAAGTTCGAGCCGGGCCAACCAGGCAACTTGCTGCCGAAGCTCGAACCGAAGGCCATCGCCAGAGGGGGGACGATGACGTAAACGGCGGCAAACCATCGATAGAAGCCGATCATCTCTCCGATGCGCCGCGGCTTCTCGATGATGAGAGCCGCCAGTATCAGCGCGAAGAGGCCATAGAGCGCAACTACGCTATCCCGCAAGGCGTCGAAATGATAGCGTGGGAAGTCATAGAGGGCCCGCGCGGCGACCATGCTCATCAGCGCAAACATTACGAGGCTCGGCAGCGAGGCCGTCGTAGCCAGCAGGCACTTGGTCCGCATCAGCACGATCAGGCCGATCAGCAACACGCTTTCGCCTACAAAGAAGGGCGGAAATCCGAGATAAGCAAAACCTTTGCCGAAGCAGGCGTAGCCGACCAGAAGACAGAGCAGCAGACGCAAGAAGCGGTCGTGTAAATCGAGCGGCAACGCAGCGGCCATTGGAACAGCGAGCCGGGACTCAGAGAGGTCTGACGTCGGCATTGGATATCAACCGTTTGAGCGTAATGAGGGAGAGAAAGAGCCGCATTGCATTGGCGACCACCAATGCAAATGCCGCAGCCATCCAGCCGGCTGCAGGGAACAGAAGGATGAAAACAAGCACGATCGCAATTAGTCCCAGCAGATTGATATTGAGTGCGACGCGCGGCAAACTTATCCCGTGCAGGAAGGAGCAGAACATTTCCGACATGTAATTCAGGATGAAAGCGGCCCCGAGGACTTGTACAGCGGCCTCCGCGGACGTGTATGGCGAATGTGAACCGTAGAAGACGGTGAGCATCGTTTCCGGGCTGGTGAGTATGAATGCGTAATAGAGCAAGGTGGGCAAGAATCCGATCCACGCGTAGTAGCGACTGGCGCGCCACGCGCCGGCCACACCTGCGTCGGATGCCTGCGCCGCCGTCTGCGGAATGATGTTGCACAGTCCGACCATGATCGGATTGACGACATTGATTACATTCAACGCCGCTTGAAACTGGGCCACCTCCACCCGCGTCGCCGCAACGCCGATCAACCAGATGAGTCCATTGACGCGGACGGCAGTGGTCAGGCTGCTCGCAAGCGACCAGCTCCCGATCGACCAATAATCCTTGGCGGTGGCGATCAGCTTCTTTGGCCAATGCCAGCCCCTTTTGATCTGCACGAATTGGATGGCGCCGCCCAAGGCGGACGTCCCCGCGAGGATGAAAAACACCCCTGTCAGGGTCATGGCGCCGGAGGTGGCGAGCAGAATGACGCCAAGCGCCTGGCCGAGATAGCTCACGCCGTCGCCGATCACCGCCGCGCGATGACGAAAATCGGAAAAGAGCACACGTCGAAAGGTTTCCTGCAGCTGCCAGGCGATGAACCAGGACACGATCGGCACGACGAGACCGCCCTCGCGGAACAGCAACAGGCCGATGGCTATGGCGGCCGACAGAGGGATAAGCAATCCGAGCAAAAGAACGAAACTCGCGCCCATCAATTCGCGGCTATCCGAGCCTGGCGCGGCAATTCGGATGGTCATTGGATAAAAGATGAGCGTTGTATTGAACACCTGCAGCATAAGCAGTGCGCCGAAGATCACCGCGAATGTGCCGTAGTCCGCGGGCGGCAAAAGCCGCGCCAGCACGATGTTCACCGTAAACGAACCTACGCTGACGACGCCCTGGTCGATCAAAGTCCAGGAGGCCCGGAAGAAATGGACGCGGCCGAACATGCCGGACTCGATGGACAACCGCTGAAGCACGCGGAAACCTGTCGTGGTTATGATGCGATCGCGGAGTAGAACTTCCTGTACTTCGCGAGATAATAGCTTTGATCCCGCACGTAGCTGGCTCCCCTCCGTTTCAGCCGGACGTTCGACAGAACCGCCCCCGAAATGCTCACGCCGGCAGCGTCCAGCCGCCGGATGGCCTCCGCCGCCGCCGGCGCCGGCGTTTTGCGCCAGCGCACCAGCAGGATGACCGCGTCGGCCCGGCGCGAATAGTGAGCCGCATCGGACAGCATCAACACGGGCGGCGCCTTTACGACGATAAGGTCATAGACCTCGCGCGCTTCGGCGAGATAGCGGTCAAATGACTCGCCTGTTACGATGGCCGTGCGATTGCGCACGAAGGCGCTGCGGTAAAGCGATGTCCCCGTTTCATCGACAATCGGTCCCGCGGCGTTGGTGCTCTGCTGAGTGCCCGTAGGCGAAGAAAACTTTTTGCCTTTCGCGTCCGGAACAGCGTCAAGCAGCAGCACGCGCTGGCCTGACTCGGACATGACCGCGGCAAGGGTGGATGAAAAGAGCGTCTTTCCCTCATCCGGCAGGCTAGAGGCGACGACCACCACTCGGCAGCTTGGCGCCTTCACGTCGAATCCCGCGGCAATGGCGATCGAGCGAACCCCTTCAAAAATTGCCGCGCGCAACCGGCGCAAGCCAATCGATCTGGCAGCGGGCATGGCGCCAAAGCAGCGAATGCCCAGCCGGCTCGACAGCGTCCATTCATTATCCAGACGCGTGTCATAGCGCTGACGTAATACCACCAGCAGCCCAGAGATCATGATGCCGGCCAGCAGAGCGAGACCGTAGACCACCTTCGGCTTGGGCGAGGCCGGAATTGGCGGCGCCTGCGCGGGCATGGCGATGTCCGCTGAGAAGTCGCCGATCGCTGCGGATTCGACCGGATCGGACGCGGTGCTCCGTTCGGCGATGCGGCGGTCGACTTCGGCCAACTTCGCCTCCGTCGCGACGTAGGTCGGATGCCGGGTCCCGAGCCGCAGCCCAAGCTGCGTCAATTCCGATTGGAGGCCAGCCTTGGCTGCCAGCAAACTCTGAACTTGACGTTCGCGTAGATATTCTTCCGCAATGGCAGCGGCCAAAGTGGCCGCCGTTTTCGGCGAAGACCAGTGGAATTTGACGCCGATGAGATACGACTTGTTGTCATTCTCGACCGTCGTGCTACCCATGACCCTCGCAACGGCACGGTCGAAACGAGTATCGTCCGTTGCGCCACCCGCCGGCGCGCCGGATGCATTTTCTTCCATCGTGGACGGGCGATGCATGATCGCATTGATCGCACGCGATATCAGGCCAGGCGGACCGCCGAACTCCGCATCATCGGCGAGGTGCAGGCGTGTTACGACTTTTTCCGCAACATTGCGCGAGCGCACCATGCGCGCCTCGCTCTCGACCACCGCGGCGGCATCAAGCGCGACCCGCGGCGTGGATGATGCATTTGCACCCGGCGAGGATTCGAAGTTGAGGCGGATCACGGACTCCGCAATGTAACTCCGGGGGCCGAAGCGCAAATAGGCCGTAGCCAAAGCAAGCGCGAGAAGAACGCCGGCCGCGATCCAGCCCCAGTTGCGCGCAAGCACTCGTATAAATCCGATCGCGACTTGCTCATTGTGAGTCTTAGCCTCAAAGGTTGGAGTATCCCAATTGCGCTGGAGCGCTTGCGCGCCAATCAGTTCAAGTTGTTGAGGCGCATGCATCCGGACACTCCCGCTAGCCGCATCGGTTCAGTCGCGAAAACAGTAGGTCTTTGAATACATTGAAACGGTCGGCGGACGAGACCGATAGCGGGCTACTCCTTTTGGGTGGTCGGGAGCCCACGCGTGCTCAGGTGCGGTCGTAGACGTCTTCGAGGCGGATAATGTCATCCTCGCCGAGATAAGATCCGTTCTGAACCTCGATCAATTCGACCGGTTCCGTTCCCAGGTTTTCGAGGCGGTGCACGGCGCCGAGCGGGATTTGAACGTGCTCATTTGGACGTAGGAGCGCCCGTCGCGCGCCGACGGTGACCGTTGCCTCTCCCTGCACCACGACCCAATGCTCCGAACGATAGCGGTGCTTTTGCAAAGACAGCCGCCCGCCAGCATTCACATGAATTCGCTTGACCTGGAATTCGCGTCCCGAGTCGGTCACCCGATACCAGCCCCAGGGGCGGTGCACGCGCGAGTGCGCGTCGGCCTGACTGCGGCCGTTGCGGCGGAGCTGCTCCACCAGCCGCTTGACATCACCGGATTTCTTGCGATCCGCGACCAGCACGGCATCGTCATTGGCGACCACGACAATATCGCTCAATCCCACCAAGGAAGTCAGCGGCCCGTTTGACGAGGCATAGCAGTTTCGGGATCCGATCAGTTCAACCGAGCCGCTCAGCACATTGCCCGCCGGGTCATGCGGCCCGATGGCCCATAGCGAATCCCAAGAGCCGATATCGGACCAACCGCAGGACAAGGGAACGACGGCGGCCTTGTCCGTCTTTTCCATCAGTGCGTAATCGATCGATTGCGCCTGCGCTCGCCCGTAGCCGGCGCTCAAGACGATCGCATGGCAGCCAGCCGGAGCAATTTCGACCACCGATTCAAGCGCGGCGATCGTCTCGGGATCGAACCGCCGGTAATCCTCAACAAGCGTATCGGCCCGCGTCAGGAAATTTCCCGAATTCCACAGGTAGCCTGATGCGATATAGCAACCGGCCGTCTCGACATCAGGTTTCTCGGCGAAGCGCACCACGGAATCGACACCTGGCGTCACGGCTTCACCGGGCTCGATGTAACCATAGCCCGGCTCCGGGTGCGTTGGCTCCACACCAAAGGTAACGATACAGCCTCGCTGCGCTGCCGGAACACCTGCCATTACCGCGGCATGAAAAGCCGCTGCATCCTGTATGATGTGATCGGAGGCCAGCACGAGCACAAGCGTGCTCGGGTTTTCGCGTGCGATAGCCAGGCAGCCTGCCGCGATCGCTGGGCCGGAATCGCGGCGTACAGGCTCTATCATCAGATCGGCGTCAATACGGAGGTCAGCGAGTTGCTGCTCGGCGAGGAAACGGTGCGTCTGATTGGTGACGATCAACGGGCGCCCGAAGCCCAGCCCGGAAGTGAGCAGGAGCGTCTGCTGGAAAGTCGAGCGTTCACCGAGTAACAGCGCGAACTGCTTCGGCAGCGTGTCGCGCGAGGCTGGCCATAGCCGAGAGCCCGCACCGCCGCACAGCACCAGCGGCCTAATCGTTGTCATGTTTACCTCCCCTGGCGACCGGAATACCCGGCGCAGCTAATTGATTGGCCGGCTCCGCGGCGCTAGCCGTGGCGAGCGTCGGCGCCGTGAGGGGTCCCACCTCCACCACGTCGCCCGGCTCGATCTTGAAAGCACCGGCTGCCGCCAGCTTGACTACCGTCTTACCGCTCGCTCGGACCACGGTTACGGAGGGCTCGGCTGCCTCGTTTGCCGTTAGCAGCCCCAGTTGTCGCATCCGCTCTGCTCGCAGCCGCTGCGCCGCCGGCAGACTCACACTCAGGCCGAGCAGCGTCTGATCGGTCTGCTGCAGTTCGGTTATCACCCGCCTTCGGTAGGTGTCGTGGAGTTGTTCGATTCTGAACTGTGTATCGCCGATCGCCTGATCGGCTCTGAGAACACTCGAGCGTAGCCGCTCGATGTTTTCGTCGATCCTTGCTTCCTCGCGCTTGACCTCGATGTAGTTCGGCTTTCGGATCAGGCCGTTTCCCATCATTTTTTCGTATGACGCGACCAGCTGATGGTTGAGATCGCGCTGCTGTTGCTCCAGCTTCTGCTGATCCTTCAGCGAGGCGATTTCGGCGCGGAGCGAGGGGATTTGCGACTGCAGCGAGTCGGCTTCCTGCTTTTCCGCATCTCGTTCCGATTGGAAGGCGCGCTTTTCGTTCTCGATGAGTTGCGCGAATTGCACGGGATCCAGACTACTCTCAGACAGGTCTGGGAAGTCGACGGTTTGCTTGCCGTTCAATTGAGCGTTGAGGCGCGCCCGCCGGATCCGGGTCGTGGCACGTTGAATTTCGAGTTGATGAACGCGCTCCTCCGCTTGGAGCACATCGGCGCTCAATGTGCCGCGTACGCTTTCCGCCGTTCCGATCCCGCCCGCCGCGGCTATGGCGCTAAGAACCGAAAGTCCTTGCCGGTACGGAAAGACACCGGGCCGGCGAACTAGGCCGAGCACGTAAATGGGACGATACTCGGTGATTGTGACGGTAACCACCGGATGATTCACATATCCGTTCGCCAGTTCGTGCGCGACCCGGCGCTCGAGCTCGTCCACCGTCAGCGAAGCCGCATGAATCTCCCCGATGATCGGCAGCCTCACCTGGCCGCTCTGGTCGATGGTGGGCTGGCTGGTAAAATCTGGGTAGCCAAAAACGGCGACATTGATCCTGTCGCCAGGTGCGAGCCGATAGACATCCGCCGCGGGTTTTACCGCCGGCAAGGCCGCTTGCGCCGGTGCCGCCTTATCTGCCGCAAATGCAGCCGGATTCGCGAGGATTGGCGCAAGACCGAAGGCAATGAGAACACACCTTAACAGGGTAAGCCGTTTCATGTCCGTCCCGTGCAATGGCGTCGAGTCGCGACACTACGCAGCCGCTCGTTCATCTCCGATACGAGAATACGGCGAGCAGGGGCAAAAAAGGGGGTACCGCATTTGGCCGGGGGCTCCGGGGTGGAGTGCCAATTGAATACCCCCAAAGCCGAATTGCTCACCCGTCGCCCCGCCGCGAACCTCCCTCTGCCGGGGTTCAATTTGCGAGAAAGGTCGACACAGCATGTCGACAGAGATTTCTGAAAATTCGCCGCAACTGCCCGCCCGGGCCTTCATCCTGGGCGTCGGCGTCAGCGCAATCACCTTGGACAGCGCGACCGCATTCATCGAAAGCTGGATCCTGCGCAGGCCTCGCCGGGCGAATTACGTTTGCATCACGGGCGTGCATGGGATCGTGGAGAGCCAGCACGATCAACGCTTGCGCGACATTCACAATAAGGCGGGTTTGGTGACGCCCGACGGCATGCCGCTCGTCTTCATGGCGCACCGCCTCGGGTTCAAAACCGTTTCTCGGGTTTACGGACCCGATCTGATGCGGAAGCTAACGGAGCTCTCGGCAACGAACGGTTATCGTCAATTCTACTACGGCGGCGCTCCCGGCGTCGCAGAGCGCCTAGTGGCGGCGCTCAAGAGCCGCCATCCCGAACTGCAAGTAGCCGGGATCCTGACGCCGCCGTTTCGTGATCTGACGCCGGCCGAGGACGCGGCCGTCATTGATCGAATCAATGCTGCCGAAGCGGACATCGTTTGGGTTGGCCTGAGCACACCGAAGCAGGAGCTCTGGATGGCATCGCATGCCGCCCGGCTGAACGCAGCGGCCCTCATCGGCGTCGGCGCAGCATTCGATTTCCTCGCAGGCACGAAATCGCAGGCTCCCGCGTGGATGCAGCGAAGCGGGTTGGAATGGCTCTATCGGCTCGCTTGCGAGCCGCGCCGGCTCTGGAAACGATATTCGCGGATCGTTCCCTATTTCCTCGTCTTTGCATCCCTTCAGCTGTTGCGTTCACGTCTTTCAGGGTCGAACGGAACACAGAATGACGAAGAGGGTCCGGTCCGAGGTACTTCGGAAGCACGTCAGTTTACGCCTTCCGGACCCCTATGACGCGAGTTTGGAGTTGGATAGTTCAATAACGTGCTCATCACGGACGCGTGAAATGAATCCAGGAACTCCATCCAGGCCGGGCCGTGGCGAAACGAAGTTCGACGTCGTCGAATCAATGGCCGGAGCCCTCGAGGGGCCGGTCGCCGACAAATGGTCGAAACATGACGACCGGCAGCCGCCAGCATTGGCGCCGAGCGTGCATTCGCTACGTGACAGGATACGGTACTGGGCCGATCTGCAGCCGAATGAAAGCGCGGTCGTCTCGGCTTTGCACGACCCGCTCCGCTATCGGGATCTTCTGCGCCAAATCGACGAGATCGGCGTGGCCCTTCGGGTTTCCGGAATTCATCCGCAACACCGGATCGCAACCGCTATCACAGCCAGGCCGGAGGCGATTCTCGCCACGGTGGGCGTGGCCTGCCATGCCGCGGCCGTGCCGATCGACCCCAACTTGACGGCGACAGAACTTGCGTTGCGTTTCGAAAGCTTACGTCTGCGCGCCGTGATCTGTTGGAAAGGAGATTCGTGCGCGGCACGTGCGGCAGCAGAGGAATGCGGCATCCCGATCATCGAAGCCAATCGAACGAAGCGCCAAAAGAAGCTGGAAATTCAACTCGAGCCCATCCGTGCTTCGGCTTTGGCCGTCGCCAGCCGGCCGACAGAAGAGGCGGCCGCTTTCATCCTACAAACCTCGGGGACCACTCAATTACCCAAGTTCGTACCCTTCAGCCACGGCAATATGCTGGCAGCAGCCGCACGAATGCAAGCGTGGTTCCATTTTGCTCCCCAGGACCGCTGCCTCAGCATTGCGCCAGCGTACTATTCTCATGGACTCAAAGTGGCGGTATTCACGCCCCTGCTCACGGGCGGCAGCATCGCCATCCCATCCGACCCCAGCGCGATCGATCTAGACGAGTGGTTGGATGATCTCAGGCCGACGTGGACTTCGGCTGCCCCGCCTCTGTATCGTGCGCTGCTGGAGGCAGCGCGCAGGCGTCCCGACGCGCCAACGCATAATCTCCGCTTCATGTTATCGGGAGGGACTCTCATCGGCCGAGACGTGCGCGAACGCATAGAGGATACGTTCGGCATTCCCATCTTGGATCATTACGGCTCGAGCGAGGCTGCCCAGATAGCTGCCAATCTCCCGGGCCCGGGTTTCAACAAAGCAGGGACCTGTGGCCGCCCCTGGCCAGGCATCCTCAAAATCGTGAACGAGGACGGGCGACAGATCGGGACAGGCGAACGGGGCGAAGTCCTCGTCACCGGCCCGACATTGACCGCCGGCTATCTCGAAAATCCGGACGCGAACCGCGCCAGCTTCGTCGACGGCTGGTTCCGCACCGGCGACATCGGCAGCCTTGATGCTGATGGCTTCCTGACGCTGCATGGACGGATCAAAGAGCTCATCAATCGGGGCGGTGAAAAGATTTCACCGTTCGAGATCGAGTTCGCGCTTCTACAGCACCCCGACGTCGCCGAAGCTGCGGCCTTCGCAATACCGCACCCGCGACTCGTCGAAGATGCAATGGCCGCCGTGGTTCTGCGCGCCGGCGCCACGACCACACCGCAGCAACTGCGAAGCTTCCTCGCCCACCGCCTTGCACCGTTCAAGATTCCCCGGCGAGTTTTGACACTCGATGCCCTGCCCAAAGACCGGATGGGAAAAATACTCCGCGGACAGCTCGCAGCCGTGCAATCAAAGTCCTCGGCTCAAGCCCTTGATCGACCGGCCACTGACGCGCAGCAGCCGCGGACGCATGAGCTAGAGGCAAGCTTGCTCACACTGTGGCGGCGCCTGCTACAGTCGGAGGATATTGGTCCGGACGACGATTTCTTCGAGCGTGGGGGAGACTCGCTGCTGGCCGTCCAAGCTCTCCTCGAAATCGAGCGCCTGATCGGGCATGCCGCGCCGAAGTCATTGCTGTTCGAGGCGGCGACCGTGCGACAATTGCTGCCGCGGCTGAGCGAACCGGTTCACGATTCGACCGGCTCGCTGCTTCGCCTCAACGCTACAGGTACCCGGAGGCCACTGCTGTTCTTCCACGGAGACTACGAGAGGAATTCTCCATACTTCCTCGTCCGCCTCGCGCGCCTGCTCGGACCCGAGCAACCGATTATCGGCGTTCCCCCGCATGGGGTGAACGGAGAACCTGTTCCATCAACCATCGAAGCCATGGCGGCGCAGCGACTCCTGGCGCTTCGGGAGGAGCAGCCGGAGGGCCCCTATCGGCTCGGCGGTTTTTGCAATGGCGCCGTCGTCGCCTTCGAGACCGCACGACGGCTGAAGAGTGCGGGCCAGAAGATCGAAACGCTGATCCTCATCGATTCGCCGTCTCTCAGCCTGCATCCCATACCGCAGAAGTTGCTCCCTGCGCTCGGCCGCGTTTCCGAACAGCTCCCTACTTTGGCTTGGCGCTGGCTGGCTCGTGCCGAGAAGGCCTCTCGCCTCTCCTTTGCCGAAAAGCGCGCCTATTTCCGGGCTGGCATGAATGCGCGGCGGAATCCGAGCCGCATCTCGAAAGATGGCGATCCCTCGTATCCACCCGCGCCCAGTGGGCCGGCCGTCTATTTGCAGCATCAATCCGCCATGGCGCGCTACCGGCCCGCTCCGATCAATATCCGAGCTGTCTATTATTCCGGCGATTACGGCGGCAGCGGCTGGGGCCGTTTGCTTCCCGGTCTCGAGGTCGTGCCGCTGCCGGGCGGGCATTACGGGAGCTTGACCGAGCATGTCGGCAAGCTCGCCGAGCATCTGAAATTGCGCTTGCTCCAGGAGACAGAACCGCAGCGTTCATCTTATGCGATTCCACAATAGCGCTCTCCTCAACGCCTCCAATTCCGCGCAGCCGTCCATCAAGCTCGTGATGGACGCAGTTACCGGATATCAAAGGACGGCGGCGATCGTCGCCGCGATCCGGCTAGGTTTGTTCACATTGATCGGCGCCGGGCTTCAGCGGACGTCGGAATTGGCCATCGAAACAGGCGCCTCGGAACGGGGCCTGCGCATCCTCTGCGATTCGCTTTGCGTCATGGGTTTGTTGGAGAAAAGCGGATCAAGTTATTCATTGACGCTCACCTCTCGCGTGTTCCTCGACGAGTCTTCTCCCGCGGCAATCAACAGTATCATCGATTTCCTCGCGGCACCATCTATCGTGTCGCTCATGCTCGATAACCCTGCAGGCTTCGTGCACAACGGTGGCGCGCTTGGGCTTGCCACCGTTACGCCGAGCCATTCTATCTGGACCGCCTTTGCCGAAGCCATAGCGCCGCATGCCGTTCCGACCGCAAAACGTTTGGCCGCCTACGTTACGGCAAGGAGAACTCAGCCGGCCCGGATATTGGATGTCGCGGCCGGCCCTGGCTTTTATGGAATCGAGATCGCGAAGGCGTTGGCGGGTACGGAGGTCACCGCAATCGATTGGCCGGAGGTCCTTGCACTGGCCCGCAACAACGCTGTACGGGCGGGCGTCCAGGCAGGTTATCACGAACTGGCCGGCAATGCGTTTCAGCTCGATTGGGGCACGAATTTCGACTGCGTCGTTCTCGCGAATTTCCTTCACAACTTCGACCGGAGCGAATGCATCAGTTTGCTTCGCAAGGCAAAGGCCGCGCTGGCAACCGACGGATCGGTCCTAATCGTCGAATTCGTGCCCAACCCCGATCGAATTTCACCGCCCACCGCGGCCTTCTTTGCCTTTTTCATGCTCGGCACCACGCCGCGGGGCGACGCCTATACCGCAGATGAAATTGAGGAAATGGCGATGAAAGCTGGGTTCCGGCGGCTGGCGGTTCACCATTTGCCGCCCTCCCCGGAAACACTGCTCGTACTTACTTCTTGAAGGCTTGTACCTGCTTGAAGACTAAACTTGCAGACCGCTTGTCGATCAATCCGCATGAGCGGGGCGGATGATTGGGAGGGGCAAGCTGTTGCGCATGATCAAGAATCATTTGATGGTTGGAAGAACTTTGCGCAACACATTGGTGATACGGTCGATGTGGTCTTCGTCGACCGTCAGCGGTGGCGACATCGCAATCACATCAGCCGATGTGCGGAAGAACAATCCGTTATTGAACGCGGCCACCATCGCTTCATAGCCTCGTGCGCCCGGAAAATTCGGACGGCTGGCCAGTTCGATCGCGCCCATAAGGCCGATGTTACGGATATCGATGACGTTTGGCAGGTCACGCAACGAATGCAGGGAATCGGCCCATTTATCGGAAACAGTGTTTGCGCGCGTGAGGAGATTTTCCCGCTCGTAAATATCGAGCGTCGCAAGACCCGCCGCGCAGGCGATCGGATGGCCGGAATAGGTGTAGCCGTGAAAAAGTTCAATCATCGCTTCCGGCCCCTGCATGAAGGCGTCGTGAATGCGGTCATGCACGAATACCGCACCCATCGGGACGGTGCCGTTTGTGATGCCCTTTGCGGTCACGATGATGTCCGGAGTGACGCCGAAGAATTGCGCGGCAAACGGCGCTCCCAGGCGACCGAAACCGGTAATAACCTCATCGAAGATCAGCAAAAGCCCATGTTTATCGCAAATCGCGCGTAACGTTTTCAGATAGCCGACAGGAGGTACCAGCACCCCAGTCGAACCCGCAACCGGTTCGACGATCACGGCCGCGATGGTATCGGCGCCATGTAGCGCGACGATACTTGACAACGCATCAGCCAGATGCGCGCCCCACGCCGGCTGCCCGCGCGAGAATGCATTGGCGTCAAGATTGTGCGTGTGCGGCAGATGATCGACACCCGGCAGAAGCGTACTGAATGCGCGCCGGTTGGCAACCATGCCGCCGACCGATGTGCCGCCGAAGCCCACGCCATGATAACCGCGCTCACGGCCGATCAGACGCATGCGTTGTCCCTCACCCCTTGCCCGGTGATAAGCAAGCGCAATCTTGAGTGCGGTGTCGACCGACTCCGATCCGGAGTTGGTAAAGAAGACGTGGTTGAATCCTTCCGGCGCGATTTTCGTTAGACGAGAAGCAAAGTCGAATGCTTTGGGGTGGCCCATCTGAAACGACGGTGCATAGTCGAGTTCCAGGAGTTGCTGGGCAACCGCTGCCGCAATCTCGGTGCGCCCGTGGCCGGCATTCACACACCATAGTCCGGCAGAGCCATCGATTACTTCGCGCCCATCGGCTGACCGGTAGAACACACCATTCGCCCCACTAAACAGGCGGGGTGCGGCCTTGAACTGGCGATTGGCGGTGAAGGGCATCCAATAGGCCCCGAGATCGAGATCGTTGCGAAGGGCGCGCGTAGCGGTGTTCATGATTCCGTCCAGGCTGTTGGTTGCTGCCGGTATGCACAAATAGCGTCGCACGCGCGCAAGTAGCTGAACAGACTATTTCTTTCGACATATAAGGGCTTGATTCCGCTAGCAGCCTCAACGAAAATGTGCAGAATTGTGAACACTAGAAAATGTGCGGGCCATGACGGTCGATGTCGGTGCGCGACTACGTTTCATTCGAAGTCAAAAGAGGATCTCGCAGCGCGAACTGGCGCGGCGTGCGGGAGTCACCAACGCGACCGTTTCGCTGATCGAATCGAACAGGATGAACCCCTCGGTCGGAGCGTTGAAGCGTGTTCTCGACGGGATTCCGATCGGGCTTTCTGAATTTTTTGCGCTGTCGCCGACCAAGGCGGACAAGCTGTTTTGGCGTGCCGACGAATTTTTGGAGATTGGCAAAGGGCCAATTTCATACCTTCAAGTCGGGGGGAACCTCATCGAGCGGAAGTTGCAGATCTTAAAGGAGTGCTATGAGCCAGGCGCCGATACGGGCCGAATTATGCTTTCCCATGAGGGTGAGGAAGGTGGCGTCATTGTTAGAGGCCGGTTGGAAGTTACCGCCGAAAATCAGCGTCGGATACTCTCGGCGGGCGAGGCCTATTTCTTCGATAGCCGGCTGCCGCATCGTTTCCGCAATGTCGGCGATTGCCCCTGCGAGGTCGTCAGCGCCTGCACGCCACCGACCTTTTAGACAAGCACGATGAATCGTTTAGTTGTTCAGTATCGTGAACGGATGCCCGATGATCCGCGACGAATCAGGGACTTAGGCGGCTGAACAAATAGACTATTCAAAACCGCCGGGACGTATCACGCTTGGACAGGTGAAGATCGAGCCGGTTGGCGAACAAGCGTCTCAAGACGTGCGAAATACGTGCAAAGACATGAGTTAAGGGGGAGAAGTCATGTTTCTGAAGAATATCGCGGCTGCAGCGGGTGTATTAGCCCTATGCGCGGGTAGCGCCTACGGCTCCGGACCGAAAGGAACACTGCACTACGGCACGAAAATCCAGCTCAACAACTGGAATCCGCTGGTCAAGCCAAACACGACATATACAGGGATCGTCTACGAGGGCCTCGTGAAGGTTGCCCCGGATGGGTTCACTATCCAGCCAGGTCTTGCGACCGCTTGGCATTTAACACCCACCAAACTTGATTTGACCCTCCGATCCGGAGTCGTTTTCCACGACGGGACGCCATTCGACGCGGAAGCGGTCAAGAAGAACATCGAGTGGATTAAGAATTCAGGATCTCAGTGGGCTGCCGGCTTCGCAATCGTGTCGAAGATAGTCGTGAAAGATCCGACACATGTAAGTTTCCTATTGAGCGAACAGGCACCGACAATGCTGCACCGGCTTGCGAGTCGGGGCGCCTTTATGGTTTCGCCGAAAATCATAGAGAGCGGGGCCTGGACCAAGGACGGCGGAACGGGTCCTTGGACATATGACGCGGGGGCGTCTCAGCTCGGGACGAAGGAAGTATTTCATTATTTCGACCGGTACTGGGCGCCCCAAAACGTGGGCGTCAAGTCGATCGTCGTCCATGTTCTTCAAGACCCCAGCGTCGCACTGAACGCGCTGGTCGCCGGCTATGTCCAAGCAGCCGAGCTCAGCACTTCACAGCTTCCCGCCGCCAAGGCTGCCGGGTTCAAACTCAAGGCCACGCCGACGCTCGTCCAGCACATCTTATTTCTGGATCGGAAGAAAACCTTTGCCGACGAAAACGTACGTAAGGCGATTTGCCTTGCGGCGGATATGAAAGCTCTCACCGAGGCCGGATATGACGGGTATGCGACGCCTGTCTCGCAAAAATTTCCTCCGGGGCAGCCAGGCTACAATCCCAATGTGCATGCGTATCCGCATGATGTTGTGGCGGCAAAGAAATACATGGCTGCTGCCGGCAATCCGACGATTTCCTTCATCCTTCCGATGTACCCCGGCAACCGGAATGTTATGACGTTGTTCGCCCAGCAACTCCGGCAGATCGGCATCGACGCAAAGCCGCAGCTTATGACGACCGGCCAATATTTCACTTACTACCAGTCGGACAAATATCCTCTCCAGATCAACTCAAGCGCCACAGAAAACCTAGGGCCTCTCGACTATTATCAATTTCGTTTCGGCCCTGGCGGAACCGGCAACCCGTTCCATGTTGACGTGCCAGGGCTTGATGCGATCGCCAAGCGCGCGCTCGCCGAGACGGACGAAAAGGCGCAGAACAAGATATGGCAGGAGGCCACACAGTACATCCACGATCACGCGCTCGACTGCGGCTTTTTCGAGCAGGAGACGACGTGGGCATACGATCCGAAGAAAATTCCTGATTTGCCCACGACGGTTTTGCACCCGTCCGCGCTCCGCTACAACGAGGTGAAGCTCGCACCGTAGATTATCCCCACAAGAGGCACTTGGCCCAGCGAACGAAGCGTCCCATATGAGACGGCTTATTGCATTGCGGCTCGCGATGTCTGTCGTATCGCTGCTTCTCGTCGCGGGCTTCACCTTCAGCTTGATTCGCCTCTCGCCAGCCGATCCGGTGGTTTTGGCGTTGGGTGAGGGCGCCACCGCCGCGCAGAAACAGGAACTCAGGCGCCAACTTGGGCTTGATAGACCCTTGGCCGTGCAATTCAGTTCCTGGATCGGCGGCGTCCTTGTCGGAGACTTCGGTCAATCGATTTTCACTCACAGGCCGGTAAGCCAATCGATCTCCGATGCATTGCCAGTGACGTTGTCGCTGGTGAGCGGCGGGATAGTCCTCGCGGTCGTTATTGGGATAACCCTTGGCTTTATCGCCGGCCTGCGACCTGGCACCTGGGTCGATCGCCTGGTTACGTCCGGAGTCTCCCTTGCTTTGGCGGTACCGGGCTTCTGGCTTGCGCTGCTTCTCGGGCTTTGGCTCGCCGTAACATGGCGGCTATTTCCCGTCGCAGGCTACACGCCTTTATCGGAGAACGCGCTGCACTGGACGCAAGGCCTTGTTCTGCCTTGTCTCGCGCTCTCGGTACACGGAGCTGCCGTGATCGGACGTCACATGCGCGGCGTCGTAATCGACGTTATGGATTCTCCCTTCGTTGAGGCCATCCGTGCGCGAGGAACTCCGCGATCACTCATTGTGAAACGCTACGTACTGAAGAATGCGCTTGTCCCTCTCCTGCCAGTCATCGGCATCCAAGCCGCTGTCGTGTTGGCAACGAGCCCTGTGATTGAGAAGGTGTTCGTCCTGCCAGGTGTCGGGACGCTGATGGTGAATGCTGTCGTCTCAAGCGACTTTATGATGTTGCAAGGGACGATTCTGGTGTTTGCCACGTTGTTGATCATCGTCAACCTCCTCATTGATATCGGGCTCGGAATTCTCGATCCACGGATTCGCCCGCAATGACTGACGTTGCCGTTCAGGTGGCGGAGCCCTCCGCCGACTCCTCGATGGCTCGGGATAGCCGAAAGGGTCTCCGGTGGAGGCTGCTGGGTCAACCGCTCACTGTCATCTGCTTCGCTGGAATCGCGGTACTCATCGGAGTGGCACTCTTTGCTCCGGTGCTCGCCCCGTTCGATCCGAACTTCGCCGATATTGCGCACCGACTGAAGGGACCATCGTCCACGCACTGGCTTGGCACCGATGTGCTCGGCCGGGACTCGCTCTCGCGGCTGCTCTATGGCGCGAGGACGGCGGTGGTGACATCGTTCGAAGCGGTCGGACTCGCTATCATCGTTGGGATTCCGTTTGGATTGCTGATTGGCTACTTTGGCGGATGGTGGGACCGCCTGGCAATGCGGGCGATGGACATCCTACAATCGATCCCATCGTTGATCTTTGCGCTTGCCGTTATCGCAGTACTCGGTCGAGGCGCAAATCAGATCGCTATTGCCGTCGCAATCGTTTTCGCAATCATCCTCATCCGGATCACCCGTGGACTCGCACTGCGCGAGCGCGAGCTTCTATACGTCGATGCCGCCCGCGTTAGCGGCTTGGCGTCCTCCAGAATATTGTTTCGCGAGATTCTTCCAAATATCGTCGGACCGCTGATCGTCGAGACCGCCATCATGCTCGGCTCGGCGATCATGATCGTCACGATGCTGAGTTTTCTCGGCTTGGGTCTCAATGCCGATACGCCGGATTGGGGCAGCATGCTCGACGATGCGCGGCAGTATCAAGCCATGCAGCCCTTTATGGCATTGCCACCCGGGTTGGCGATCATGTTTGCCGTGCTGCTGTTTAATTTCGCCGGCGACAGCTTGCGTGATGCGCTGATGGGCACCCAGCGTTCGCAAGCACTTCGTCGTCGCAAGACCACAAGGTCCACTCGACCATTGACCCATTTTGGCGGAAATAACGGAACTACGAGAACGGATGCGGAGGTACTCAACGTCAAGGACCTGTGCGTGGCCTTCCCCTATGGCAAAAAAGGGTCGATGGAGATTCTGTCCGGTGTCGAATTTAGCTTGCGCCGCGGTGAGGTGGTCGGCTTGGTCGGCGAATCCGGCAGCGGCAAGTCGATGACAGGCTTAGCGACTCTTGGCTTGGTGCCGACTCCAGGGATCATAAAGCGCGGCGAGATAAGGCTTGGCGATCAAAATCTAATAGCGATGTCCGACGCTGAACTGAATAAAGTACGTGGTTCGGAGATCGCGATGATTTTTCAGGATTCGGTGGCTGGCTTGTCTCCCGTACATACGATCGGCCAACAACTCGCCGAACCGCTCCAAGTGCACCAGGGTCTTTCCAAGCAGGATGCAGCGAAGCGCGCGGTTGAGCTGCTCAGCCTCGTAGGCATCCCGGATGCGGCTCGCCGAATTCATGACTATCCACATCAGTTTTCCGGTGGCATGGCCCAGCGTGCGATGATCGCGATGGCGTTGAGTTGCGGACCGAAAGTCCTTCTGGCGGATGAGCCGACCACCGCGCTCGACGTTACAATCCAGGCACAGGTCCTCGACCTTCTCGGCGATCTCACATTGAAGTTCGACATGGCGGTCCTGCTGATTACGCACGATATGGGTGTGGTCGCCGAGACCTGCGATCGCGTGCTCGTGATGTATGCCGGCGAAATCGTCGAGGAGGGCAGCGCCATAGACGTCCTGACTCGCCCGCAGCATCCGTATTCGCGCGCACTACTGGCGGCAACGCCCCGTAATGAGGCGCGCGTCGGACATCTACCGACTGTGCCAGGTACCGTTCCTCCTCCGTGGGACTGGCCCACAGGCTGCCGGTTCTCTCCTCGCTGCCCGCACGCGAGGGAAAAGTGCTTGGCCGCGCCGATACCATTGAAGAACGGCGTGCGCTGCATTCGCGCCGATGAGCTCGAGTTCGCACATGACCCATGACCCACTATTGAAGGTCCACAACTTGGCGGTGTCTTATCGGTTGGACCGCGGGATTCTGGTCGGTCGCGGGCGCAGCGTTGATGCCGTAAAGCAAGTGAGCTTCGAAATCGCTGCCGGCCAAGGATTCGGCTTGGTCGGCGAATCCGGCTCCGGTAAGACGACGGTCGGGCGCGCGATCCTCTGCCTTGCGAGTGCTGCCGATGGGTCGATCGTGTTCGATGGCCGGGAGATCACACAGTTCGGGCATCACGTCCCACTCGGCTATCGTCGCGACGTTCAAGTCGTATTTCAGGATCCGCGCTCCTCACTGAACCCGCGTCGAACGGTATTCGACATCCTTGGCCAAATCGTTCAGCGCCATTTCGGGAGCTCGAAACAGCAAACAGCCGTCCAGGTCTCTCATCTTCTGGATAAGGTCGGTTTGGCATCATACCACGCCCATCGCTATCCGGGTGAGCTTTCCGGCGGTCAACGGCAGCGCGTGGCGATCGCACGCGCCCTTGCAACCAAACCTCGACTTCTGGTGTGCGACGAGCCGGTGAGCGCATTAGATGTCTCCACTCAGAGCCAGATTCTCAATCTTCTGACAGATCTTCGTAGAGACCTGAATCTTGCTTACCTGTTCATTTCACACGATCTCGCGGTCGTCCGGCAGGTCGTCGATTTCGTAGCGGTTATGCGCAGAGGGCGCATTGTCGAGGCAGGTCCGAGCGAGGCGCTCTACACGAATCCGACCGACCCCTACACAAAAATGCTGCTCTCGTCCGTTCCGGACAGCGATCCTCGCCGGCGGGAAGAGCGCCGTGCTTTGCGAATGTCGCTTCGCGCCGCAACAGCGCTCCCCTGAACCTCAAATAACAGAAAATCTGATGCAAGAAGCGAAACTGGCAATAACAGGGGCGAGACGGCCGATGCGTGAACGCGTCTGCTGCTGCGTGGAAATCCTGCCGATCGTACCTTAGAGGGAGAGATGAAGTGAGCAAGATTTTGTTTAAGAACGCATATGTCGTGTCCTGCAATGATGAACTCGGGGATCTCGACCAAGCCGACACCCTCGTCTCCGGATCACGCATCGTGGATGTCGGTCGCGGTCTGGACAGTGCGGATGCCGAGGTCATCGATGCCGGCGGCATGCTGCTCATGCCAGGCATGGTCGATACTCACGCGCATCTTTGGGAGACACCTTTCAAAGGGCGGGCTTCCGACGCGTGGGGCATGGAATATTTCACCAACATCCATCCATTAGCGAGTCATTTTGCGCCCGAGGACATTTATGCCGCGGTCTATGCTGGAGCCATCGAGTCGTTATCAGCCGGCGTCACCGCGATCTTTGACTATGACAGTTGCATTCTGAGTCCCGAGCATGCGGATGCGGCGATCGCAGCCCTAAAAGCCGCTGGAATTCGGGCGACGTTCGGCTACGATTTGAGGGGCAAAGACCCGGGCGGGAAGGCTGTACTTCGCCCATCCGAAGGGCGATTTGACGACATCAAGCGTCTGAGAAGCGCAATTCCCAATGGCACCGAAGACCTGCTTCGACTTGCCGTGTGCCTGAGTGATGTAAGCCGGGACACGATCGAGCGGGCAACGCGTGAGATCCGGTTCTCGCGCGACATCGACTGCCCAATGTCATGGCACTGCAACAAGGGTGGCGAGATCAC
The DNA here is from genome assembly GCA_035765795.1 of Pseudolabrys sp. Classification (GTDB taxonomy): domain Bacteria; phylum Pseudomonadota; class Alphaproteobacteria; order Rhizobiales; family Xanthobacteraceae; genus Pseudolabrys. The sequence goes on along the minus strand of DASTWX010000217.1, from coordinate 18,510 downwards.
GCTGCTAAGCAAGAACGGTCTTTTGTCATCCGACATGCTGCCGGCCCATGGCAATTACACCACTGACGAGGACTTGGAGCTCCTCGGTACGATAGGCGGCTTTCTCACGACCCAGCCGGAAGCCGAGACCTATGCGGGTAGGCGATCGATGAGCATGGTGGGCCGCGGCCACCGCCGGGGTGTGGGGATCGCGTTGGGGATCGATGTGCCGGTGATCATGAATTTCGGACTCCTGCCGCAAATGCGTCTGCTCTATTTCCTCCAGCGCTATATGGATGGCATTTGTGAACGGCACGAAGGACAATTTCCAATTGCCCGGCGCCCTGGGGTACCCACGCTAACGCCCCGCGATCTCTTGAGGTTCGGTACGACCAACGGCACGGCAGCAATATGGATTGGCGATGCCGTCGGGCAGATCGCTCCGGGATTTCAAGCCGATCTAGTATTGCTGGATACCCGTGCCTTTGGCCGCGCTGAAGGCGACCCCGCCGGGCACATCGTCCTGAACAGCTCCCTGGGGGACGTGCACACAGTCATGGTCGCGGGCGAGTTCCGGAAGCGCGACGGTCATATGGTCGGCGTCGACATGTCGAGAATGCTCACTGAGCGGCAGGCGGCGCGCGATCGCGTCTATCGGTCTGCGGGCGAAAATCCGGGCAAACTGCACAAGACATATTGGGCGGGAGAAACGACGGCCGATGCAACGTCAATCAAGGGCCCCGCGCCTAAGGCAATCGGTACAAACTAAGAAGGTACCAACCGCCATAAACTCGGACTCGCTACGCGCATGATTGTTCCGCGCATCGATCGGGCAAACTTTTTGCAAGAAGATGCGTGTTGGTCAGTCGAGTATCAGACAAGTTGTCGCTCAGGCATTCGCCCCTTCAACGGCCTCGATCACGGCGGTGGTCACGTCACTCGTACACGCATTGCCGCCGAGATCGGGCGTATGGAAGCGCGGGTTCGCCGTGACGCGCTCGATCGCTATCATTAGACGATTGGCCGAAGCCTGTTCGCCCAAATGCTCTAAGAGCATCACAGACGACCAAAAGGTGCCGATCGGATTGGCGATACCCTTACCCGTGATATCGAAGGCCGAACCGTGGATTGGCTCGAACATCGACGGAAACGTTCGTTCGGGATTGATATTCCCCGTCGGAGCGATCCCGAGCGAACCGGCGAGTGCCGCAGCAAGGTCCGAGAGAATGTCCGCGTGAAGATTGGTGGCAACGATGGTGTCCAGTGTATGCGGCCGCATCACCATACGCATTGTCATCGCGTCGACCAGCATCTTGTCCCAGCTTACGTCCGGAAATTCGCACGCTATTTGCGTGGCGATTTCGTCCCACATCACCATCGCGTGACGCTGCGCGTTCGATTTGGTAACCACGGTCAGCCGCTTTCGCGGCCGGGATTGTGCCAGCTTGAACCCGAATCGCATGATCCGCTCGACGCCAGCGCGCGTGAACATCGCGACGTCGGTTGCCGCTTCCAGCGGAGAGCCTTGATGGACCCGGCCGCCGACACCTGCGTATTCTCCTTCCGAGTTCTCGCGCACGATCACCCAGTCGAGCTCCTTCCCGTTCACGTTGCGCAACGGTGAAGTGATCCCGGGAAGAATGCGCGTCGGCCGCACGTTCGCATACTGGTCGAAGGGCTGACAGATTGCGAGCCGCAGGCCCCAAAGCGTGATGTGATCCGGGATTTCCGGGTGTCCGGCGGAGCCGAACAGGATCGCATCGTGGCGCCTGATCAGGTCGCGTCCGTTCTCCGGCATCATACGGCCGTACTTTTTGTAATACTCGCCCCCCCAGTCGAAATGATCGAATTTGAATCCGAATTGACCATCGCGCTTCGCGACCGCTCCTAGGACTTCGATTCCGGCCGCGATCACCTCGCCGCCAATGCCGTCTCCCGGTATGGCCGCGATTCTGTAGGTCTTCATGATGTCGGTCCTCTTGAAACTGGGGACGCAGCGGCCGCACAGGTCCCGCGCCACGGCAATTATTTTATTCGCAGTCTATCCCGAATGGTCGAAAAATGGCGCGCCGGAAGGGATTCGAACCCCTGACCCCCAGATTCGAAGTCTGGTGCTCTATCCAGCTGAGCTACCGGCGCGCGTGAGCAACCTCTAGAGGCTTCGCGCGCCACCCGCAAGATAAGAGCGGCGCACCGGCCTGCGCTTGTAGCGAAGGCCATGCGGGCATTCTCGCGCCTCGATAAATTCGTGAACATTGGCGGGAAATCATGCTAAGCCCTCGTTCGGCTCGTCCGGCATGTGATTATAGGCCGAAAGCTCGCCTCGCTCGTATGCGTCACGAATTCAAGGCTGATCGTGGCACTAAACCTCCATACGCTCGGCTTCCTGTGGTTGGGAGCGTTTCTGGGATCGGTCGCATCCGCAGGCACCGGATTTGCCTTCGTGCTCACCGCCTCGGCGATCTGGCTCCACGCTCTCGATCCGCTGCACACGGCGATGGTCGGGCTCGCCTGCAGCCTGCTGATGCAGTTCGGCACCGTCTGGGCACTTCGTCGTTCCATCGTGCCGGCGCGCCTATGGCCCTTCGTGGCGGGGGGCGTGATCGGCCTTCCGATCGGCGTGATGCTGCTCACGCGCACCGATCAAGACATCGTCAAGGGCGGACTCGGCGCCTTCCTGGTCGCCTACGGCGCCTACGCTTTGTTCGTCCGCAAGCTGCCCGAAATTGCCCTGGGCGGCAGATCGGCCGACGCAGCGGTCGGGCTCTTAGGGGGCGTCCTCGGCGGGCTTGCCGGGTATACCGGTGCGCTGCCGACCATCTGGACGCAACTTCGCGGCTGGCCAAAGAACATCGCCCGCGCGACTTACCAGCCGTACATCATTATCGTGAGCTCCAGTGCGCTCGTTTCCATGGCCGTCATCGCGCTCGACCGGACGAGCATCTTGCTTTTCGCGGCGGCCTTGCCGGCGATGCTCGCGGGAGGACTGGTAGGTTGGAGCCTGTACGGCCGCCTGAACGATCGCCGATTCCGCCAGGCGCTTGCCGTGCTTCTTCTCGTATCCGGTCTGACGCTAGTTCTCTGAGAGCGCAGCAGCTCCGGTTCAGCCGCCGAGGAACAGCCGGCCCACTTCCTCATTCCGCAACAGCTCGTCGCCCTTGCCCGCAATGGCGATCTCGCCCGATACAAGCACATAGCCGATATCCGCGAACTCCAGCCCCTTTTTGGCGTTCTGCTCGACCATGACGATGGTCTTGCCCTCGCGGTGCTGCAGGTCGTGCAGGATATCGAACACCATGTCGATGAAACGCGGCTCGAGCCCGATTGAGGGCTCATCCACGAGCAGCACCTGGGGCTCCATGACGAGCGCGCGCGAAATCTCCAACAGTCGCCGCTCACCGCCCGAAAGCACCTTGGCTTGGTGCTTGCGCCGCGCGGCAAGTCGCGGATACTTGTCGAAAATCTTATCCGCGGCTCGCTTGGCCTCCGACGGGCGGTCCATCAGGAAACCGCCCATCCATAGATTTTCCTCGACCGTCATGCCGGGAAAGACGGATTTGTCCTGCAAAATGTAGGCAATGCCGGCCTCTTTCAATTTCTGTTCCGGCGATAGATGCGTGATCTCCTTCGTCTCGCCATCAGAACCGATCATAATGCGGCCGGAGTAGATATCATTGAAACCGAATACTGCGTGCAGAACCGTCGACTTGCCGGCGCCGTTCGGGCCGATGAGGCAAAGCGACTGCTTGCGGCCGACCCTCAGATTGAAATCGTGCAGGATTTCCATGCGGCCATAGCCCGCACGCAGGCCGTCGATGCGCAAGAAAGCGGCGCCTTGCGCCAAAGCATCGAGCTTCTCGACCGATACGGGCTCCGCAATCTGCGAAACCTGACGGGTGACTTCATCGACCGAAATGACGGTGGAGACGTCACCGACGCCGTAACCGCTGATTCGCTTTGCCGCCCTTTCCTCCATCGACATCAGTGGGCTCCCAGGTAAGCATCAATCACCCGCCGATCGTTTTGGATTGCCGCCGGCTTGCCCGAAGCCAGCAGCTGGCCATGAGCCAAGCAGTAGATCGTGTCTGCCATGTTCATGATGACGCGCATGTTGTGCTCGATAACGAGCAGCGTGATGCCGAAATCCGTGTTGGCGCGCCGTAGACGCTCGATCAAGCCGTTGATCAGCGTGGGATTGATGCCGGCGGTCGGCTCGTCGAGCAGCAGTACGGCGGGCTCATTCATGAGCGCCATGGCGAACTCGAGCAGGCGCTGCTGACCGAACGAAAGACCGCCCGCGAGCAGGAAGCGCTTGGTGTAAAGCCCGACGAACTCGAGCAAAATCTCGGCTTTGTCCACATCCTCTGTGGTGTAGCGGCCGAAGATGTGCCGAAGCCGCGCTTTGCGGTGCGGAATCGAAATCAGCATATTATCGACGCAGTTCATCTTACCGTAAACGCGCGTCTGCTGAAACGTGCGCAGCAAGCCGAGCCGGGCGATCTCCTGCACCTGCATCTTAGATATTTCCCGGCCTTCAAAGCGGATCGAGCCGGAGTCGATCGGATGATAGCCGACGATGGAGTTGAACAGCGTCGTCTTGCCCGAGCCGTTCGGTCCGATAAGCCCGGTGATGGAGCCTTTTTCGACGCGGAGGGAAACGTCCTTATTGGCGACCACGCCCCCAAATGTCTTGCTGACGTTTTCGACCTCGATAATGGCCTCGCTCATTCGGCCGCCTCCGCTTTCGACGCTGCCGCCATTTCGGCGCGCGTTGCCGGTTCGGCCTTACCGACGACCCGAATGCCGAACCATTCCGGCCTCCATTCTTTGATCGAACCGACGATGCCCTGCTCGAAGAAGACGACAATGACGATGATCAAGAGACCGAGCACGACGTTTTGCCACCCGAGGAAATAGGTCCAGGTGACCTCCTTGATGACATCGAAAACCACGGCGCCGATGATGGGCCCCCATAAAGTGCCCTTGCCACCCAACAGCACCATCAGCACCATGTAGATGCCGAAGGTCAGGGTCGGAAACGCGACGTTACGCGGGTCGATGAAGGCGACGATGTTGCCGAATATCGCGCCCGAGAACCCTAGGAAAAACGCCGAGATCGTCCAAGCGAGCGTCTTATAGCGCGTCGTGTGGATGCCCATCGCCTCGGCTTTTTCCTCGTCGTCGCGAATGGCGTTGAGCGCCAAGCCGAACCGCGTCGTATAGAGCCAACGAAGAAAAGCGAAGGTGGCGACCGCGACGGCAAGCATCATGTAATAGAAGAGGAGTTTCCTGAAGCCGGGATCGCCGGGAAAAGCCGGCATGGCGATGCCGCCGCCGCCGCCGACCCATTCGACCGTCGACAGCAACTCCCCCGCGGCGACCGCAACCCCCCAACTGCCGATGGCGAAATAGGGGCCGCGCAGGCCAAAGACGATCCAGCCGAAGGCGATCGCAAGCACCGCGGACAAGATGCCCGAGGCGATGAACCCGACGCCCAGCCCGATGTAATACTGCTGCGCCGTGAAGGTGGCCTTCACCAGCCCGTCCGGCCTGGTGTATGCGCCAACATCCGTCCACAGGCCGATCTGAAAAACCGCCGAAATGTACATTCCGGCGCCGAAGAAGAAGATGTTGCCCAGCGAGTTATAGCCCATCTGGCCGCCTTGCACGTCCCAGGCCAGCGCGAAGATCACCATCAGCAGCAGCACCGAGGCTGTGTTGGTGTAGCCTGGGAAAACAAACGGCACGGCGGCGCACGCTGCCAGGAGGCCTGCATAACCCAACGGCTTGAAGCGCGCAGCCTTTTGCCCCAGCGTGCCGGAAGGCACGGCGGCCCGCTCGTCGGCAAAACGGCTCGCTTCTTGCACGCTCATTGGACGACCTGCCTTACGCGAGCCTGCTGGATCTGACGCACGACCAGCACCAGCAGCAGCAACAGCACCACGATGGCCTGCTCATATTGGGCGCCCATGATGAAGCCGCCGAACTGCTCGAGGATACCCATGGCCAATCCGACGGCGATCACGCCCGGCAAATTGCCGAGCCCCGCCGCCGTCACGATGACAAATGACCGGATCGAGTAAGAGACGCCGATGAAGGGATGAATGACCCAAATCATCACCACCAGCGCGCCGGCGGCGCCGCAAATGGCCGCATTCAGCGTGAAGGTGAAAGCGTAGACTTTCTCGGTATCGATGCCGAGAACGCGCGCGGCGCGCGGATCCTGCGCCGTGGCGCGAATGGCGCGGCCCATGCGGCTGGATTTCATGAAGATAACGATCCCGACAGCGAGCAAGCCCGCCAAAACAAAGGCAATCAATTTCATCTTCGAGATAGAGACGAGTCCACCAAACAAATAATAGCTGCCGAACCCCGGATTCACGCTTTGCACATCGGCGCCAAAGCCGAGGTTCAGGCCGGCTTCGATGACCATGGCCATGCCGAACGTGGCCAACAGCGACGTGAACAGGTCGCGGTGGATCACATGTTTGACCACTAGATGGAAAGTGACCCATCCGAATAGCGCCATGACGACCATAGCGATCGGCAGGCCAAGCAAGGGGGGAACGCCCAGATACGTGGCGTACCAGGCGCAATACCCGCCCATGATGACGAAGTCGCCCTGGGCCAAATTCTTGACGCTGGTCACGCCCCAGACAAGGGCTAGGCCATAGGCGGCCAGAGCGAAAATGGCCCCGATCAGGACCCCATCGACGATAAGCGAGATGTTGAAAACGGGCGCATTAATCAGAACGCTCAAATTGCTCAGCATCGCGGTCCCACTCCCGCATGGCGTTTTCCCCTCCCGCGGTCTTCCGCCGCGTGAAACGGGAGCTTTATCCTAAATCAACGCAACCGCCAAGGCTCCACTGCCGTTCCGTGAGCCGAAGGCCAATATGTTCCGCGTTGAACGGGCGAGAAGCAGCACGTTGCGCTCACTTGCGCGGGGCTGCGACAAAAAGACCGGAGCCCGGCGAGAGCCGGACCCCGGCTTACGGCGTGCGTTTCGCTTACTGCGGCTTACGCGGCCACACGATCTTGCCGCTGGCGTACTTGGTCGGCGCGACCGGAACGTATTTTCCGTGCTGGATTTGCCGCAGCACCATCGGCTTCGCGATGTTGTGGCCATCGGGGGCGAACTTGATCTGCCCATAGAAGGTCATGAGATTGGTGGCGGCAAGCGCGTCGCGCACCTTTTGTTTGTCGAGCGAGCCGGCACGCTCGAAGGCGTCCCGGTAGATTTCGATCGCTGCCGAAGCCTGCGCTGTCTGGTAGGGCAATTCCGAGGTATAGACCTTAGGATACGCCGCCTTGATCTCCTTATTGTAATTCTCTGCGCTCCCGAACAGCGGGCCTTTATAGGGTAATGTCTCCGCCCATTGGGTTGGGCAAAGGATGCCTTCCGCGGCTTTGGGGAACTTGGTGGTGATCTTGGCCGACTCGCAGTGGGTCATTGCGATGATCGGCGTATCGATGCGCATCTGCCCGATTTCCCGTGCCGCGGTCGCGGCGCCCTTCTCATGTCCGGAAACCGCGAGCACGTCCGGATGAAGCGCCTTCACCTTGGTGAGCGTGGCGCTCATATCGGAAAGGTCGCGCGGCAGCTTGTCGTCGATAATGATCTTCATGCCGAATTTCTTGGCGTCGGAAATCACGCCCGCCCGCACGTCGCGCGAGAACGGGTCGTCCTGAACGGCGATGGCGATCTTCACGTCCGACGGCTTCTTGCCTTCTTTTTTGGCCATTTCGGCAGCCAGCTCGATCACCGGCGAGAGATATTGCTCCGACGTCGAGAGTGCGCCGAAAATATACTTGTAGCCTTTGGCGAAGAGCGAACGCGATGCGCCTTCCGCTTCCAGCAGCGGGATGTGATATTTTTCCGTGACCGGAGCCACCGCCGTCGTTGTGCCCGAGCCATAAGGACCAAGCATGTATTGGACTTTGTCCTGCTCGATCAATCGCTCGGTCAGCTCGGCCGCGCGCGCGGGCGTCGATTCGTCGTCATAATACTTGATAACAAAATTGTAGCACTTACCGTCGATCTTCACCCCGCCGGCGTCTTTGAGTTTCTTGAGGCCGAATTCATAGCCGTTCTGAGTATTGTGGCCGTTGGTCGAATAAATCCCCGTGAACGACAGGGCCGACCCGATAACGATCTCGCCGCATTTACCGTTGGCCGCGTAACTGGTCGATGGCGCGGCCAAAAACACGGCCAAAGCGGCCGCGGACGCGCCGGCAAAAGCTTTCATTCTCACTGAAGTCATCCGTTCCTCCCTCGTTGATCTTGCTTATGCGTCCTTGGTCCCGCGCACCCCCACGGGAGGACCGCCGTATTGTAACCATTGCGCGATTTGCTTGGCAAACGCAAAACGCCCAAGACCGTAAACGCGGCGGCTGGAGCGAGATTGCACACACTTTGACCCGTCACCCTGAGGCGCTCGGCCGAAGGCCGAGCCTCGAAGGGCCGCTGACGAGGCCGCTCATCCTTCGAGGCTCGCGCGTGAAGAAGCGCGCTCGCGCCTCAGGATGACGGAGAAAGATTCTATCCGCAGCGGGTCTGCCATGCCGGTGGCCAACTCAGAACGGCGCAACGAGTCACTGCTCGCGAACCTGGATATTAATCACCCGCGGCCTTGCGCGGCCACACGAGCTTGCCGGTCGCATACTTTGTCGGCGCGACCGCAACATACTTGCCGTTCTGGATTTGTCGCAGCACCATCGGCTTGGCGACATTGTGCCCGTCGGGCGCAAACTTGATCGGGCCGAAGAAGGTCATGAGGTCGGTGGCGGCCAGCGCGTCACGCACCTTGTCTTTGTCGAGCGAACCTGCGCGCTTAAAGGCGTCGCGGTAGACCGCGATGGCCGCCGACCCTTCCGCCACCTGGTAGGGCAACTCGGATTTGTAAGTGTTCGGATACGCCGCCTTGATTTCCTTGTTGTAATGCGACGCGCTGCCGAACAGCTCGCCTTTATAGGGCAGCGATTCCGCCCATTGTGTCGGGCACAGGACGCCCTCGGTGGCCTTTGGAAAATTCTCGGTGAACTTCGCGGTTTCGCAATTGCTGATGCCGATCATCGGCACCTCGATCCTCTTTTGCCCGATTTCCCGCGCGGCGGTCACTGCACCCTTTTCGTGGCCGGAAATGATCAACACGTCCGGCTTCAATGCCTTCACTTTGGTCAGCGTCGCGCTCATGTCCGAAAGGTCGCGCGGCAGCTTGTCGTCGATGACGATCTTCATGCCGTACTTCTTGGCTTCGGCGACGACCCCCGCGCGCGCGTCGCGCGAGAACGGGTCGTCCTGAACGGCGATGGCGACCTTAACATCAGATGACTTCTTGCCGTGCTTCTTGGCCACCTCGGCGGCCAAGTCGATGATTGGAGAGAGATACTGCTCGGACGTGGATATTGTGCCGAAAAAGTATTTATAGCCCTTGTTGTATAATGCGCGCGAGGCAGCCGACGCGTTCAGCATCGGTATATGATGCTTTTCCGCGACCGGGGCCACGGCCGTCGTGGTTCCCGAGCCGTAAGGACCGAGTATGTATTGAATGCTGTCCTGGCTGATGAGACGCTCCACTAACTGGGCTGCACGCGCGGGCGTCGATTCATCATCGTAGTACTTGATGCGGAAATTGTAGCACTTGCCGCCGATCTTCAGGCCGCCGGCGTCCTCAAGTTTCTTCACGCCGAAATCATATCCGGCTTTATTATTGTGCCCCTCAGTCGAGTAGATGCCAGTGAACGAGAGCGCGGCGCCAAGCACGATCTCGCCGCATTTTGCACCAGCGGCAAAACCGGGCGTTGGAGCGGCAAACAAAGCAGCTAGGGTAAGCGCCGAAGCGCCGGTAACGGCCTTCTTTCTCACCTGTATCATGCGTTTCTCCCTCACTTGAGCGCATTGTTTGATCTGCGCTTCATCACACAAGTTGCTCGGAGGAGAACTGTAAGCCGTGCCGGATTTGGTTGGCAAACCAAAATACGGCGGCGGCCTTATCTCATGGACACTTTTCGCAACAAGAAATCGGCAGCCTTTGTCATCGGTCGCGGGCTCGTTTATGAATCGGCACCGTTCGGCCGCCCGGCCGCAACAAGAACGGCGGCAGACGGCTGGTGCCCTTGGCGCGAAATCGCACAGAGGGGGTGCGCATGAGCATTGACGAAAGCTCGCCACGATCTGCATCTCAGCAGGCGCCGCGACGCTCGAGCTCAAGTACGATCGGGTTTGTGGGTTTCGGGCAGGTCGCTGGCTGCCTTGCGGCTGCGTTCGCGAAACAGGGGGCGCAGATTGCGGCCTACGATGTTCTCCTCGATCAGCCGCATGGACTTGATGAACTCAGCCAGCGCGGTCCGCAAGCTGGCGTCCAATTCCTTCCGCTTGCAGATATGTTGACGCAGGCGAAGACGGTGCTCTCAACCGTCACCACGGATGTGGCTTTAGCCGCCGCGAAGGCATGCGTGCCGCACCTCCATGGCGGCCATGTTTTCATCGATTTGAACGCAACCTCGCCGGCGATCAAGCGCGCCGTTGCCGATGCGCTGGCCCCGACCGGTGCCGATTTCGTCGAAGGCGCAATCCTGGGCGCCATCGGGGTCACGGGCGCACAGACGCGCATCCTGGTGTGCGGCAACAAGGCCGCGTGGGCGGCAGAGGAAATGAGCCGGCTAGGACTGAACGTCGGCTTTTACGGGACCGAGATCGGCCGCGCCTCCACATTCAAGCTGCTGCGCAGCGTGTTCTCCAAGGGCATGGAAGCCTTGCTGCTCGAATCGCTACTCGCCGCGCGGAGGGCGGGCGTCGAAGACGATATATGGCGCGAGATCATCACGACGCTCGACGAACGGCCGTTCGCCGAAGTCGGCGGCAATTGGATGCGCACGCATGGCAGCGCTCACGCCCGCCGCTATCATGAGATGGTTCAGGTCGAGGAATTACTCCGTGAGCTTGACCTGGAGCCGTTGTTGACCGCGGCGACCACCCGCTTTTTCGAGCGTTCGACTCATCTTGCCCTTTCACGATCTCTACAAAAACGCCCCGACAAACCGGAGGAAGTCGTCGCTGCGCTCGACGAGCTCTTTCGTAAAGACACGTCCCAAACCGAGCAACAGTGAATGTATTACCAACTGTCATTGCGAGGGCGAAGCCCGAAGCAATCCAGGGTTTGAAAATTCTGGATGGCTTCGTCGCTATCGCTCCTCGCCATGACGAACCTAAGGTCAGGAGAACGCCGATGCGTCCCAATGCCATGAAAGCCAAGCTCGCCGCCGGGGAGCCCGCGTTGGGGCTGTCGATCATGATCCCCTCACCGCAGCTCGTGGAGATGGCAGGCGGGCTCGGCTTCGACTGGGTGCTCATCGATTGCGAGCACGGCACCATCACGCTCGAGACGGTCGAATTGATGATCATGGCGGCCGAAGCCAGCGGTATCACGCCGATCGTGCGGCCACGCTCCAAAGACGCACAGGACATCGTGCAAGTGATGGACCGGGGCGCGGCCGGCGTGCAGGTACCGCACATTACAAGCGGCGCCGACGCGCGCGCAGCCGTGGAAGCGGTCAAATTCCACCCGCTCGGCCAGCGCGGCCTTGCCGCGGGCACGCGCGCCTCGGGCTACGGCTACCGCGGCTCAATGGGCGCTTTCACGGAAACCGCAAACAAAGAGACTTTGATCTGCGCCCAGATCGAGGATGAGGCCGCCGTCCGCAACATCGACGCCATTCTAGAGACCGACGGCATCGACGTGTTCTTCATCGGACCGTCGGATTTGTCCCAATCCATGGGCTATCCCGGCAATCCCAAAGCGGAACCGGTCGCCAAAGCCATCGAGACGACACTCAAGAAGATCATCGCCGCCGGCAAAACGCCAGGTATGCCAGCCAGCAGCGAGAACGTGGCAGCGGCGGTGGAGCGCGGGGTTCGATACATCTACAATCATGTGCCGACACTGCTCGGCTCAGCATGCACCGCCTATTTGAAGGCCGGCAGGAGCACCGCGCACCAGGGCAAGTCTTGAGTTCGCCAGGCCACCTTTCGCAAGCAGCGATAAGCGATTTTTCAGCGCGGTCGGTCCCGCTCGTAGAGCTCATATCAGGCTTCGTAAACCTTGACCGTCACCCTGAGGCGCTCGGCCGAAGGCCGAGCCTCGAAGGGCGACAGCCCGGGCCTGTCCTCCTTCGAGGCTCGCGCGCGAAGAAGCGCGCTCGCACCTCAGGATGACGGAGAAAAGCTTTCATCCACAGCGGACCGGCTATGCCAGTGCATCGACTCAGGATGACGGAGATGAGGCGACGTTTACGCAGCCGGTATTACCTACCGACGAACGAAAGACACCCGTTCACGTCTGTGACCCGGACACCATCCCCCAGCGTCGCACGGTTATGTTCTCCAGACGTTGAAAAACGAACCGCTCGAAGAACACGCCGATCACACCGATCACGATCAGCGTCGACAGCATAATGCCGGAGTTGAGGAATTCCTTGGCGTTGAAGATGATCTCGCCTAGGCCCAAGCGCGGGCTCGACAAGAGCTCACCGCCGATGACGCCGATCCAGGCGCGGCCGAAAGAAAGGCGCACACCGGTGATGATGTAGGGCAAGGCCGCCGGCCAGATCACCTTGGTGAAAATCATGCGCTCATCGGCGCCCATCACGCTCGCCGCCCGCAGCCAGATCGGATTGACCGCGCGAACGCCGGTCCACACGTTGTAAATCATCGGGAACGTGGCGGCGTAGATGACGACGGTGATGGTCGCGCGGTCGCCGATGCCGAACCAGAGGATGAACAGCGGCACCCAAGCGAGCGACGGAATCGGCAGGAGCACGCTCAGCACAGGCATGAAAATGCGCTCGGCCACCCAGGAGCGCGCCATCAACACGCCAACCGGCACCGCGATCGCGAAGGAGATCGCCAAGCCGATGAAAACCCGGATCAGCGTCGCCAGCGTATTGGCGAACAGCGTTCCATCGGCGATCATCCGCCACAGGATGCGGAAGATCGATTCGAGCGGCGGCGTCATCGCGGTGGAAAACATGCCGCTGCGCGCAAAGCCCTCCCATATGCCGAGCAGCACGACGACGCCGGCAACGCCGCGGGCGAACGCGATCCATGAACGCCTTTTGACCTTCATGCGGTTACCATGCCCCAACGCACGACCGTGTAGCGCTCAACCCGGGCGAATACCTGCCGCTCGAGCAGGATTCCGATGATCCCGATCACGGCGATACTGGCGAGCATCACATCGGTGTTCAGGAAGGTTTGCGCCCCGAAAATGAGCCAGCCAAGCCCGCGCTGTACCGACATCAGCATCTCGACCGCGATGAGAATGCGCCAAGCCTGCGCCAGCCCCAGGCGAAGGCCGATCATGATGTAAGGTAAGGCGGCAGGCAAAACGACGCGGCGGAACATCTCGTTCTCGACCGCGCCCATCACTTCGGCCGCGCGCAGCCAGATCGGCTTCACCGCTTTCACGCCTTTCCAGGTATTGATGATGATCGTGAAGCAGGAGGCAACGCCAACCAAGAGGATGGTCGGCAGATCGCCCAGGCCGAACCAAAGCACGAACAAGGGCGCATAAGCGATGCCCGGGATCGGATAGAGGAAGGTAACAATGGGGAGAAGCGTATCCTCGATCCACTGCCGCCTCCCCATGGCAATACCCAAGCCGACGCCGACCACCGCGGCGATCAAGAAGCCGCCGACGAGGCGATACAGAGTCGCCACGGTCGACGCCCACAGCACGCCATTGGCGGCGAGGCGAAGGAAGGTTTCAACGATCGTGCCGATGCCGGGTGTCAGCTTCGGAGAATAGCCGCCATAGGCGGCAAAGAGCTGCCACGCGGCGGCAATGACAGCAAACGTCGCAACCGGCAGACCGACCGATAGCACGCGTCTCATGCGGAACCCGATGGCTCAGCCCTCCGCTCCCGCTTAATCGACGTAGCCTCCGTCACCCTGAGGTGGCCGCGCAAAGCGCGGCCCTCGAAGGGCGACGGCCCGGGCCGTGCATCCTTCGAGGCTCGCGCGCGAAGACGCGCGCGCACCTCAGGATGACGGAGAAAAGCTTTCATCCGCAGCGGGTCCGCTATGCCCGTGATCAACTCAGCTCTTTCCCTCCGCCGCCTTGAGCAAACTACGATTGAGCAGCTTGTCCCAATCGGGGCTCGCCGCGATCTTATGCTGCTTCATCAGGATGGCCGATTCCGTCGTCAAGTACTTCTGAAGCTGCGGCTTCATTTCCGGGCTGACATCGATCTTCGACAGCATCAGTTTGATCACGCGGGCGTCGACGGAGAAGCCCTGGCTCTTGAAGTGATCGAGCACAATCTGCACGGCCTTGTCGCGGTTTTGGTTGAATACCTTGACGCCGGCGAGCCAGCCGCGCAGGAACGCGATCACCTCGTCGCGCTGCTTCTTGACCACATTCGTGTTGGCGGCGAGGATGACGGGTTGCAGATCGTAGTCGCTGTAGTCGGTCAGCACTTTCCCCAGCCCCTCCACCTCGGCGACCGAAGGGAACGGCTCGACGCCGGCGAAAGCATCGATCGAGCCGGCGGCAAGCGCCGAGACCTGATTTTGAAAACGCACATTGACGATCTGCACGTCGTTCTTGCTGAGCCCCGCCTTGGGCAGGATCTTGTTCTGGAAAACGAAATCGGTGGTCGAGCCAAGTTGCGAACCGACCCGGTGGCCCTTGAGATCCTTGACCGATTTGATGCCCGACTTCGTTCCAGCGACAACCGACAGCGTTTTCGAGCCATAGAGCGCGAGCGCAATCGCTTCCATCTGGCCCTTGGCGGCGCCGATGATGAAAGGCGTTGCGCCGAGCACACCGATACCGATCCGCCCGGAAATCATGGCGTCGCGCGTGGTCTTGCCGCTATCGAAGGTGAAGACCTTGACGTCGGCGTTCGCCTTCTTGAACAGGCCCTCGGTCTCACAAATCATTCCGATGGTGCCCCAGGAAGTGTTCTGGAAACCGAAATTGATCGGTTCCGCCGCCCACGCACGCGAGAACGGAACGGCCGAGGCAGCGAGCGCCGAACCAGCGATGGCAAGAAACTCTCTTCGCGGCAGAATGACTTTGCTCATGGGCTCCTCCTGTCTTCGTTGTTTCCACTACAGCGACATAGTCTTGCGTTCTTCCCAAAGCCGCGGGACTTGCGCTTGATTGGCCTCGCCGCCGAACATGTGTTCGGCTTTGTACCATAGCTCCGACATCCGGCCGGCCAACGGAACACCGATCGAGCGGCCTAAATCGGTCGCGATCGCAAGGTCCTTCGCGGTGAGGCTGAGCGCCGTACCGGTCGCGGAGTTGCCGGTGAGAACGTGCGGGATCACTTTCTTCTCGAGCGGATGCTGGCGGCCCGTGCAAAGGTGCAACATGGCGCCGGCCATGACGGTGGTATCGAGGCCAAACTTGCGGCCGATTGTCAGCGCTTCGATCACGGTGACAAGGGTGGAGGCGTTGACGTAATTGGCGAGCGCCTTCAGCGTGTGGCCCGATCCAAGCGCGCCGCAGCGGATCACCTGCCGGCCGAGCGCCACGAAGATCGGCATGCAGCGGTCGACGTCATCGTCGCTACCGCCGACCAGGACATCGAGGGTCGCGTCACGGGCGAAGGCGACGCCGCCCATCACCGGCGCGTCGACGTAACGGATGCCGCGGGCAGCCAATGTCATGCCGACTTCGATTGTCGCTCGCGGATCGGACGTGCCCATATCGATCACGACGGCGCCGCGGCGCAGGCCGGCCACGAGCCCGCCGCCGCAGAGCAGGACCTCGCGCACGGCGTCGTCGTCCGGCAGCATCATGATGGCGGCATCGGCTCCCCTGCCCGCATCCGCCGGAGCATCCGCTGCGCGGCCGGCATGAAGTTCGAGGAAAGCGCGCACCGCCTCCGGCCGTTTGTCATAAACGGAAAGAGTAAAGCCCCTGGCGGCGAGCCGCGCCGCCATAGGCCCGCCCATGTTGCCGAGGCCGACAAAGGCAATGCTTTTCACCAAAGCACCCAAACGAGCGGCGGCGTGGCCAATAACGCGGACAAAGGCATTTCTCCCGGGCGCGCGCCTGTTGTTGAGAACGGTTACGGGCGTCGACGAGAAGCCTAGACCCGCAAGGAGATAGATCAATCATATTCTGATTATGTCTCTAATAGACTTGATCTATAGTGTGGCATAAACGCCGGCTCGCCTGCCGAGAGTGGGAGCGCTCATGGAACTGCGCCACATTCGCTATTTCCTCGCCATCGCCGATGCCGGCAGTTTCACCAAGGCGGCCGACCGCCTGCATGTGACGCAACCGACGCTGTCGCACCAGATCAAGCAGTTGGAGCATCTGGTGGGCACGGTGCTGTTCGAGCGCAACACCAAAGAGATCGAGCTCACCGCTGCCGGCCGGATGTTCAAGCCTTATTGCGAGCGCATCGTCAAAGAAATCGAGCAGAGCGCGCTTGCTATTTCAGAGCTCGAAGGGCTGATGCGCGGCACCTTGCACATGGCGGTCTTCCACTCCTACTCCCATTCCATGCTGCCGCCGATCCTCGCCGAATTTGCGCTGCGGTATCCGGGCGTACATGTCACTGCGCAACTCGTGCCGCGGCTCGACATGGAACGCGACCTCGCCAGCGCCACGCTCGATTTCGCCGTTGCCTATATCGCTGACGATCACGAGCAGATCGTCGCCGAGCGGCTGTTCGATGAAGAACTCGTGCTGGTGGTCGGCTCCAAGCATGCGCTCGCAGCCCGCAAGTCGATGCCGATGCGCGACTTGGCGAGTTGGCCGCTGGTACTGCTGACGCCGGAGTTTGGCGTGCGGCAATATGTCGAGCGCTATCTCGCCGGCAACGGCCTGGCCCCGCATGTGGTGCTGGACATGAATGCAATCGAGCCTATCCTTGCGACAATTCGGAATTCGGAGCTGGCAAGCGTCCTCGCGGCGGGCGCCATTGTCGATCCCACCGGACTGCATATTGTCCGGCTGACCAATCCAGTGCCGAAACGCAGCGTCGGCATCTTGTGGCGACGGCACGGCCACCGCTCGGCGGCGGCGCTACGAATGGCCACCATGATCAAATCGGCTTACGCGAACACCAGCGGCCTGTCAGCAGGCGGTCAGCGGTCGCGCGCGCATAGATGAAGTCTATTAGAGACATAATCAGAATATGGTTGATCTATCCGATCGCGCGTCTAGGCTCCACTGATTGCCCGTGATCGAAGAAGAAGCGGGCTCAGAGGGAGAGAGATTGCCAGTGTCCGAAGGGCAGCCGCTGCGCATTCCGGTTGTTGTCATCACCGGATTTCTCGGTAGCGGCAAGACGACCCTGCTCAACCGGCTGGTGACGACACCGGCCTTCCGGCAATCCGCAGTGGTGGTCAACGAATACGGCGAGGTCAGCATCGATCACGTGCTGGTGCAGACGCCAAAACGGCGCCTGCGCGTTGTCGATTCCGGATGCCTGTGCGGCCATGTGCACGAGGAGATCGCAACCGCCCTGCTCGACCTTTATGCGAAACGAGAGGCCCATACCGACCTCGCGTTTGATCATGTGCTGATCGAGATGTCCGGCCTTGCCGATCCGGTGCCTGTGATTCAGATTCTACTCACAGACCGCCACCTTACGATGCTTTACCAATTGAAGACCGTCATAGCGCTGGCGGACGGCATATACGGCGTGAACCACCTCGATCAGAATGAGGAATCGGTGAAGCAGGCTGCCGTGGCCGACACGATTGTCCTGAGCAAGACCGATCTCGCGGAACCGGCGCAACTCGATGCGCTTTCGGTACGCCTCGCGCAAATCAATCCGGGCGCACGGTTGTTGCGTGTGGCGCACGGCGCGCTCGAGCCATACGAGGTGCTCGACCACGCCGGATTTGAGCTCAGCGGCCGCAGCGAGGACGCGCGCAACTGGCTGTCCGATCTCAGTTACGCGGCGAGCACACGCCCGGCCTCGGCAGACCCGTC
The DNA here is from genome assembly GCA_035765795.1 of Pseudolabrys sp. Taxonomy (GTDB): domain Bacteria; phylum Pseudomonadota; class Alphaproteobacteria; order Rhizobiales; family Xanthobacteraceae; genus Pseudolabrys. Next base: position 568 of record DASTWX010000217.1, on the reverse strand, counting down.
AATCGCCACCTTCGCACTCACCTACGACGAGGAAATCACCCTGCCCGGTCTCGTGCTGTGGATGAACCTGCTCGCCGGCTTCCGCGGCGCCGGACTGTTGCGCGTCAAGGGCATTGTCAACGTCGAAGGACGCCCTTACGCGGTGCAAGCGGTGCAGACGGTCGTGAGCGAACCGGAGCCGCTGGGCGAATGGCCCGAGGACGATGACCGCCGTTCGCGGCTGGTCTTCATCACGCGCGGGATGGATGCGGACGACATCCGCCGCACCTTCGCGACCTTCCGCTTCGAAGGCGGCCGCGCACAGCGCAACATGACGATCAACCCGGCTACCTACGCCCGCTTCCGCGAAACCATCGAATTGTTTCGTACCTCATCGACACCTACACGCATCGACAATAAAGCCACCGATTTGGAGTACCGATGACAACAGGCAACCAGCCCGACAGCGGCCCGATCAAATATCTCACCGCCGCACGGATGATCGACGCAACCGGCGCCGCACCGGTTGAAAATCCGGTCATCGTGCTCAAGGGCAAGCGCATCGACAAGGTCGGCAGCAAGGACACTA
>DASTWX010000216.1:0-37966 GCA_035765795.1 Pseudolabrys sp. | reverse complement strand
GCTGCCGCCGCGGCCATCTGAACCGCGACGTCATAGCTGTCGTCCACCCGGACGACCTCGCCGCCGAAAGCGCGGATGCGGGCCGCGCGGGCCTCCGGCACCGCCATCGGCAGGAAGATGCGTGCTTCGGCGCCGGCTTCCTGCGCCGCCAGCGCGACGGAAGGTCAGCACCTCGGCCACGGCGGGGTTCGTGCTGGATGCCCTGGAACAGGCAATCCACGCCCGCAGGCCCGGCCCTGACGATGGCCTGATCCATCACAGCGACACGGGTGTTCAATACCTGGCCATGAACTACACTCAGCGCCTGGCCGAGGCCAACCTCGTGCCGTCGGTCGGCAGCGTCGGTGACAGCTATGACAACGCCTTGGCCAAGACGATCAACGGCCTCTACAAGGCCGAGGTCATCTGGCGGCAGCGATCATGGCCGAGCGTATCGGCGGTGGAAATGGCCACCTTGCGCTGGGTCGACTGGTTCAACCACCATCGCCTCTTCGGCCCCATCGGTCATATCCCGCCCGCCGAAGCCGAGGCCAACTACTATGCGGCCATCAACAACCTCGATATGGTCGCATGACTCAAATGAAACTGCCTCCGGAAAACCCGGGACGCTTCAAATCCTACGACCGGTCAGGGTCGACAAGCAAACGGTGTATGTCCGATCCATTCTCGTCCAACCAATTCGTGCACGAGCGCTGCTGCCACGGCGTCATGTCGCACGGTCGTGTCGGGCGGGGGCGGTGCAGCGCTCAGACGGGCGATGCCCTGAGGCTCGGCAGTCATGATGGGCGCGCGGAGTACGGTCCAATCCAGTCCAGACGAGACCAGTCGCCGCATATGTTCTTCACCGTCAAGGATGAGGTCGGCCATGTGGCGCATCAACATCGATCGGCGCCAGACCAGCCACGGATGCTCGGAGCCGATTTCCCGGTCGAGGCGCGCAGCGGATCCGGTCACTGAAACGACACGCGCGAGCGCGTGTACCCGCATCGCCGCGATCACATGTCCGATGGCAGTCGAGCTGACATCGGGATGAGCCACATCCGCACTTCCAAGCGTTAAGACAACAACGTCAGCGCCATCCATGAGCGCGCCGATCGCCAGACCGTTGCGGGCGTCGCCTCTTACTAACGAAATGTCCCCGTAAGACGGGGCTCGCGGCGGTGGACCAGCATTCTGATGGGAAGCTGCGGTTGAGCAGGTGCGTCAGGACATGGTTCCCAGTCGCCCGGTACCTCCAAGCAATGCCACACAGGTCATGTGCGCCCACCGCCGCGCAGGAATTCGCCCATGGGTGCGATCAGCCGTTCGCCGGCCTCCTCGACGACGTTGTGGCCGACATCATCGAAGACGACGGTGCGGTTATCTGGAAAGGCCTCCTGCCATCTGGAGAGCAGCGGAGCGAGGCCGGGATCTTTCATACCCCAGGCGAGCAGCGCCGGTATTCGCGAGAGCGTCTCGCGGCGAGGCCAGATGCGGGATACCCAGTCGCTTTCGCCCAATATCGCTCGTGGGAAAATCCATGTTGGTTCGCGCGTCGCCGGCGTCGGAAAAGGGGCGAGAAACTGCTGATGAATATGAGATGTCAGACGCGATCGATCACCGAAGGATCCCTTTAACAAGGCACCTGCAAAGAAGTTGAACCTCCGTACCAGCCATCGTCCCAGCCGGCTGCCGACAATCGCGCTGAAGCGGCGCAGCATCGGTTGATCGCTGATGTCGAAGAACCAACTGTTGCACGCAATGATTCGCTTGATCCGGTCACTGTGATCAACAGCCCAGTCGAGGGCAATGGGACCACCCCAGTCATGTACAACCAACGTGACCATATTGATGTCGAGTGCCTCTATGAAGCGAGCAAAATTCTCCGCATGAAACTGCGGTAGATACGAGACGCTTCGTGGCTTGTCCGAGAGGCCGAAACCGAGATGGTCGATCGCGATGCATCGATATTCGCGCGCGAAATGATGGACGAGCCGGCGGAATTCGAAAGACCAGCTCGGATTGCCGTGTACGAAAAGCAAGACCTCTCCTGCCCCCTCGTCGACGTAATGCATTCGTCCATCGGGTTGCGGGAACCAATGTGATGCAAACGGATAGGCGTTGCGATCCAGCCACGCTGATGCCTCTCTCCTTTTGTCGATAGACTCTAGACCCATGCCTGTTCCTCGCAAAAACGACGAAATCTCAACATGGCTGGGCTCCGAGAGTGCGGCAACGCACCACAAGGTTCGTGAACGGGCTGTACCCAGGGAAGACCCGTGGAGCTGCCCGCTTGGCCTCGCCATCAACACGATCGGTGGCCGTTGGAAGCTGCACATCTTGCGTGCTCTGCTGCTCGGCGGCCCGGCAAGGTATAATCAGGTGCTTCGTCTCATCGATGGAATCAGCGCCAAGGAATTGACGCGTAATCTTCGCGAGTTGGAGAGCGCGGGCCTGGTGGTGACCTCAGCCTCTGGCAAGGCTAGGACCTATTCGCTGACGCCCCTGGGCATGGAGCTCGAGGCGCCGTTTCGCGCCCTCGGCATCTTTGGGGCTGCATTGGCGACAATCCGCGGCTAGCTACCGGTGGGTGAAGCCGTTTGCCATGCGAGCGTCTGGTCCCGGCGGTCCACCGTCAGTATATAGCGCCGCCCCCCCGGATTTGCGGGAGGGTGCCCGGGCCCTGGTTCAACGGCAGCCCGTCGGATGTGAACCCATGATCGACGGGTCGTCCTGCGGCTGCAACGTCAGCCGTAGGCGGCGTCCCAGATGTCGGAGACGAAACGCCCCATCATATCCTCGAAGGCGGTGGTGGTCAGCACCAGGACCGAGAGCCAGCTGGCCGGATCGACGAACCAGCGGTAGTTATGACGCCTCTGCAATCCCGGGCGACGAGGGCGACGACGCCGGAAAGCCGATTTTCCGAGATCGTGTCGATATCGCGCTGCGCCGCGGGTCACTGACAGACAGCTCGATGCGATTGCATCGCCTCGGCGAAAGCACGCGGCGGCTGTGCGTCGCGCCGAGCGTGTTTGGCCCCTGTCGCCAAGCCATCCCGCAAGAGGCGCCGCGAATACACCGGCCGCTCCGGCCAGCGCGAAGATGGCGATCCCCCGTTCCGAGAGATCGAATGGTGGCAGCGATAGGCGAAGAGCGACCGACGTCCAGAACATGTTGAAGGCGCACATGCACAATGCCTGCCTCAGCACGGCCTGCCGAACGACGCTTTCGCGCCGAAGAATCTCCCATAGCGAGGCAATCAGACTCGGCCAATCCGCGCCAGATGGGGGCTCATGGCGCCAGGAGACGGCCCGGAAGAGAAGAAGAGCCACCCCCGTTCGTACGGCACAGAAGATATAGAAGCCGCACCAACCCAGCGAATCCGCGGCAAAGCCCGCCAAAGGCCGGGACAGGAGGATGCCCAGCATCAGACCGCTCATCACATTACCGATCACTTGACCTCGTCGGCTTTCATCAGTGCGGCTTGCGATTAGCGGAATCAGAATTTGGATCGCGCAGGAGGTCGCACCTGCGGTGAACGCACCAACCAACAGCAGGCCGTAGAGTGGCGCCGACGCGCAAATGAGCAGCGCTACGACATTTCCCACGAGGAGCAGCGTAATGAGCCGCCGGTTCTCCATGACGTCCGCGAGCGGCGTTAGCAGCAGCAGGCCGATCGAATAGCCAATGAGTCCGGCCGTTGTAACGAGCCCGGTCGCGCCGTCTGGAATGCCGTAAGAAGCGGTAATCGGCCGGACCAGAACCTGGCTGGCATATAGGTTGAGAACGACCAGCGCGACGCAAATGGCAAAGGCCAGTTGCGTCGCGGCAATGGTCGGCGGCTCGGTGGACGTCGAGCCGACGGCGCGCCCCGTCATCGCACCGCCGTCTGATACCGTGCAAGCAGGTCGGCATCTTCAATGGAGCCATGATGGTGAAGCTGACGCCAGCGCCCGTCGGAACGCACGAACCACCGACTCGTACGGATTTTCAAATTGAGACGCTCGCCATTGGCGTCCAGCGTGCCGCGCTCACGACCCACGGCCAGAAAGCTCTCGCCTTGCACATGGAGCGTGTAGTCGAAGAACTCGACCTCGACACGGGCCGAGCCGCTGAATATCCGGCGGTATACCGTCGCGATGCCCTCCCAACCCCGCCGTATGCCGCCGAGCGGATTGTCCATCGAAGCTTCGGCCGAATTTAGCCAGTTCTGCTCCATCAAGGCGAGGTCCCGGGCGTTGAAGGCTCGATAGAACTCCTCCAGCGCACCAAGGGGCGAGGTGGGATCTGTTTTCGGGCCGGCGCCCGTTACCGCTGTGGCGATTGGCTTGGACATGAGACTCTCCATTAGTTTCACACTGACGGAGAATAGAGGCGAGCATATTCGTTGATAATGGCCTGAAAATGTAATTCATTATCCAGAAATCTTGGAGAATTGTCATGCCATCCTTGGCGGACTATGCGACATTCGCGGCCATCATCGAAGCTGGTAGCCTCACCGCCGCCGCCCAGCGCACGGAGCGCTCCCTGCAGTCGGTCAGCCGCTCGTTATCGGAAATTGAGAAAGATGTTGGCGTCAGCCTCATCCGCCGAACGACACGGCAGATGCAGACCACTCGCGCGGGCCTCAAGTTCTATGCTCGCATCAAGACGGCGCTTGCCGATCTTGAAGCTGCCCATATCGAGGCCACGGAGGAAGCCGAGGAGATTGCCGGACTGCTCAAAGTCGGATCGTCGACGCTCTTTGGTCCTGCACATATTGCGCCCGCTCTCGCAATATTTCTGCAACGCCATCCAAACGTAGTCGCTGAGCTTGTCTTGGACGACGATTTTAGCGACATGCTTGCAGAGGGAATCGACGTTGCCGTCCGCATCGGGGCGCTGGCCGATAGTGGCCTGATGGCACGCCGCGTAGCCCGGCTGCGCCGGATCGCCTTTGCTGCACCATCCTATTTGGAGACTCATGGTCGCCCGGAACGTCCGCAAGACTTGAAGAACCATGCCTGTGTAGTCCGAACCCAGGATCAATCGCCGGATCGATGGGAGTTTCGGGAAGCTACTCGGCCCTTGCACGTGCCGGTGTCGGCGCGCTTCAGTTCAGACAGTGCCGCGGCCTGCAACATGGCTGTGGCTTCAGGGCTCGGCATCGGATTGGCGCCCCTATGGCAGATCAAGGACCTTCTCGGGGATGGCGCCGTGGAGCTCTTGCTCGAAGAATTCGAACCTGAGTCAGTCCCCGTGCACATCGTCTGGCCGCACGCGCATGCGCTCCCCGCAAGGGTTCGGCTGTTCATCGACTTCCTTGCTGCGCGCCTCGCCACTTCACTGAACTGACGCCGTGACGAGAAATTTGAAAGAATGTCCACGGCGCGCGTGCGTGCAGCGCCGAGGGGGCGCCCTCACCTGCGACACGATGTGGGGCAGGGTCAGTGTAAGCGATGTTCTCAGGTCACGGCGGTCTAGGGGTAAGCGATGTTCTCAGGTCACGGCGGTCCAGGGCATGAGTTCGCCGACATTGCTGGCGGGATGACCGCCCGCGAGTTTGGTAAGCGTTTCGGTCAGCCAGCGGTGCGGGTTGAGGCCGTTGAGCTTGCAGCATTCGATGAGGGTCGCGACGACGGCCCAGTTGTCGCCACCTTCGTCGGATCCGGCGAAAAGTGCGTTCTTGCGATTAAGTGCTAGCGGGCGGATCGCGCGCTCGACGACATTGTTGTCGAGATCGATGCGGCCATCGTCGAGGAACCGGACGAGACCATCCCAGCGGCCGAGCGCATAACGGATTGCCTCACCGAGCTTGCTTTTGGCGCTGACCTGGCGGTTGCGGGCTGCAAGATAGCGATGAAGATCGTCAACGATGACGCGGCTGTGCGTGTCGCGCGCGGCACGGCGTTGCTCGGCCGGCGCCCCGCGCACCTCGTCCTCGATGGCGTAGAGCGAAGCAATGCGGCGCAGGACCTCGGTGGCGACGGGCGACTGATCGGCGAGTTCGTAAACCTTGCGACGCACGTGTGCCCAGTAGAACGCGAGGCTGACACGGTTGCTGCGCCGGGCAATCGCGGCATAGCCGGTATAGCCGTCGACCTGCAGCACGCCTGCAAAATCGCCGAGATGAGTGCGGGGACGCTCCGCCTTGCGGTCGGCGGCGTAGACATAGGCGACCATCGGCGGATCACTCCCGCCCCATGGTCGGTCATCGCGCGCGTAAGCCCATAGCTGGCCGGTCTTGGTCCGCCCGCGCCCCGGCTCGAGCACCGGGGCGGTGGTCTCGTCGGCGAACAGCCGTTCCGATCGTCGCAGTCGTTCGAGCACATGGTCGCGCAACGGACGCAGGTACCAGGCTGCTCGGCCGACCCAGTCGGCCAGTGTTGACCGGTCAAGCTCGATGCCCTGGCGGGCGTAGATCTGCGCCTGGCGGTACAACGGCAGGTGATCGGCATACTTCGATACCAGTACCTGGGCGATCAATGCCTCGGTGGGAATGCCGCCTTCGACGATCCGCGCCGGCGCCGGGGCCTGCACGACCGCGCTCTCGCACGACCGGCAGCCATAGCGCGGCCGGCGGGTGACCAGCACCCGGAAGGTGGTCGGCACGACATCGAGCCGCTCGGCCACGTCCTCGCCGATCTGGTGGAGCTCGCCGCCGCAACAGGGGCAGGCCTTGTCGTCGACATCGACAACCTGCTCGATCCGTTCAAGATGTGCGGGCAGCGACCCGCGATTGGTCTTGCGCGGTCGCGGCGATGGCGTGGTTGCCGCATCGCGCGCCGCCCGCGCTTGACCCAATGCCGTCTCGGCATCTTCCAGCCCAAGCTGAAGCTGGTCGGGATTGAGCTGCTCGGAACGCGCGCCAAAGCGATGGCGCATGAAGGCGGCGATGATCGACTGCAGCCGCTCGATCTCGGCGTCGGCTTCCCCCTTGGCAACCGTTACCTCCGCGAGCTTGCGGGGCTGTTCGAGGGCGAACGCACGCAGCGCTTCGACGTCCTCGGGCAGGTCCGCTTCCATCAGCATGAGCCGAGTGAATCAGTCCCGCACAGCTCCGTCAACCAGCAATCTGAGGGGCAATAATCGCCCATGATCACGGTGCTTGCGACCGAAAAATATGGTCGCCGAAACGTCGCCCCGTGCAGGTCGGAGATCGAGGATCACTTCCTCCCGGTTCGGAGTCGCATTGCTTCAATGAGCGCATCATTCGGACGAGCCCGCCGAACGTCGTTTCTCGACTTTCTCCTGACCTGGCGCCCCGCAAAGGATACGGGCAGATTATTCGAGCCGGTATAGTGCGACTCCATGAGGCGGTACGTTCAGCTTCACAGTTCGCGCACGGCCGATGCGCTTCCCGCTCCACAATTCGCGAGCAGCAAATGCGCCTTCTCCAGCTCCCAGCTCGGCCCACGGGAGTTCCATCCGCAGTGGCTGTTTGGCGAGGTTGAACACAGTTACCGTGTCGACATGCGCCGATCCAGCCGGGGCCGAGGTCCAAACCCGTGCCTCCCCTAGGCTCTCCGGCAATTTCGCCACGGGCTGGCTCAATCGTGGCTGTTGATCGAGCGCGATGACCTCCGCATTGCTGATAATCGCAATTTCCGCGGCATTGTAGGTAGCGGGATTGCCGCCGAGGATCAGCGGCGCCCGTGCGATAGTATCGAGGGTGAACAGCGTGCGCTCTTCGTCTGCAGAAAGCTGCGTTCGGCGCAATTCTCCCCATCCCGGATGAGGCGCTAACATACCGAACGGGAGCATGTCCGGATCAGGCCAATGCCCCGGCGTCGCATAGGCATTCCACTTGGCCAGGTTGTCAAATACAGATCGAACGCCGTTCGGCCACGGCGCAGGCGCGAAGCTCCAGCGGTCCCAAAGGTCATCGGCGACGCGCCACATCTGGGCAGTTTCTCTGAAGGTCGCGGCATGGTCGAGAGAGGCCGGGCCAGGGGACAAACTCAGAACAATGGGACGACCGGTCTTCGTGATCGCCCTGGCGATCTGCCGGATTTCGCTTTCGCGATACGGGTGGTCGGCAATGCAGTCGACCTTGAGGAAGTCGACGCCCCATCTCGCGTAGGTGCGCAGCAGTGCGTCATACCATGCCTGTCCGGCGGCATTGTCCTTAACCCCATAGCTGCTGTCTTCCCAGGGACAGAGATCCTGAGTGTCCGCCGCATCAGCCGCTCGAAAATTGGAATTCGCGATGGGCAGGTTTTTTCGTACGGCTTCTTTGGGGATACCGCGGATGATATGGATGCCGAACTTTAATCCTCGCGCGTGGGTCCAGTCGGCCAGGGCTTTGAAACCGCGGCCGTCCGATGCCGAGGGGAAGCGCTTTGGGTCAGGGGTCAGGATGCCGTTTCCATCCAAAAGGAAATTCCTCGTTTCTAGCGAATCTCCCAAGGGATTGCGCATGTACCAGCCCTCATCGATGACGACGTAGGACCAGCCCAATCGCTTCAATCTAGCCATGGTCCGGGCATCAGCTTTGAACTGAGCTTCGGTGAGCGTGAAGCCATAGGCATCCCAACTGTTCCAGCCCATTGGCGGCTTTGGCCTCGGATGCGCGAGTGCGGGCGAGGCAGATGCTAGAGCACCCGCAATGGCGAATTTGGCAAAGTGCTTTATCATTTTGCTTCCCATTCAATCGGCTATGACGCCGCTTCAGCGGTCAAAAAGATGCGCCGGGGCGCGGCGGATGGCATTGCGCCAACGACGCCAAAATCCGCGAACCAGTGCGGCGCGATTACGTGACGAGGTGGACCTTGAACGCAGCTGCGTAATCGATTTGCGGCCGGTTGTGGGGCAGCGCGATATGAAGGCCATCGCCCCTTTGGCGCCAGCGTACCGGTTGCTCGGTGCCGAGCAATTCCACGTTTTCGACGCGCCTCGATGTGCTGTCCGCTGTCGTGCCGAACGAGCGCAGCACCACATCGGCTTGCGGCCAGCCGAGCGCGATGGCGTACACCACCGTCCCCGCCTTATTCCGCGTATAGCGGATGTCGCTGGCGTCGAGGCTTGTTACGCTGTTACCCTGAAACGAGCCCTCCTTGATCGTGTGCGGCCCCTCGCCATAGACCGTCCACGGCCGTGTCGCGTAGATCGCTTCGCCGTTCAGCTTCATCCAGGCGCCGATCCGATCGAGGATCAGACGCTCCTTGCTGTCGATCGTGCCGTCAGGCTTGCCCGGAACATTGAGGATGAAGGTGCCGTTCTTGCTCACCGTGTCGACCAGCCAATGGATGACGTCGCGGGGGTGCAGATAGCCGCCATACTCGCCGTCCTGCTCGAACAATGTGCGCTGATAATGCCATTCGCCGATGCAGGTTTCGGATTGCCACGGATGGTCCAGGATGCCGCTGCTCAGGCCGCGCTCGATATCGGCGACGACGGCCTTCGCCTTTGTTGGCGGCACTTGCTTGACGTTGAGCACGGCATCGACACGGCCGCCGTGCCGCGCCGCGCTGCGATTGTAATAGTACGCCGCAATTGACGTTCCGGCCCAACCGAGCGGCAGCAGCGAATTGTCGAAATACAATAGATCGGGATCGTGCTGATCGATCAGATCGCGCGTGCGGTCGTAGAAGTTCCTGACATAGGACGGATCGGGGAGCGCATCGATCGGATGCTTGGGCCCATACAGGCGTTGCGGATCATATCCTTCCCACCACTGGCCCTTGCCGTCGGCCAGCGTCAGATCGCCGTCATAGGGAATACCGGCGCGGGGACCGGCCATGTCGGCGCCGTGCGACGGCTGGAACCACCACCAGTTGCGCGCCTGGTGCACACTGACCCCGAAGCGCATGCCCTTGTCCCGCGCGAGCTTCGCCCAGGTGCCTACGACGTCGCGGCGCGGTCCGATGTTGAGGGCATTCCAAGGATGATGCTTCGATTCCCACGTATCGAAGCCGTCGTGGTGATTGGCGAGCGCCATGAACAGCCGGGCACCAGCCCGGCTGTAGAGATCAATCAACTCCTCGGGCTGCCAGTTGCGCAGCGTCCATTGCGCGCAAAGATCCTTGTAGCCGAAGGTCGAGGGATGACCGTAGTGCTCGATCTGAAAGCGGTATTGAGCCTGATCGTCGAGGTACATGTTGCGGGCGTACCAATCGCCGTCCTCGGGCACGCATTGCGGGCTCCAGTGGTTCCAGATGCCGAATTTGGCATCGCGATACCATTCTGGACATTCGTACTGATCGAATGACTGCCAACTCGCGACAAAAGGACCCTGGCCCGCAAGCCCGCTTACAGGTGGCATCATGGGTACCCCGTCCCACGAGCCGCCGGGGATCGGCAAGGCCGGCGGATCGCCCCAAGCCGATGGCTGCCACCGCGCCGCGTCGAGCCGTTCGGGCACAATTGCGTGCCCCTTTACCGCACGGAACGTCCGCTGCAGCGCCGGTGTGGCGCAGAACCGGGCGTAGGCTTCGCTGTCGAAATCCGAACCAGGTACCTCGCCGCTAAGCGCTGCCCTTGCTGGGCTGGATAGGGCAGCGACAGCAGTACCCGCCGCAAGCATCCCGCAGAAACATCGGCGCTGGATCATATCGGCTACCCCTTGTAACAACCCATTGGCTCGCGCGGCATTTATCATACAAAAATTGGCGCCAGCATTTGCTCTGAGGTGCCGCTCACAAGACAGTCAACGGCGATGCGCTCTTGTTCCTATTCTCTGGCGGATTCCGTCAAAGCAGCCAAGTATGGCTAGGTCAGAGGATGTTCCGAACCGGACTATAATTTTGTGAACCGGAATTTGAGTTCGATGTTCGGCGCGCTGCAACGATCAATGTTTGTTCTGTTGTTTTATTATTTGTGCGGTGGCGCGGCGGCTGCGCCGATTCGCAGTAGAATTAGGTTGTGAACCATAAAGTAGATGCCAGCGGCAGGGGATCGAACCCGCACCTGAACCACGAGGCTCAGGATCACTGTGGTGATACGTCTACCAATTCCGTCAGACTGGCCCCGACCGCTTAACGCAAAGTAGGGCCGACCGCCATCAATGCTCTTCCCTTGTCACCGGCGAGATGATTCGGGCTCTGCATGAGCCGATATGATCTGACCGACTTCGAGTGGCGCGTGATTGAGCCGCTGCTGCCCAACAAGCCAAGAGGCGTACCGCGCGTCGATGATCGCCGCGTGCTTAACGGTATCTTTGGGTGCTGCGCTCCGGCGCCCCGTGGCGTGATCTGCCTGAGCGCTACGGACCACGCACCACCTGCTACAATCGTTTCATCCGATGGCGAAAAGCAGGCGTCTGGGATCGGATGATGGACGCCATCACCGCTGCCCATGACGGTGACATTCAGATGATCGACAGCACTTCCGTGCGCGCCCACCAGCAGGCCGCGACGGCAAAAGGGGGATCGAGATCATTGTCTCGGTCGCTCCCGAGGCGGGCTCACGACCAAAATCCACGCGGTCGTCGATGCGCAAGGGCTCCCGATCCGGCTCGGCCTAACGGCAGGACAGGCGCATGACGGGCAGCTCGTCAACAGGCTGCTCGACCACCTCGGCACACACACCATCGTTCTCGCCGACAAGGCCTACGACGCCGATCGCATCCGTGAACTGATCGAGGAGCAAGGAGCCACGCCCAACATCCCGGCCAAATCCAATCGAAAGTGGAAGCCGTGCTTCAGCAAGCGGCTCTACCGCGAGCGCAACCTGATCGAGCGGTTCTTCTCCAAGCTGAAGCACTTCCGCCGCGTCGCCACCCGCTACGACAAGCTCGCTGCCAACTTCCTCGCTATGATCCAGCTCGCATCAATGCGGCTCTGGCTCCGCGCTTATGAGTCTACGGCCTAACACTATTCGTATCGCTACTCCCCGGACCCCTCGGTCGGCGATAGCGCTACCAAACTTGTGCGCGAAACGATAGCAAGCCGCGCTGGAAAAGCTGCATTGTTCTGATCTTCAATTTCGAGCGTGGTCGTGGAGATGGATCGACCCCCGCGATCCTCGATGGAAAAGGGCGGTTATTCCCTTTTGTTGGCCGCCGAGTCGGCGATCATGGAGCAGGAATAGGGACAACGGCACCTCGCGGGGAGTTGATGAAATGCTCAGGAATGCGTTCAGTCCGTCGAAGGCGTGCCGAGACATTGTGTTGCCTAAGCTGTGGATCATCGCGATCGCGCTGGTCGCATGGTGTTCTCAGGCCGGTGCAACGCCGAGGAGCCGAATTCCCCTGGATGCGGTATGGTCATTTTTCAAAGGCGATGTGCCGAATGCCAGTCGGCCGAGATTCGACGATACGAAATGGCGTCACGTCACGCTGCCTCATACCTTCAACAGAGCGGATGGCGAGGGCGGCAACGGCTATTATCGCGGCCCCGCCTGGTATCGCACTCATGTCCGGATCGGCGCGATCGATCATCATCGCCGATATTATCTCGTCTTCGACGGCGCCGCGTTGACGGCCGACGTCTGGGTCAACGGCCGAGAGCTCGGCCGCCACGAAGGCGGCTATGCCCGGTTCCGGTTTGACGTGACCGGTGAGCTGGTGGTCGGATCGAACACGATCGCGGTTCGCGTCGATAACAGCAAGACCGTCGGGATTGCGCCGCTCGGCGGCGACTTTACCGTGTTCGGCGGCCTCTATCGCTCGGTCTGGCTCGTTTCGACGGACGATCTGCATGTCGGCATGATGGATTACGGCGGCCCCGGCGTGTACGTCTCCACCCCGGCGGTCAATCAGCGGTCGGCGCAAATTGCTGTGCGCACGCTGGTGAAGAACAATCGCACGGCCGCCGAACAGGTGACGGTGGTCAATGACATTCGGGATACGGCCGGCCATCGGGTGGCGACACTCTCGCGTCGAGTTTCGCTGGCTCCGGGGCAATTGGCGACGGTGTACGGCACGACCGAACTTGCCCATCCGCACCTGTGGGACGGCATTCGCGACCCGTATCTCTATTTGGTCGTCACGATGGTTTACGATGCCCGGCGCCACGCGCGCGACCGAGTAGTCGTGCCGCTCGGTATCCGGTCGGTGGCGATTACGCCGGACAGGGGCCTCGTACTGAACGGCCGCCCTTATGCCCTTCACGGCGTCGACTATTTCGCCAGCGAACGTCCGGGTCGGGGCACGGCTGTGTCGGATGCGGATGTCGATGCCGACATGAAGATCATCGGCGATCTCGGCGCGAACGGTATCCGCATGGTTCATTTCCAGCATTCGCAGCGCGCCTATCGGGATGCCGATCGGCAAGGTTTTCTGGTATGGACCGAGATCCCGCTCAATGGCGTGATCGATCAGGGGGCTGCGTTTCAGGCCAATGTCGAGCAGCAGATGCGCGAGTTAATCGCTCAAAACTACGATCATCCTTCGGTCATCGTCTGGGGACTGGGCAACGAAATCTATGCCAGTGGGCCGGATGTGTTGCGTGTTCTTCGCGCGGTTCAGGCTACGGCGGCCAAGGCCGATCCGACGCGCCCGACGGTCTATGCACATTGTTGCCAGGCCGACGACGCCCCCAAGGCGATGATTGCTGACGTCGGTGGGTATAACCGCTATTTCGGCTGGTATCCCGACCAGAAAGGGACACTGGGGGACTGGGCGCGGACGTTCCATGCGAGGCACCCGCATCGTGCCTTCTCGGTCAGCGAATATGGCGCCGGCGGCAGCATTCTTGACCAGCAGGTCGATCCGCCACTTCCCGTACCGGGAGGGCCATGGCATCCCGAGCAATATCAGGCGCTGTTTCACGAACGGAGCTGGCGAGAGATTCGTGGCCTCCCCTATATCTGGGGCAGCTTCGTGTGGGTCGCTTTCGATGAGGCCTCCGACGGTCGGCACGAGGGCGATCGTAATGGCATCAACGACAAGGGGCTGGTGACTTACGATCGCGCGACCAAAAAGGACGCCTATTACTGGTATCAGGCGAACTGGTCACCGCGGCCGATGCTGCATCTGTGCGATTCCCGGTCCGTCTATCGCCGGACGGACGAGGTGCGGGTCAAGGTTTACAGCAATGTCCGGCGCGTGCGCCTGTCGGTAAACGGGGTCGATCTCGGCAGCACGGCGGTCAACGACCATGTCGCGTCCTGGCCGCGGATCAGGCTGCAGCCGGGAGCGAATGTAATCACCGTGCGATCGGGATCGCTGTCAGATACGGTCACATGGCGTTACGAGCCCGGTTCGCCGGTGGTCGGCTTTCCGGCCGCCCAACCCGGCTGACGGCCCTTCCGACAAGTCGCTGCGGCAGTACGCGTGCCGATGGCCCGGCAGGCCTGAGGATGTAATATCGTGCCCAGTTTTCACCGTGCGCGATGATGGCGTCGCCACTGATGGCTATGATCTGAGCAACATGACGCCCGAAATCCCGGCCGATCCTGCTCAACGACAAACTCGGCGGGCAGGGTAGTATATCCGTTAGGAACCATCAGCGCAGCGTCACCGTCACCGGCTGGCCGTCATATTCCACCAGCGTGCCGGCTGTGCCAGTATCCTTCAGCCCGGTTCCCTGCGCCGACTTGACCTCCACGATCCGGAAATCTCGGCGCTTCGGCATGTTAGGGTAGCTGCCCTGTCGCGCCCCGATGGTCAGCGTGCCGGCACGATTGTCGAGCCCGAAATCGATCACGCTATGGTCGCCCTTTCGCCAGCCGGGACCATCGCCGGCGTCGTCATAGAGTTGGAAATGCCCGTCCTGCCCGCGATAGACTCGAATCTCCAGCGGCGCGTCCGGCCGCTGGTCAGCATATTGGACGATCGGCCCCAGCGGGACGATGCTGCCGGCGCGGACGTAGAGCGGGATATGATCCGGCGGCGTGCTCGCGGAGATGGTCTGGCCGCCGGCGATCCGGTCGCCCGTCCAGAAGTCGTACCATTCGGTATCGCCGGGAAGGACCACATGGCGGCTAGTCACCCCCGGGTGCACCACCGGGGAGACCAGAAATGCGCGCCCGAACATATATTCGTCGGCGATCTTGTCGAGAGCGGGGTCGCCTGGGAAATCCATCGCGAGCGGTCGCATCATGCTGTCGCCGTCATGCGTCACGCCCCAGGAAAGGGAATAGAGATAGGGCAACAATCGGTATCTCAGATCGATCGCCCGGATCAGGCGCCCCTGCACGTCGGGGGCGAATTCCCAGACCTCCTTGCCCTTGCCGGTGCCGTGGATGCGGAACATCGGGTTGAAGACCGCGAACTGGAGCCACCGGGTGAAAAGCTCGGCATAGGCCGGATCTTTCGGGTCACCGCCGAAGAAGCCGCCGATATCCGCTGCCCAATACGGGATGCCGCTCATCGAGAAGTTGAGCGCGGCCGGCACCTGTGCCGCCAGCACATCCCACGTTCCCTTGATATCGCCCGACCAGGTGATCGCCGCGTTGCGCTGCTGCCCAGCAAAGGCCGATCGTGTGAGGATCACCGGCCGCTTGTGGGGAAAATCGGCGCGCATGCCCTGATAAACGGCGGTCGTGTGGAGCAGCGGATAGGCATTATACACCAGTGCGCCCGGCCCGGCGGCGGTCTGCACGTCGCGCATCTGACCCCAATTGCCGCCCAGCTCGGCCTCGCTGGCGTCCAGCCAGTAGCCGTCAAACCCGTCCTTCCCCAGGGTCCGAGCGATCTGCCGCCAATAGAGGGCGCGCCCTTTTGCCGAAAACGGATCGTACCAGCGGCCCTTTCCGGCTGGATACACATTGGGATAGACCTTGGGGAATGCGGCGTCCGCCGCGCTCAACTCGGCCAGGTTCGCGGTGCCGAGATCAAAACGCGGCCAGACCGACACGATGCTGTGAACATGCTCATCATGCAGCGTTTGCAGCATCGCCTTGGGATCGGGATAGCGGGCGGGATCGAACTCGTGGCTGCCCCATTGGCCGGGACGCCAATATTGCCAGTCCTGCACGACGGAATCCAGTGGCAGGCCCATTCGCCGATAGTGAGCGGCGACTGAAAGCAACTCGTCCTGGGTGGCGTAATGCTCCTTCGACTGCCAGAGCCCCCAGGTCCAGCGCGCCATCATCGGTGGCGTGCCGGTCAGCGAGCGATAGCCGGCGATGACATCATGCAGCCGCGGACCGTAGATGAAATAATAATCGGTCTCGCTGCCAGCCTCCGAGCGAAACACGATCTGCCCGCGATTCTGCGGCATCGCGACATCGACCTGCGTTACCGACGCATTGTTCCAGAGCAGCCCCCAGCCGGCGGTGGACACGAGGAAGGGAACGCCGACATCGGTATTGGCCTGCTGCAGCCGCACGATCGTGCCCGCATTGTCGAGCAGACCATTCTGGTGCTGACCAAGACCATAAAAGGCGTCGCCGGTCGCCTGAAAGCGCTGTTCGATCTTGCCGTAGGCCGCCGGCGCTATCTCCGTTCGCCGATGCCACACGTCGGTTTCACCGCCGATCGGCTTGCCGTCGGACGTCTGAAAGCTCACCTCGCCGCTGGTCTTCGCGACCACCACGCGCAAAGCGCCGGTGGCGAGGACATAGGAGTCCGCGTTCTGCTCCTGTTTCCAGTCGACCGCCGCCGGCACGCCGATTACGGTCGGAACGGGACTGTCGACAAAATGGTCGCCCCGGGAAAAGCGGACCCGGGCGATGCGATCGCTCCACAGGTCGACACGGACCCTGCCGCCAGGAACCGCAAAGGTCGCGCCATGCGCATCAGTGGCGATGAGGGAAACGGGCGAGGGCGGGGCATCGATTGCGGCGCTCGCCGCCGATGGCGCCGTCCGTGCGGCCACCGGCTGGACCGAGACGCCCATCAACAACGTGGCCCCCGCCACGATCATCCCGCTCGGCACGATGCGCGACATGGCAATTCCTTTCTTCGACACTCTATTTTCCGATCGTTCAGATTGTGATGCCGGACGAACTTAAGTCAGCGGTCGTCAACGTTGCCGACGATCTCTATCTCGGAAACGCCCGCGGGCACCCCGGGCGGCGCCGCGATCGAGACCCGGACAGGGCCACCCTTCAGCCCCGGCAGGGCCAAGTCCCGCTCCAGATCGGAATCGCCACCGACCGGCTGACAGGCCGCCCTTTTCCAGGAGCCATCGGCCGTGCGTATTTCGATGGTGAGCCCATAGGGTGCGGCTTGCGGAAACCGGATGCGAAGCTTGTGATACTGGAGGATGCGTTCGGGATCGACCATAATCCAGGGTTTGGTGTCGCCGGGCGCTGCCTGCCAATAGGTGGCGGGATTGCCATCGTTGACGAGTCGCGACGAATGGTCCTCGGCGCTCGAACTGGCGGCGGTCGGATTGTTCGTGCCGAACACCGTGTCTCCATCCGCCTGCGTGCCGTCAGAACGGCCCTCGAAGCGGATATAGGGGCGATCGCCAGGCACCGGCGTCTCGCCGGGAACGAAGGGCTGGCCGCTGGTCGTCCTGATGTCGAGTAAGCCGTCGCGAAGCCCGGGCGAGCTTGCCCGGATTTGAGAGATGCCCCTGTGATAGCTTCGCATGGCGATCGCGGCCTTGCCGTCCCGGATGGGAATATCGCCGACAGGCGAGAAGGCGATCGATCGGCCGGTCGGCAACTCGCCCGGCCCCGATACGATCGCCAGGGTAACAGGCGGACTGTTGCTGAGCGGCTTCCCGCTGGCATCAACCACCGTGACCACAAGCTGGACATCGTCGGTCCCGTCGGCACGACGAATGATCGGCGAACTCGACGTCAGCCGCAGCGCGGCCGGCTTGCCAGGTCCGGGCCACGGCGGCGGCGCGATGCCGCGATAGGTATTGCGATACCAATACCAGCTTCGCTTTGGCAGCCGCGCATAATCAACAATCCCCATCGATCCGTACCGGCCAGCGATCGAGCCGTGATCGAACCCTGCCCATATTACTTCGCCCGAACGCCACGGCAGACGCCAAGAATAGGGCAGGGCCGCCTTCGCCCCGGGCGTCTTCGGCAGGTCGCCCCATCCGGGCTCATACGGGCCCGGCCGGTCTGAAATGGTCGAGCCATATTCGGCGACGAAGTTCGGAATGCCTGGATCAGGAAACAGGAACGCGCCGTCGCCATTGTACCCGACAATATCGCCGAGATGATCGATATCCCCCCGCTGCGCGCCATCGATCGACGCCGGGCGGGTCGGATCGAGCTTGTGGGTCAGCGCCACTTCCTCGCGCAGCAAGCGGTGCACCCTCGGCATTGTCCCCTTCGCCGAGAAGAACACTTCATTGTCCATGCCCCAGGCGACAATCGAGGGGTGATTGCGGTTGATGCGGATCATTTCGGCAAGCTGCTGAAGGACACTGGCGTCGAACGCCGCCTGATGCGCAGGGTCGGCCGGATAGGCCGACGCGCCCCAGGAATTCTTGAAGCCAGCGGTGCCCCAGAAGGATTCTTCGGACAAAAACATCATGCCGATGCGATCGGTTGCCTCGGCAAAGTGCGGATCGTGGGGGTAATGCGATCCCCGAATGAAATCGAAGCCGGCACCTTTCATGAGCTGGACATCGCGGTCGATCGCCTTGTTGGTGACGGCATCGCCCCAGCCGGCCTGATCCTGATGGACATTGGCGCCGCGGAAATAGAGATGCTTGCCGTTGAGGAAAAAGCCCTTGTCCGCCGTCCATTTGAACCAGCGGAATCCGAATTCGGTTTGGTATCGGTCGCGTTCCTGGCCGCCGACCAACAGGCGAGTCTTCACGCGATAGAGCGTCGGCGTGTCCGGGCTCCATAGGTGGGGATGGGCGATCGGCGCCGAAAGCTGGTGCGCGGTCATCGTCTGTCGCGGACCGATCTCGATCGTGGTGTCGGGCAATGCGGCAATGGCGGCCCCGTTATCGCTGACGACCGTGCTCTGAACCCGTACGCGAACCGGATGATCGGCTTCGTTGCGCACCTCGGTGTCGGCGGCGACGCGACCGGAGGCGGCAGACAGGTCGGGCGTCCTGATGCGCGTGCCGGTCCAGGTTACGTGGACGGTGTTGGTGGCGACCAGCCAGACGTCGCGATAGATCCCACCGCTGAACACATGCTCGCCCGCGCGCGGTGCCAGCGTCGGATCCCATTCATTATTGACCCGGACCGCCACGAGATTTCGCCCAGGGTGCACCGCATCGGTGATGTCGATCGAAAAGCCGGTATAGCCGCCGCGATGGCCGCCCACCCGGGCCCCATTCACGAAGACCTCGGCAACCTGGAACACGCCTTCGAACTCGAGGAAGAGCCGTCGCGTCTTCGGCAACGCCGGCAGATAGAAGCTCTTTCGATACCAGCCATAGCCAACGTAGAAGGAAGGCGACTGGAAATAGGGGATGCTGAAACTGTGCGGTAATCCCACTCGCTCCCAACCGACATCGTCGAGAGCGGGATTTTGTCCGTCGGGCACGTCACGTCGCTCGAAGCGCCAATCGGCGTTGAAATTGAGCCGCGCCCGCACCGCGTCGCGAACGGCAACAACGCGGTTTGCCGCGGCCGCGGCACATCCGGGCCACCCGCCCAATGACGTCGCGACGATCGCCAGGAACAAGAGGATCAGGGCGCGTGCCACAGCGGACCGGGCGGTCCGCTTCGTTGGTGCTTTGCGGATCGTCATGGGAGCGGCGTTAATTTGACGAGAACCACGTCGTTGCTTCGCATCGGCAGGTCGAGCGCGAAGCGGCCGTTGCCGCCAATCATAGCCGTGCGGGCGATCACCGGCTGGTCACGGGTGAGTTGCTCCAACTCGTGCAATTGACGCGAACTCAGCGTCTTGGGCATCCCCATGTCGATATAGGCGGAATAGGCGTCGTTGTGACGATAGCCCGTGCGGTATACGTCGACCCGATAGCGGCCGGCCCTGAGATGCTCGAACGCAAGGTGCGCGGCGGGCGCTGGGGCCGAGGGCACCAGCTTTGTATAGAACGGCCGATTGCTCACCGCTTGCCTGGGCTGCTGCCAATCCCATAGCAGCACCTCGCTGTTAGTGCCGTCGGTGGTGGCGATCACCTGGCTATCCGCGGTCGGAATTTCGCGGCCGTCCAGCTCATTGAGATATTTATAGGCGAAGAATGCCGGCTTGCGGATGCCTTGGGGGTTGATGAGGCCGAAGCCGCCCTGGAACGGCGCGGTCGGCGGGCCGGGCTCCTCGAACAGGTCGGAATAGGTCCAGTAGCTCATGCCCTGCGCGTCGCCGGCGACGCGCCGCAGCCGCGACAGGATATAGGGCGCGCTGACGTAGGAATCGTGCACCGCGTCGCGCGGCGTGTAGCTGGCGCTCCATTCGGTGAAATAGAGCGGCAGGTCGGGAAAGGCGGAGGCGGCGATCTGCGCGCGGACACGCTTCACGTCATCGACGATCGCGTCGGGATTGGCGGAAAGCTTGGTGTCCTCCTTGCCGTTCTCGTCAAGGAACCCGCCGTCGACGCCGTAGCTGTGCGTGGTGACGAAATCGACCGGCGCGCCGCTCGCCTTGGCATGGGCGAGGAATTCGGGCACCCAGGCCGCCCCCGCAGTGGCCGGGCCGCCGACCTGGAGATCGGGGTCGACGCCTTTGATCGTGCGGGCGGTAAGATCGTAGAGCTCGAAATAGGCCTTCTGGTCGGCGCCCTCCCAGAAGCCGGCGAGGTTGGGCTCGTTCCACACCTCGAAATACCAGCGGCGCACCTCGGCCGGGCCGTAGCGCGCCTCGAGATGCCGGACGAAGGCATCGACCAGCTTGCCCCAGCCGTCGAGCCGCGGGTGCGAGGTGTTGCCTTTCCAGTAGAAGATCGTCTGGTCGGAGGTCTTGAGCGCCGCCGGCGTGAAGCTGAGCTCGACGAAGGGGCGGATGTTCTTGCTCAGCAGGTCGTCGTAGAGCCCGTCGATGCCGGTCCAGTCGTAAACGGTCTTGCCGTCGACCACCTTCACCGTGCCGAGCACGTCGTGGAAGATGGCGTGAAAACGGATGTAGCGGAAGCCGAGCTCGTCGACCGCGGTCTTGAGCTGCGCCTGCGACCCGGGCCGGATCAGCGTCCCGGCATAGTCCGAGCCGACCGAGAAATTGAAGAAGCGGTCGAGCGGGCGATCCGCCTTGGCGATGTCGATCGTGATTGGTCGGGAGACGGGCATGGCAGGCGAGGCAGTCGCGGCTATTATCGATAGCGCGGTCAAGCATTGCCTGACGAGGCAGGGGCGAATCATCAGTTTCTTGTCCCATGTTATCACGCCGCCTGAACCCGAATTCCGAAGGTAAAGGTCGATGCGGAATTTTGCCGGCTGAATAAGCCGGCCGACGGTCACGCCAACACGTTCTGGTACTGCGCGAAGCGCATGAACAAGTCGGGCCAGTGCGAGGCGGGTAGCGTCTTTGGCAGGCGCACGCCGAAGCCATGGCCCCCCTTTTCAAAAGCATGCAGCTCGGCCGGCTGGCCGACCTTCAGCATCGCCTCGTACATCATCAGACTGTTGACCGGTGGGACCACCCCGTCGTCGCCGGCGCAACAGACGAACACCGGCGGCGTACCCTCCGACACGTTGTTCTCGACCGAATAGGCGTCGCGCTGGGCCTTGGTCGACGCGTTGCCCAGCAGATCGTCGCGCGATCCGACATGCGCCTCTGGTCCCATGGTGATGACTGGATAAATCAGCCCGGCGAGATCGGGCCGCGCCGAGAGCTGGTCGGCCTTGTCGACCGGATCGTAAACCTTGTTGTCGAAACGCGTCGCTAGAGAGCCCGCAAGGTGCCCGCCCGCTGAAAAGCCGAGAATCGCGACGTGACCCGGCTTGATCCCGAATCGACCGGCATTTGCGCGGATCAGCCGGATCGCACGCTGCGCATCCTGCAACGGCACGTCGGCTCGCTGTGCCCAGCCTTCTCCAGGCAGACGATAGAGCAGGATGAAGGTGGTGATACCGCGCGCGGTGAGCCACGCCGCCTGCTCTGTGCCTTCGTTGTCATAGGCCAGGAAGGCGTAGCCGCCGCCGGGTATCGACATGACGGCGGTGCCGTTGGGGTTTGCCGCGCGCCTCACCACCAGCATCGGCGTGCCGATCCCGGTCAGCCAGCGATCTGGATGCTCGGGATCGTGCGACTGGTCGGCGGCCTTTTTGATGAGGTGCACGCCCGCGCCCCCGGGTGGCGTGCCTGGCCACAGCGGTATCACCTCGTCCGCCCCTTTCGGAGACTGTGCGGCCAAACGAGTGGCAGCCCCCGCGGCCAATAGCGCGATGCCGCCACCCAACAGGCCGCGGCGCGTCGAATCGATCATGAAATTTAGTTTCCCTCATTAGTTGAAAGCGCGAAAGGCACGGGTAGGATATGGCACAGCCGACGCCCCGATTTCTCGAACAGGCCGTTAAAGATCCAATGGCTGAACTCGATTATGCCTTGCCGGCGCCCTGCAGCACGGCATCGAGAGCCTGCTGATCCTTGACCGTATAGTTGTAGCGGTCGATGAGCTCGCCGGTGTCCCACAGGAACGGAAGTACGCCGTTTGCGCGGGCTTGCTGGGTGACGTATTCCATCCAGTGCGCGCGCGAGGCCAGGTGCAGCTGCAGGTCGAGCGGGGTGGTCCGCTTCACTGCCGCATATTCGCCCAGGATGACCGGAATTCCCTGGCCGGTGAACTGCTGCTTCGCGGTTCCCATTTCCTGATCGACGGTATCCTCTTCGCCCCAGGTCGCGTTACGATCCGGCTCTATCTTCGAGTGATAGTTCTTGCCCCAGTAATAGAACATGCGGCCCCAGCTCGCATCTTCGGTGAGGATGCAGAATTCGGGAGGCGTGTAGTAATGGACTTCAATCATCAGGCGACTTGTCGCCGAGTCCGTCGGCATTCGGTACCAGAGCTTGTGAGCCAGATCGATGTTCGTCTGGGGCGCCTGCAGCACCACAATCCGATAGGCGTTCTTGCCGCCCGTGGAGCGAACTGCATCGACGCAGGCCTGATGGTACCCGTAAAGAACTTCCATCTGCTCCGCCGTACTGCAATCAGGTTCGTTCGCGCTGGCGAACATCAGGCGCTCGTCGAAATCGCGCAGGTGCGTGGCAATCTGCTCCCAGAATGCCTTTTGTTTGGCGACGACGGCATCCTTCTTGTCGACGGTCACATTCTTCTCGAGCCAGCCGTCATCCCAATGGATGTTGAGCAGCACCCGCATGTCCGCATTCATGCAATATTGCACAACCTCTTTGACGCGATCGAGCCAGGAACCACTGATCGCCGCCGTCGTCTGATCGGCATATTGATCCCACGAACAAGGCAGGCGAATGGCGTCGAAGCCGGCCGCCTTGATGCCGTCGATCAGGCCTTGCGTGATCTTCGGATTGCCCCAGCCGGTCTCCCCACCCGTGGCTTCGAGCGTATTACCGATGTTCAGGCCAAGCGTGATGCGGCTGGCGATATCGACCGCCGTACTCGTCATGCCCGTGGGATCAGCGGGCATCGGGCTGGTGTTGTAGCTCGGATAAAAGTTGCTTGCCGGCGTTGGCGTTGGCGTTGGCGTTGGCGTTGGAGCTGGCGTCGGTGACGAGGACGGCACAGGCGAGGGCGACGGTGCCGGAGTTACCGGAATCGACGAAGCAGACCCAGCCGCGCTTCCGCCGCAGCCGCCGACCGCCAGCGCAATAGTGGACACCAGAAGTTCCCGCCTTCCCATCCTCATTAAAAATCCCTTTCAGTCACGGATTTGTGTCGAATCTCTTTTTCGCGAGCCCGGAACTGCGCGCCCAAAAGAGTGCGGCGATCGCAGGAGCGATCGCCGCACAGTGGGGAGAGGGGCTTCTCAAGAGCCGGCATGATCACGCAGCGCTGCGCTAAGATGCCGCTAGCGGCGCGCGGAAGCGACGCAGTCGGGACAAGAAGCGACCGGCCCACTGGCTGATTGGGTCGCACCAGCTCAAAGGCGGGGCGGTGCAAGATGAACCCGCCACTCAAGTTATGCTCCGCGGCGTCTGCCCAGCCTCAGCTACGCCTGACGTCGAGTGGTCGACGAGAGCGCCTGCCCGCCTTGCCCGTCGTCCTTCGGCCAATACAGTGACGGTCGCAGGAGTCAGACCCGCGCCAAACACTTCGATGCGGATAGCTCCCGGCCTGCGACCGGCGCGGACGACCGCTACGGCTCGACCGTGAAAAGTCGATCGTTTGCCGCTTTGGAAGCTTTCCAGCGCGGTCGGATCGCCATTACCCACCCCGGCCAAAACGCCAGCCCCTTCCACCTTGAAAGTCAGAGGCCTGTCACTTTCGGGCATGTAGGTCGGCCGCCCTTTGGCATCGACCAACTCGACGGTGACATAGGCCAGGTCATCCCCATCGGCATTAATTCTAGCCCGATCCACACGCAGGTGGATCGCAGCCGGCGGGCCGGCGGTCTGCAGCGTCCATTGCGACACGGGCTTGCCGTCGACATAGCCCACCGCCTTCAGCTCGCCCGGTTCGAAGCGGGCATAGAACACCGCCCTGTACTCGGTGGCCTTCGACACTGGCTTGCGGCCGAGGCTGCGCCCGTTGAGGAACAGTTCGACCTCATCGTCTTCGGAAAAGACGACGATCTTGTGCGGCATGTAATCAGCCGGCAGGCCGAAGGCATGCCATACCGGATGGAGATCGTCCTGCACCCAGTTCGTCAGCGCGAGTGGGCCACCGCTTGCTTTGTCCGGCAGCGATCCGACCGAGCCCGGCCATTCGACAAAGGCGGACGTCGGCGTGATGTGCGTTTTCCACAAGACCTCGCGATAAAAAGCCGCGGGCCTCAGACGACCGGTAGCATCGATTTCGCCGGCCATGGCGAGTTGCCAAGGATAGGGCCCGATACCGAAATGGCTATTGAAGCCGGTCCACCCGATCCCGGCTTCTCCCAGGTAATCGAAGCCGGTCCACACGAAATCGCCGACGACCCAAGGCATCGCCTCACCGGACGTCCAATAGTCGAACGCCTGCGCCGAAAAGGATTCCGATCCGTACATCACCCGATCGGGATGGGCGGCGTGATCCGGCCCGTAGCGTTCCGGATAATAATTGTAGCCGACGACGTCCAACGCCTTGATGAAATCAGCGGCGCCCGGCCCGAACTGGTTGACCGCCGCCGTGACGGGGCGGGTCGGGTCCAGCTTGTGAATCAGCCCGGCAAGTTCGCGCGCCTCGTCACTGCCGGCGGGCTTCGTGAGCTCGGGGATTTCGTTGCCGATGCTCCAGAGGATCACGCTCGGATGATTGCGCCCGGACGCGATCATGCTCGCTATGTCACTGCGCCAGTCCGGTTTGAAATAGCGGCTATAGTCGTTCTTCTGTTTGGCGACGGTCCAGGCATCGAAGGCTTCGTCGATGACCAGCATCCCCAGGCGGTCGGCGGCGTCCAATAGACCCTGGCTTGCCGGATTATGGGCGCTGCGCACCGCATTGTATCCCGCCGCCTTCATCAGTTCGAGCTTGCGCTCGTCGGCCCTGGGCAGCGACACGCCGCCAAGCATGTAGTTGTCGCTGTGGATCGCCCCGCCGCGCAACAGGTAGCGTTTGCCGTTGATCCTGAGGCCGTGTTCGGCATCGAAGGCCACGCTGCGCACGCCGAAGCTGGTCTCGCGGCGATCCACGACTCGCCCGTCCAGCCTGACCTCCTGAACGAGATGGTACAGATTGGGGGTATCCGGCGACCATAGCGCCGGCCGATCGAGTGTCTGCTCCTGGACGATATCCAGGCTTGCGCCGCCGACGATCGTGCGGGCGGACTCAGTCCGACGGACCTCGTGCCCAGACGCATCAACGACCGCGCTGATCAACTGCACCCGCGCCGAAGCGCCGAGAGCGTTGGTCACGACGGTCGCCGTGCGAACCGTAGCCTTGTCGCTGCTGATATCAGGTGTCGTTATCGTAGGCCCGTCCGGATCGATATGAACCTTGTCCAGCAGATCCAGATAAACCCGTCGAAGAATGCCGGAGCCGGAATACCAGCGCGACGATGGCTGCTCATTATCGACCCGCACCGCGACCAGATTTGAGCCGGGCCTGACCGTGTCGCTGATGTCGAGAGTGAAGGGGGTGTAGCCGTAAGCGTGCTGTCCCACGGACTGCCCGTTCACCCAGATTTCCGCGTTCATGTAGACCGCGCCGAAGCGCAGCAGCACGGAGCGAGACCGCACGTCGGGGAGTAGATCGAGTGTCAGCCGATACCAGCCGACGCCGCCATCGGTATAGGCGACCGCCGCCCCGCCGGGGGCGTTCTTGTCGAAGGGGTTGGACTGACCAGGCAGGTCGTCGATCGACCAGTCGTGGGGAACGCTGACGACGTGCCAGCTGCTGTCGTCAAACGCCGGTCGCTCCGCGCCGGCCTCTTCCCCGCGATGGAAGCGCCAACCGGTGTTGAGCTCCAAGCTTCGGCACGCCGCAGGGCTTGCCAGAAAAAGAGCGAGGATCAATATCGACAGGCTTCGGAGAAGCAGCCGCCGGGCCGCCGCCATTCCCCGCCTAGCCGCCGCGTAAAGCCGATGGCGCTGCTTCGCCCAGGCACAGCGAATAAGGTGCTTCATCTCTGATGTGCCTGGCTGCGACGGTCGGCCCGCAGGTAAAAGCATCGGTTCACAACTGCCGAGCAACTGGCTGAGGCAGTTCTGGCTCAGCAGCTTTGCAGAAGCGATCGAGGTAGGTTTGATGAGCAGGCAGCGCCTCCGCTGCTTGCCTCATGCTCGTCCGACGAGTTTCCATCCCGGCGCTGACCGCTTCGAGCGGAAGGAGGTCGGCGAGAACGTCGTATCGTGATGGGATAAGGTCGTTACCAAGCAGGATCGCAATCCAGCTCGGCTCCTTGTAGGATTCTCCCTCTCCTAAAACCACGCGCCCGCTGGAACGCCAGACATCCAGCTTGTGACGGAGGCTGTCGGGGATAGCCATGTCTCGACACGCCGCCCAAAGCGGCTCCGGACGGCGCGACAGGCAGTAATGGGCAATGATGAAATCGCGGATGCGTTCCATCTCCACCGTGGCGATGCGGTTATATTCGTCGCGAAGCACGGAATCGAAATTGCGATCAGGGAATAATTCGAGAAGTCTGGTGATCGCTCCTACGATAAGCTGGATACCGGTCGATTCCAGAGGCTCCAGAAAACCGGAGGCGAGGCCCACGCCGACACAGTTGTGACTCCAGAACGATTTCCGGTGCCCAGAGGTGAAGCGGAATGATCTTGGTTCGGTAAAGGGCGCCCCTTCCAGGTTGTTCTCGAGCGTTTCGAGTGCCGCATCCTCGCTCCAATATTGGGAGCTATAAACCATCCCATTGCCTGAGCGATGCTGAAGGGGAATGTTCCAACTCCATCCGCCTGCGTGGGCGGTCGAGCGGGTGAAAGGGTTCGGAACCCCCACCCGCGCCGAAGGCATCGCGATAGCTCTGTCGCACAGCAGCCAATGCGACCAATCGACATAAGGCGTTTGCAACGCCTTACCCAACAATTGAGACGCGAAGCCTGTGCAATCTATAAACAAATCACCGGCGACTTCACGACCGTCGGCGAGGTATATCGCGCGAATGTGACCGGATTCGCCGTCTCGTTCGACGCTGAGCAGCCTACCTTCGACGCGCCGAACGCCAAGGGGCTGTGCGATGTCGCGCAAATACGCCGCAAAAAGAGCGGCGTCGAAATGATAGGCATGAAGGTACTTTAAATTGCGCGGATCGCTGGGCGAAAACTTGCCTAGACGCGCCATCCAATAAGGGCCCGAATAGTCATCGACTGGGCGGGTTTCGCCTGCCTTGCGCAGTCGCAACCAATAATGATGGGCGGCCACCCCTTCGATCGCGTGCCCATAATCGCTGAATGCGTGGAAATGCTTGTTGCCCTGGATGCCCCAGTCACAAAATTCGACGCCCAATTTGAAGGTGGCTTGTGTCTTGCTGACGAAATCAAATTCGTTGATTCCAATGGAATCATTGTAATTACGGAGAATTGGGATCGTTGCTTCGCCAACGCCGACAATTCCAATTTCCGCTGATTCCACTAAGGTGATGCGGGTGGCGCGAGCGTCGATTTTCTTGGCGAGCAAGGTAGCAGTCATCCAGCCTGCGGAGCCCCCGCCGAGAATGACAATGTCACGGAGATGGGCGTCGTTCATAATCAAGCCACACCCTTTGACCGGCTGAAATAAAAGAGGCGTTGCCCGTTACAGGGCACGCAGCGACATTCAGATTGAGCATTTGCGAGCGAGGAGGGCGCCTTCCCAGCGCGCGCCCTCCCTTCCATCTGAAATCAGAAATGTAGTCTCACTGAAACGTCGTACCGGCGATCGCTGACATTGGCGTCATAGGGCTCGAACACTCCAGGAACCGGCTCCTGAAGCGTTCTTGACGTCGTGTTCAGCAAATTACTGATTCGGGCCGACACGCTGACGGTGCCGCTAAGCTTATAGTCAACACCCAGATCGAGATATCCGGCGCTCGCCATCCATGCCGGAACCATATTGTACACGGGATAGGAATGCGTCGCGTCGAAATTGGTCGGACTGGTGTTGAGCGTATATGGGTTCCCACCGCTTGTCGCATATGACAGCGGGTTCACGTTCGTCGACAGCAACGCCTTGTCGCGCCAACTGTAAGCGAGCCTGACGTTCACCTTTCCCAGGCTGTAGAGTAGATTGATGTTGTATGCCCATTTCGATAGTCCGGCATAGGGCAGGTTCGGGTAAGTCTGCGGGATCGTCCCATCGGGATTGAGGCCGCCGTTCGGTGTATACGGGCTCAATACGTTATTCGCCTGCTGGGCCGGATTGCGGCTATCGACGAAGGTCAAATTGCCTTCGAGGCCGAAGCCCCTGAGCCAACCGGGGAGCATGTCGAAAAACTGCCGGCCACCGATTTCGAACCCTTTGAGGTGCGCCGCAACAGACGATGTTTTGTTCTGCAGATAAACCCACGGGACGTTCAAACTCGTCGGTGTTCCAGTCGTTGCGGAGCCATTAGCGAATGCCATTGCCGGGATCGGCAGATTACTGGCAATATACGACGAAAATAAGTCCTGGTCCTTGATCTGCTTCGCGAAGAAATCCACGTAAAACATGCTTTGCGGCGTGGGATAATACTCGAATGAGAGATCCTCGCTCGTAATCATAACCGGCTTAAGTTGGGCTCCGCCGGAATTGACCTTGACGCCAGTGAGAATAGAAGGTGCGAGAGGATTGCTCGGGTTTGAAACAGAATTCGGGGTAATGCTCCCGCCCGCGCGGATGTCGTTGAGATTGGGCGGTGCCGCCGCCTCCGAAGCCGCCCCGCGAATGATGAAATTTTTGCCTGCATCGAACTTTATATTAAACGACGGCAAAACGCGCGTGTAGCCATAATCACGGACCTGGCCTGATAATCCCGGATTGATCGAATAGAGGGTCGGATAGGGTGTGGTGCCTGTCGGATCCTTGCCGGCGAGAAAGTATTGCGTACTGTCAGCCTCAGTCAGGGCATATTGGCTGGTTCCCGTTGGTGCCGAAAGCAACCCCGAAGAATGCAGCGATTCGTGGAATACCCGCATGCCGATGTTGCCGGAGAAGGCCGGTATAAAGCCAATTCGGTCATGGGCGAACCGCGCTTCTACATAAACGGCTTTATTAAAGATTTTTGATCGGGTCCTACCCAATCCTTGATCAACATATTGAGCCCAATACCGGGCAGCAGTCCCATTGGGAATTTCGCCGTTATAGCGGCTCATGAGGTAATACCAGTCCATGCTCTTCATGAGAGCTTCACTGGGCACCAACATTTGGGCGGGGAGGGGCGCTGCACCTCCGAAGAAGTTCGGAAAGGTGCCCACCTGGAAATCCGCTGGGTTGACGCCAGAACTGTTGAGATACTGGATATTCCCCGGTGCTGTCGAATTGGGATCGACTCTGTTTTGCCACGACTGACCGAGAGGCATCCAATAGGTGCCAACAAAGTTGTCGTTTTCTGTTCGATTGGCTAGGCGGAAGCCCGCCGAAATCTTGCGCAGGAATCCGCTGTCGCTAACGTCGTATTCAAAGTCCGCATGTCCCGAAAACATTTTGCCGGTATTTTTGGGGCCGTTGTATGCCATCGAGCCGAAGTACGCAGTACTCGTGTCCAGCATTCCTACTGGATTCAGCCCCGACAGAATTGGAATTGACCCTTTGAGATTAACGTCTACCGAATTCACCAGGGGACTCGCCTGGCTGATGGAGACATACATGTTCTTTCCGCGCGACCACGAATAGACGTATTGCGCGCCGGCATGAATATGTAGGCGGTCGCTAGGCGACCAAGCGAAACTCTCTGAGACATCGAGTGTCGAATTGACGGTGTGTGAAATCGACGAACTCGCGCTGGGATTCAGACTTGTTGTCGCCGGGCTGCACTGAACAAGTGTCTTTGCACCGGCAGACCAATCCCATTGGAGGCTGGATACCGGAGCACCATAGCTTCCGCCGCAATCGAGGTTGAGGTATTGGCTGGGGAACCAGCTCCATGAATCGGGCTCGAGTGCCGCAGAAGTGGTGTTCGTGGCCCAAACCGCATTTCCGGTCGCACCCAGCGTGAGCGTACCGGTTTTGAAGACGCCATCGGCATCATATGTCACCGGAGCACCAGGCTGAGGCATCATTTCAGCGCTGTTGGAAGGAGTCTGGCCGAAACCTGCGCTGTTGCCGTAGCTATCCTGCGTGTATTTCGTGAGAAATACCGTGCTCGTGAAAGTCAGGTTAGACGCGGGACTCCACTGAATTGCCTGGAAGGCTCCAAGTCGATCTCGTTTATTCTGATTATAACTCCAGTTAAAGCTACTGGGAATCAATCCAATATGGTCCTTTCCGGGCGCCGTTGGTGCATATTCGCCGAACATGGCGCCGACCTGCAGATCGCTGCTCTGCTGGTAAAGACGGCTATAGGCCAGATCCCACAGGAGTCCGATCTCACCGATACCGGTCTGAAAACGCTCGGAGAACAAAGCGGAAATCTGCGGAGAGCCTTTGGCGACCTGGTCGCCGTAACTTCCACCAATCGTGACATCAAATTCCGTTTTCCTGAAATCGAACGGCAAATGCGTTCGAAGATCAATCAAGGACGCGCCGCCCTCGATCATATCTGCACGGGAGGCCTTATAAACATCGACCCCCGCCATCAGTTCGGGCGTGACCTCGTTCCAGCTGATGGCGCTGGCGCCGTTGGCGCTGAACACCTGTTGCCCGTTGACCGTGCTTGTGGTGTACGGAAGACCGCGCACGGAAAGGCCAGAGCCTTCGATCTGAAAAGCCGTGCTGCCTCCATTAGTGCCGGTGAAGCGCGAGATCGTAACGCCCGACACACGTTGCAAAACCTCGGTGATGGAATTGTCAGGAAGAACCCCTGCGGCATCCGCGGTGACCGAGTCCACGATTGTGTCGGCGTTGCGCTTGATCGACTCTGACGTTTGAAGAGCTTGTCGGCGCGCCGTGACGACAATGTCTTGTCCCGTGGGCGAACTCTTCGTCTTGTCCGGCGTGTTATCCGCGCTGTCCGATGTTTGTGCCGCGGTATCGGACGGCTGGGTATCTATCGTCTGCGCCGCCGCAGGCTGAAGCGCAACGCACAGCGCCGCGATGGATACGCCGGCTCCCAATAGGAAACGCGCACCAATAGAGTTCCTCATCTATATCCCCTCCCAAATATGGACGACATAAAACAAGCAAGTAAGGCGCACAAAAACAGCTCATCCCGTCGGCGTGAGTCCCCGGGATGTGCAACTTGTTGCTGGTATTTGTTTCTAATATTTTTGTCTTACAAATGCCACTGAACACATTTGCGCGTAGTAGTCCAGATGGAGATGCGCGGCTTTCTGAGTTTGGCTCCAGAAGCTGCTTGAAAATCTTCCAGACAACTTCCGGTTTGCAAACTGGTATGCCGCCGCACAAACCCGGAGTCCGGTTCGCAACTTTTTTCAGAATGTCGGCCAGGGGGTGGCTTGGCGGTTCCGGGACAATCGCTCAAAAGGCGAAAAGGGGCTCATCTATGAGATCATCGGCGATTCGCGGGCCCGCTTCTTCGTCTTGGGGGAAGGACGGACAGACAGAATGGCTCGGCGGAAATTAAAGAAGACGCAAGGCTGTTCTGACGCGCGACATGACGATGGTTCGCTTTATCCAGCGCTGCTGCCATTCCCTTTCTGCCCTGAAGAACTATGGTCTATGACTGGGTTGTCCGTTGCCGGCCACGAGTATTTGCCGTGCCTGATATGAACCACGCCAGGCGCGATGCCGGCGCCATCTCGGCCGACACGCCCCGTCAGTGGAGCGTGCGCGCGCCTCATCCGTCGGACTCCTTGATCGCGCCTTGGCCCCTATCGCTCCGATCGGGCGTGCTAGTTCTCCTGGCGTGGACTGCTGTCGGCTGCTTTCAGTTTTTGCCGGGCCTGCTCGTTGGATTGCAATGGCCATTCGTCATTTCGAAGCTCATCGAATCCTGGGCTTGGGCTATCCTGACTCCGGCGATCATCATCATCGACAGAAGACTTACATCATCTGAGAAGAATATCGGGTATCTGATACTCGTATATGTGCCGCTCAGCATACCTTTCACTGTCGTCCATACCTATCTCGAGGCATTATTAGAATACCCGATTCACCAGATTTGGTGGAGTCCTTTGCGTATTATTGACTACGTGATGTACTATTTCATGGCAAGCTGGCAAGTCTTCTGGGGGGTTGTAGGTATCCTCCAGGCCTTGAAATACTATAATAGTTTGTTAGCCAGCCGCGTCCAGCTTGAGCGTACTGAAAAAACGTTGATCGAATCCCGTCTAAATGCGCTTCGCCTTCAGCTTGAACCGCATTTCCTGTTCAATGCGCTTAATGCCATCTCATCTGATGTCACGACCAATCCAAAACTCGCGCGCGA
The DNA here is from genome assembly GCA_035765795.1 of Pseudolabrys sp. Classification (GTDB taxonomy): domain Bacteria; phylum Pseudomonadota; class Alphaproteobacteria; order Rhizobiales; family Xanthobacteraceae; genus Pseudolabrys. The sequence continues at coordinate 5,281 of DASTWX010000216.1, read as the reverse complement.
GATGCTGGAAAATCTTGGCGCCTTGCTTCGGAGCTCACTCGAATGCAAGGAACGAACCGAAATCACCCTTGCGCAGGAACTGGAGCTTCTTGAACATTATCTCTCGATTCAACAGGTCCGCTTCGGCGACAGGCTGGAGATAACGACCGACATTGCGCCAGAAGCGTTGCCGATGATGGTCCCGTCCATGCTGCTGCAGCCGCTTGTCGAAAATGCGATTCGTCATGGGATCGAGAGCCGAATTTCGGGCGGAGAGATCATCGTGTCGGCAACCTTGGAGACGGACTACCTGGACATTCGCGTGTTGGACAACGGCGTGGGTCTGCCGCGTAATTGGCGGTTGGACGATACAAAGGGGCTAGGGGTGCGGGTCACGCTAGAGCGGCTGACGGCTCTCTATCCAAAATTGGGGGAAAGCTGTTTGACGCTCCATCGCCGCGAGAACGGCGGAACCGAAGTAGCTGTACAGATTCCTTTGCGTGGAACCGAAAGTGAAACGATCGTCTGATTCCATATCCGTCCTGGTGGTCGACGACGAAACGCCCGCTCGCAAACGCGTTATGGATCTGCTGGCCAGAGATCCGGACGTTGGGCGGTTGCTCGAGGCGAAAAACGGGATTGTCGCCGTAAAGTTGATCCAGGGAGAGCGGCCGGACATCGTGTTTCTCGACGTGCAAATGCCAGGCGTGGACGGCTTTGGCGTGATCGACGCCCTGGGGCCGGAAAACATGCCGGTCACCGTTTTCGTAACCGCTTACGATCGCTTTGCCGTCCAAGCCTTTGAGACCGACGCCGTCGACTATTTACTCAAACCATTTGGCGATATGCGTTTTGAAAAGACGTTGGGGCGGGCCAAGGCGCGCTTGCGAGAGATCCGGACAGGCGGTTCCGCCGACATGGGTGTAGTCGGGCCGGAATTGCTCAAGCTGGCGGCCAAACGCGCCCAGCCCGGCGAGATATGGGAATGGGTGGTCATCAGGACGAGGACGGCGACGCGGCTAGTCATGGCGCGAGACATCGACTGGATCGAGGCGGCTGGCGTCTACGTAACGTTACATGCCGGCGGACAGGAGTTCTTGTACCGCGCCAGTCTCAGTATCGTCGCGAACAGACTGGATCCTTTTCAATTTGTCCGGGTCCATAGGTCCAGCATCGTCAATCTCAGATCGATCGCTTCGCTCGAGCGCCGTTCGCACGGGGAGTTCGAAATCCAACTGAACGACGGAACGCGCCTGATGCTCAGCCGGAGCTATCGCGCGCATGTCGAGACTATGCTCGGCCAAGCGCTGTGAGCGGGCCGAGCGGCGTCGCCGGTCGCCGCAAGCACCATTTTGGACGACCTTTGTAGAGAGACAGCTTCCAATTTTGGCTGACGATTGGGCGCATGCCTGGCGTCACCTGCTGCGTCCGTGCATCCGAGGAGAAGGCAATGCGAGTGTTATTGGTGGTGATATTGGGATTGCTGCTGACCGCGCCGGCCTTAGCGGACGATCAGCCCCGGCCCCTCAATGCCAACGGCCTCGCGCTCACCCCACCGATGGGCTGGAATAGCTGGAACAAGTTCGCCTGCGATAATAGTGAGGCGACTGTCCGCGCCACTGCTGACGCGATGGTGGCAAGCGGAATGCGCGACGCCGGCTATGTCTATCTGGTCATCGACGATTGCTGGCAAGGCAAACGCGACGCCGGCGGCTTCATCCACGCCGATCCGCAGAAATTCCCCTCCGGCATCAAGGCGGTCGCCGATTACGTCCATGCAAAGGGCCTGAAGTTCGGCATCTACAGCGATGCCGGCGCGCTGACTTGCGGCGGCCGGCCAGGCAGCCAGGGGCACGAATATCAGGACGCGCTGCAATATGCGCGCTGGGGGGTCGATTACCTCAAATACGACTGGTGCTCGACCGGCACCCGCGACGCGCAGGAGGCCTATCGCACCATGGCGGAGGCGCTGCGCGCGACCGGCCGACCGATCGTCTTCTCGATCTGCGAATGGGGTACGTCGAAGCCGTGGCTGTGGGCGACCACCACCGGCAATCTGTGGCGCACCACCGGCGACATCTGGGACGGCTGGAAGGGCAAGAACGCCAACGGCTATTCGCTCGGCGTGATGGACATCGTCGATCTGAACGAGCCGCTCTGGCCGTTCGCCGGTCCCGGCCACTGGAACGACGCCGACATGCTGGAGGTCGGCAACGGCGGGATGACCGACGACGAATATCGCGCGCATTTCTCGCTATGGGCGATGATGGCCTCGCCGCTGATGGCGGGCAACGACATCGCACACATGACGCCGGCGACCCGCTCGATCCTGCTCAACAAGGCGGTGATCGCGGTCGATCAGGATCGCCTGGGCGAGCAGGGCCGCCGCGTCGACGCCAAGGGCGACATGGAGGTGTGGATGAAGCCGCTGGTCGGCGGCGCCCGCGCGGTGCTGTTCCTCAACCGCGGCAAGACGCCGGGCACGATTGGCGTCAAATGGGGTGCGCTCGGCTATCCCGCGCGGCTCGAGGCGACGGCCACCGACCTGTGGACCGGCGAAGTGTTCGATCACCAGTCGAGCGGCCTTACCCGCACGGTGCGCCCGCATTCGGTGGTGATGCTGCGTGTCGCTCCGTAAGATGGGCTATCCGCATCTGTCGTAGCATGATCCAACGCTGCACCTCGCCTTTAGAGGCTCAAGTGAGATGCCCAATTTGAACAAATTCCGACACCCATCTCGATTTCTATTATTGGCAGCTCACGCTCCCGAGCCGAAGGAATAGGCACAAATGAACCCTCTCTTGTTACCCATTGCCCTTGCCGCAGCCGTGCCTGCGCCGCCAACCCCACGTCAGCAGGCGGTCGCCGCGATCGAGGACTTTGCGAGCTACTGCACACGCGGAGATGTACTTTGGGGCAAATCGCTTTGTGGCCCTCTCATTTTCGTCGAACCTCGGACTCGCGAGGCGATCGCCAGCATCGATCCTGGAATCGATGGCTTCGTCCGCGAAGGCTCTGTCTGGGCCGGGACGCTCCCAGGCAAAATCAGCATTGCCAACACGTCAATCGACTTGGCGGGGCGGCGACTTGCCGAGATCATACTCCCCCTGCCAGACCAGCCGCTCGATCGGCGGGTGTTGCTCGCGCATGAGTCGTTCCACCGCATCCAACCCGAGCTAGGGTTCGCCGGCCGGGAAGCCGATAACAGCCAGCTGGATACCAAGGACGGGCGGATCTGGGCACGCCTTGAATTTGCTGCTCTCAAGGCTGCGCTGGCGAGCAAGGACTGGATGGGGCCGGCCCGCGATGCACTCGCCTTCAGGGCCAAGAGGCTGGCGTTATTTCCCAGCGCTGGGGAGTCAGAAGGCGAGCTTATCGCCAACGAGGGCTTGGCCGAATACACTGGCGTGAAGATCGGCGCCGCGCTCGAGGCGGTGCCGTTTGCCATCAAGCGGCTCGATGGCGGTGCTGGTCGTGCCTCGCTGATCCGCTCCTTCGGCTATGTGGTCGGTCCGGCGTATGGGCTACTGCTCGATCGTATCTCCTCCGATTGGCGCAAGGAGGCGCTGAACGGAACGCCACTCCCGGACCTGCTTGAAAAGGCCCTCCCCCCGTCCGCTGGCCAGGCATCGGCAACACAGTATGACGAGACTGCAATCGTTGCCGAGGAAACGGCGCGGGATGCGCGCATACAGAAGCGTCGTCAATCGCTTGTCGCGGAATTGGTGGATGGTCCCGTGGTCACCTTTCCGGCCTCGAACATGAATCTCGATTTCGATCCCAACACGCTCTTTTCGCTGGGCGACCGTGGCATGGTCTATAGCCGCTCGACAGTCGTCCGAGACACTTGGGGGGTGCTGACCGCCACCGGCGACGTGCTCCTTTCGCCCGGCTGGAGCTATGCGCGAGTGCAGGGTCCAGCGATGACGCAAGGAGACAAGATCGTTGGCCCCGGATGGAATGCCGAACTCGCCCCTGGCTATTTTCTCGCAGAGGACCAAGATTCCGGCAATTTCATCATCCGAACACGATAAACATCACTTCAGCCAAGACGTTATCGGGCATCGCCTTTGCCAGCAGCTTCTTTAGCCGGCCGTTCTCCCCCTCAAGCGTAAGCGCTGTTCTCGCTCCACATTGCGGCGATGGCTGATCGGGGCAGAAGCTGGCGCGCATGAACGAAGGCACGCATCCGACCGCACTGGACACCCGCACTGGAGTTGGCCGGGAGGCACCCCGGCGACTTGAGCTGCTGAGTGGGGCAGCCGGGCGGCGGCGATCGTGGAGCTTCGAGCAGAAGCTGGCGATCGTTGCGGAGACGGAGGATTGCGATAATCTCACAGCACTTGCGCGGCGGCACGATACCCGCGCTGCAGCATCGTGAGATGAAGCCCTTCCGTTTACAACGTCTCGCCGGTGGGAAGCTGGCTCTTGTGCCCCTATCGCGCTGGCACCGAGAGTTCTTTATCAACTGTTGATAAAATGCTATTTTCCTCCCCAATGGAGGCTGGATCATGATCAGCGCGGATCTCGGAAAGCAGCTTGAAAGTTTCGTCACCGGCCTCGTTGCGACGGGGCGTTATAACTCGAAAAGCGAGGTTCTACGTGAAGGTGTGCGCCTGATTCACGACAGGGAGACCCGCTTGGCCGCGCTGGACGCCTCGATAGCACGGGGTATTGCAGACGCGGATGCGGGGCGTACGACGGCTGCTGAAGAAGTATTCGATCGCCTCGAAGCCAAGTATCGCGCGATGGGTGCGGGCGACGAATGATCGTCCACCTTTCGGCTGAGGCCGAACGTGATCTTGAGGTGATCGGCGACTATATCGCGAGCGACAATCCGGCGCGGGCCTTGAGCTTCTTGCAGGAGCTACGTTCGAAATGCTTGGGCTTGGCCGATGTGCCGGAACGATTCCCGCCCGTGCCGCGCTATGAGGCGACCGGCGTGCGGCGGCGTGGTCACGGAGATTATCTGATCTTCTACCGGGTGGAGGCCGAAAAAGTGATCATCCTCCACATTCTGCACGGCGCCCGAAACTACAATACGATCCTCTTTCCCTCCTAATCGCCAACATTGCCAACGTTCGGAAGTAAGTAGTAGAACTTCTAAAGCAGACGATCGTTCAGGTTCACGGAGAAGGGAGCTGGGTTGTTAGCGAATGTCGGGTTTGGACTGCAGCATCATGAAGCAGCCGCTACTATCTGCCACACATATTCTGAGCCCTCATGGTGGCGGGCATTTTCCACTTAGGCATCCGGATTTGCAGCTTCCGTCGCGATCAGCAGCACGACTGAGGCTTCGTCC
>DASTWX010000215.1:0-24396 GCA_035765795.1 Pseudolabrys sp. | reverse complement strand
TTTGGGTGCGTCTTGCTCAGAGAAATCACGCCGCTTGCGCGCGCTTGGCCGCTCTTATGCAAGTAGAACAGAATATACCAAGTTCATGGCCTTGTTGCCATTTCCGCCATTGCAAGCCCTCATTCGCCGGTCCTCTCTCTTCCGGCGGCAAGTCGCAATCAAGAGACCGCGATCATTGGCTGAAAGCGGCCGTACCGGCGACTATATAGAACAGGGCGGCGTTCGAATGCTTCGATCGATGCGTCGGAGCGTGGAGCGTTGCGTGATGTGCCCCTGACGATCGTAACTTGATTTCAAAGCTGCCGCCTTTTGCAGGCTTGGCATCCGACAATCTTGACGCAGTCTTGGAGGAAGCCCGCTCGGTCCTCTACCCGAGAGATGCTTATGCGTTCAAGCAGGGGGACGAGGCAAAATTTCTATTCGTATTGCTGCGCGGGCACTTGCGTGCAGAACAGAATACCAGCAGCGGCGCGAAGGTCGTCATTCGCTATGTCTCTGCGGGAGACGTCTTCGGGGCGGTCGAGGCTCTCGCGCTCAAACGCTATCCCACCACCGTTGCGGCTGTCGTCAACAGCGTTGCGCTGGCTTGGCCGTCTCGCGTCTGGCCGCGCCTCGCGGCCACATACCCGAAGCTGGCGATAAACATTCTGCAAATGATCGGGAGCCTCTTACAGGACGCCCGCCTTCGCACGGTCGAGATGCAAACCGAAGAAGTGGAACGCCGTCTCGCCCGTACACTGCTGCGATTGGCCAATCAGGCCGGCCGGAAGGAGGGTAGAGGTATCGAGATCGACTTCCCGATCAGGCGACAGGACGTGGCCGAGCTGAGCGGCGCGACGCTCTACACCGTCAGCCGGCTCCTGAGCTCGTGGGAACGGAAAGGGCTCACCGCCGGCGGGCGCCAGCGCATCGTCTTGCGTGACCCGCACAGGCTGCTCGGCATCGCCGAGGGGCGCCGTGCGTCGGCCACATCCGGCCACCGTTGAGCCGTGACTTTGCGGAATCGCAAAGACGGCATTCTGCGGGTTGTGTATATTGTCCCTGGGAGGAAATATGCCCTGCATAGGCAGGGCAGGAAACGCGACCGCTCCGATTCGGGCGCGCCGCGCAGGATGCTAATCACTGAGATTTTATGAACGGCCGAGGGGTGTCATGGCCGGCGCGCGCCAAACCGCGCCATAGGCGCCGGGCCGAGGGAATTGACTGAGCCAATTGTGGGCATCTCGTCAGCACCGTTTCAATCTGCCTGCTGAGGAGGCTTCATGCTGGGATCCGCATCGCTTGTGCGAACCCGTGCTGTGAGGGCGAGGCGTCTTTTCCGTCCCCTGCAGCGCGACCGGCCGTTGCTTGGACTCTCGCTTGGCGCGAGCTTGTTGGCCGCCGTCGGACTCACCCGTTATTTTGTCGGCGGAATTAGCGCCGGGTTCGAGCCGATAACATTTCTGCCGACGATATTGTTGGCGGGGCTGTTCGGCGGAATCCGAATTGGGCTGGCCATTTTCGCCATATCCGTCTTGGTGGCTTGGGTTTGGTTTTTTCCGCCTTATGGAACGTTCATACTGTCGCCTCGTGACGCGATTACCTTGGCGTTGTTTGTGCTGACCGCCGCATTTGAACTTTGCGTCATTCGAATCCTCAATCTCGCGATCAACGATGTGACGTTGGCGCGCGAGCGATCGAATGTGCTATTTCGCGAGCTCCAGCACAGAGTGGCGAATAATCTGCAATTTGCTGCCGCTCTGCTACACGCAGAGAAGAGATCGCTCTCAGGCGATTCTGCCGCCGCGGATGCGCTGGACGCAGCCGAAAGTCGCCTTGAGATGATGTCGCGCGTTCATCGCCTGCTGCACGATTCTGCGGCGGTCGACGCTCCGATCGAGCGCTATCTCGAAGACCTGTGCCGAGACCTCATAGAGACGGGCGCTTCGTCCCACATCCGCTTGCGAGTCGACGCGGCTCCCATACATCTGGATCTCGAGTCTCTGATGTCTCTGTCCCTGATCGTCGTCGAGCTCGTCACCAATAGCCTCAAACATGCATTCAAAGGGAGAACGGAAGGCACCATCACAGTGAAGCTTCAGAGGAAGGAAAAGACGTGCATTCTGACCGTGGCAGACGACGGCTGCGGCATCGCCGCGAGAGAAGACCATCGGAAAGCGGACGGGCTCGGGCAAGACATCTTGCGAAGCTTGGCATCACATCTGCAAGGCACGATTTCTTTGGAGTCCGGCAAAGGCACCACGGCGCGGCTTGCCTTTCCGATCGACAATTGATCACTGAACGGCTCGCGTGTCGCGCGCACTCTTTTTTCGTCATCGCCCGCGCAGGCGGGCGCCGCAGCGGCGCTCTTCAGCGGTAGGGGCGAGGCATGCCTCGCCCCTACAATGGCCCGCTTTCGCGGGACATGACAACTGGGAGGTTGATAGCGGCGGATCACAGACGAAAGGTTTCGTTGGGCTGGGCTGGCCAGCATTCGCGGCTGCTTGTTGATCTTCGACAATTCAGCGTGGATGGAACGGCTCGCGCTGATTGGCAGCATATGCCGGAAACGCCCGCTCGAATGATTCTTCCGTTCCGCCCGAGTGCAGCCAAGCAGCGCGGACAGCCGAAACCCAAGCATCCCCGGTAGCCCCGATCTCGATCGTCGGATTTTTGGCCAACGTACCCCAGTCATGAGAGGGATACTTGAGAGGTTCAGCTGGCAAACGCTTCGTCATCGGCTGCTATCTTTCTTCGCCTGCCGATAGCTGCCGACCATTTTCATGGTCTCGTCATCGTGCAGATTTAAGGAGCCGTACCAATCTCCAGTATGCTCCAGAAAGAACGCCCGAGCAAAAGGGACAAGGTGCGGTTCGAACCGATGCGGAAGCTGGCGGCTCGGGACTGGGTCCTCAATAGCCGCAATAATCCTGATCGCTTCGGGGCCGCCTTGATTGATGCGGCGAACGAAATCGTTCGTGCGTTCCTGTCCGAGAATAGATTCATGGTTTAACAGAAACACCAAGGCATCCCGCTTCATCTGCGCCCATGAACCGGCATCGGGGACGAACCCGAACATCGCCCAGGCATATCGGCCGGTCCTCTCGGCATGGAGCGTGATCTTGTCTGCCTTGATCGTGCGGCATGTGTCGACCAAATCGCCCATCAGGGCCGTGCCGAATCCTTTCCTCTGCGCGTCCTCAGAAACGAACATTCCTTCGGCATTGAATGCGGCCCCCCTGAGGTCGAGACTGCGGTGCGCGTACCAGAACTGCTGGTCCGGCAGCGCCCCATCCATTCTGAGGGAGAAGCTTTCGTTGCGCGCGTCGATGAATTCATATGTCGCCAGTTTCGGCTCTGGCGCGCTTTTCGTGAGAGTATCGGCCATTCCTTCCGGAGTGAGGCCGAACGGCCGGTAAAACCTATCTATCCACCACTGACGTGATGAATCATCCACCCGCTGGGCAAACCGGACGCGGTTGCCGTCATCGAACATATGCGCCGTAAACCGACTTTCTTGTCTGAGCTCAGCCATAGCATCAGACAATAAGGGGTTCACGGCCAAGAACAAAGGGTCAACGATGTCACCCGGTTTGCTTCGCAAACCGACCTCCCCTTTCAGGGGGAGGTAACGAGCGGAGCGCGCATCGCACCGAGGCAGCGCTTTTCAATGATGGGGGCGAGGCATGCCTCGCCCCTCCATGATCACGCCGCCTGGGCGAGCTTGCCGTTGAACGTAAGCCCTTTCGCCCCGGCCGAGATATCGACCGCCTCGCCGTCTTTGATGGTACCCGCGAGAATCATCTCGGCGAGCGGGTCCTGCACCGATTTCTGAATCACCCGTTTCAACGGACGAGCCCCATACGCGGGATCCCAGCCTTTCTCGGCCAGCCACTCGCGCGCCTTCGGCTCGAGCGTGATGGTGATCTTGCGATCTTCCAACAGTTTTTGCAGCCGGCCCATCTGGATATCGACGATCCGGCCCATCTCCGTCTTCTTCAGCCGATGGAACAGAATGATCTCGTCCACCCGGTTGAGGAATTCGGGGCGGAAGGCAGAGCGCACCACCGCCATCACCTGATCCTTGACGGCGTCGGTATCCTGCCCTTCCGGCTGATTCACCAGATAGTCGGCACCGAGGTTCGAGGTCATCACGATCAACGTGTTGCGGAAGTCGACCGTGTGGCCCTGCCCGTCGGTCAACCGGCCGTCGTCGAGCACTTGCAGGAGGACGTTGAACACGTCCGGGTGCGCCTTCTCGATCTCGTCGAACAGAATGACTTGATAAGGCCGGCGCCGCACCGCCTCGGTGAGTGCCCCGCCCTCCTCATAGCCGACATAGCCCGGAGGCGCGCCGATCAACCGCGCCACCGCATGCTTCTCCATGTATTCCGACATGTCGATGCGGATGAGCGCGTTCTCGTCGTCAAAGAGGTAAGCGGCAAGCGCCTTGGTCAGCTCGGTCTTGCCGACGCCGGTCGGGCCCAAGAACATGAACGAACCAATCGGCCGGTTCGGGTCCTGCAAGCCCGCGCGCGCACGGCGCACCGCGGTCGAGACAGCCTTCACCGCCTCCGCCTGGCCGACGACGCGCTTGGCGAGCTCCTCCTCCATACGCAGGAGCTTTTCCTTCTCGCCCTCCAGCATCCTGTCGACCGGCACGCCGGTCCAGCGCGAAACCACTTGTGCGATGTGATCGGCGGTCACGGTTTCTTCGACCATGGCGCTACGCTTCGCTTCGGCGGCTTCGATATCTTTCAGCTTCTTCTCGAGCTCCGGAATGCGGCCGTAGGCCAACTCGCCGGCGCGCTGATATTCGCCGCGCCGCTGGGCGTTCGCCAGCTCCGCGCGCAAGCCGTCGAGCTCCGTCTTGAGCTTCTGCGCCTCGGAGAGCTTCTCCTTTTCCGATTTCCACCGGCTGGTCAAATCGGCCGATTGCTTCTCGAGATCGGCCAATTCCGTCTCCAGCTTCTGCAGCCGGTCCTTAGAGCCGGGGTCGGTCTCTTTCTTCAGCGCCTCCTGCTCGATTTTCAGCCGCACGATCTCGCGATCGAGGCTGTCGAGCTCTTCCGGTTTAGAATCGACCTGCATCTTGAGCCGCGCCGCCGCTTCGTCGACGAGGTCGATCGCCTTGTCGGGCAGGAAGCGGTCGGTGATATAGCGGTTGGACAAAGTCGCCGCGGCGACGATCGCCGAGTCGGCGATGCGCACGCCGTGGTGCTGCTCGTATTTGTCCTTCAAGCCGCGCAAGATCGAAATGGTGTCTTCCACCGTCGGCTCGGACACGAACACCGGCTGGAAACGCCGCGCCAGCGCCGCGTCCTTCTCGACGTGCTTCTTGTATTCGTCGAGCGTGGTCGCGCCGATGCAGTGCAACTCGCCGCGCGCGAGCGCCGGCTTCAGCAGGTTGGAGGCGTCCATCGCGCCGTCCGCTTTGCCGGCGCCGACGATGGTGTGCATCTCGTCGATGAAAAGAATATATTGGCCAGCCGCGCCGGTGACTTCCTGCAAGACCGCCTTCAGCCGCTCTTCGAACTCGCCGCGGTATTTGGCACCGGCGATCAGCGCGCCCATGTCGAGCGCGAGCAGCTTCTTATCCTGCAAGCTCTCCGGCACATCGCCGTTGACGATGCGTTGTGCAAGGCCCTCGACGATCGCTGTCTTGCCGACGCCGGGCTCGCCAATGAGCACCGGATTATTCTTGGTCCGCCGCGAAAGCACCTGCACCGTACGGCGGATTTCCTCGTCGCGGCCGATGACCGGATCGATCTTGCCCTCCCGCGCGGCCTGCGTGAGATCGCGGGCGTATTTCTTCAGCGCATCGTACGCATTCTCGGCCGAGGCCGAATCCGCCGAGCGGCCCTTGCGCAGCGCCTCGATCGCGCTGTTCAGGTTTTGCGGCGTCACGCCGGCCCCGGCCAAAATCTTGCCTGCCTCGCTGTCCTTCTCGAGCGCGAGCGCAAGCAGCAGACGCTCGACAGTGACAAAGCTGTCGCCCGCCTTTTCGCCTGCCTTCTCGGCGGCGTCGAAGACCCGCGCCAATGCCGGATCGAGATAGATCTGTCCCGCGCCGCCTCCGCTCACCTTCGGACGCTTCGCCAAAGCGGCGTCGACTTGCTGAAGGGCCTGGCGCGAATTGCCGCCGGAACGGTCGATCAGGCCGGCCGCCAATCCTTCCGGATCGTCGAGCAGCACTTTCAGCAGGTGTTCGGGCGCGAATTGCTGGTGGCCTTCGCGCAAGGCCAGCGATTGCGCGGACTGCACGAAGCCGCGGGCGCGGTCGGTATATTTCTCGAAGTTCATGTCATCACTCCCTCGGCCCATTATGGCGCCGGAAAAAGGGCGGGTCCCGGTTCGGCGGCCCGCCTCACTCATCTATGTGGGAACAGGTCTGGCCCGTTTGAAGAGGGCGTCTGGCTGATGTAGCCGTAGCCCGGATAAGCGTAGCGAGATCCGGGTCCGCCCGCCCCGCGTGTCGCGATCGCTCATGCGGGCTACAGTTACTGCGATGCTAAACACAGCCGCCACCCTTCAGGCCATCTACCGCTATCCGGTCAAGGGCCTGTCGCCGCAGCGGCTCGAACGGACCGCTTTGAGCGTGGGGCAGACGATCCCCGCCGACCGGGCTTACGCCATCGAGAACGGTCCCACCGGCTTCGATCCCGCAGCCCCTGCCTATTTTCCCAAGCAGCGCTTCCTGATGCTGATGCGCGACGCGCGTCTGGCGGCGCTGCGCACCGACTATGACGAAGCGAGCCACACCCTCAGTGTCCGCCTTGACGGCAGCCAAGCCGTGCGAGGCGACCTGCGCACCTCGGAAGGCCGGGCCGCCGTCGAGCGGTTCTTCGCTCGTTACTGCGCCGACGAGTTGCGCGGTCCGCCCAAGGTCTTGGCCGGCGAGGGCCACAGCTTCTCGGACGTGGCGAAGAAGGTCGTTTCCATTATCAATCTCGCCTCGATCGCTGCCATTGAAGCGGCCATCGGCGCGCCGGTGCAGCCGCTGCGCTTCCGCGCCAATCTCTATGTTTCCGGCTGGCCGGCTTGGCGCGAGTTCGAGCTGCTCGACCGCGAGATCGCGCTCGGCAAAGACGCCCGGCTGAGGGTGATCAAGCGCATCCTGCGCTGCGCCGCGACGGAAGTTGACCCTGAGACCGGCGCCCGCGACCTCGCCATTCCCAAGACGCTGCAACAAAATTTCGGCCACGGCGACTGCGGCGTCTATGCCGAGGTGGTCGCGGCGGGCGAGATCTCCGTCGGCGATACGCTGGACGAGAGTCCCGCGGCTGATCCCGCCCGCCGGAGCGCTATTGGGTCGGCAACACGTAAGCCATGATCCGCCCGCGCGGGTAGACCGCCTCGGCGACCGTGTGATTATGGTTGCCGGAAATCAGGATCGGGTTGCCGTTGGCGTCGATCCCGGAAACGACCCCGACATGGCCGCCGCCGCGGCGGCGCATGACCGCGATGGCGCCGACCCGCGGACTGGAAATCCGCCGCCCGTAATGGAGATAGCCCAGGGCAAGATTGCCGCCGCCGCGATGGCCGGTGTCGCGCAAGATCTTATCCATGAAGGCGCCACACCACAGCCTGCGGCGGCCGGTCGGGTTGGTGCCGATATAGCGCCGCGCGTCCCTGACCAGCGCGTTCGTGGTGAAACCGGCGGAGGCGAATGCCGCGCGCGGCGCCGCCTGGCGGCCGTGGCGACGAACGACGCGCCGTCCCCGAGTGCGCGGCTTCTGCGCGCGTGCCGCCGCGTGCGAACGCGCCCAATCGGCGCGCATGACAGCGTAACGGTCGTCGTTCCATGCCGCGCCCGTCCGATCCTCGACCGCCGTTTGCCGCCGCTGATGGGCCGTATAGGCGGCGTGATGATGATGGCGAGCGGTGTGACGATAATGATGATGATGATGATGATGAGAAGGGCGCGCCGACACAGGGCTGATCCAACCGGCGACGACCGCCGAGCAAACCAGAGCGGCCGCACATCGACATAGTCTCATGGTTTCAATCCTCTTACTCGTTACACATAAGCTTGAGATTCCGAAGCATCCGACAGAACGATCGACGTAACCACCGATCGAGCTTGGCTATTTCTTGATGATAGGAGGGATATTTCATGTAACACAAAGCCGGCATGCCGCGTCAATACGCGCGTTAATATTCCTATACGCTGCAAAGTCTGCATCTGAGGCAGGCGAAAGGGACGCGGCGAGGTGAACTGCGTGGCGATTACTTTGGAATTGGCGCTAGCGCGGGAGAACGACAGTAAAAAAGCAAGTAGAATGGTTTACGTAGAAGACAAGGAACCCGCGTCGCACCGCATCTTACCCGTACGTTAACGGGTCCGACGGGCCTGAGTTCCACCAGGTCCGGTATTACAAAGGGGGTACCCCGAATGGCGCTGTGGGTCCTTGCGCTCAGCCTTTGCGGCTGAGCAGGAATACGGCCTGCTCGCCGAACATATTCCAGAACCACCACGGCGCATTCAGCCGCAAGGGCGAACCCCAGGGATTGAACGCCACTGCCTTTTCCATTTTCACGCCGATCTGGCGGCAGAGCTGGACGAAATCCTTGATCGTGCAGTGATGGATATTGGGGGTGTCGTACCAGCTATGCGGTAGGATATCCGTCTGCGGCATCTGTCCGAGGATCAGCAACTGCAAGCGCACGCGCCAGTGGCCGAAATTGGGAAAGGACACGATCGCGCTGCGGCCGATGCGCAACATATGCTCGAGCACCACGCGCGGATGCCGCGTCGCCTGCAGCGTCTGCGAGAGGATGACGTAATCGAAGGCATCGTCCGGGTAATCGGCGAGATCGGTATCGGCATCGCCTTGGATGACTGCGAGCCCTTTGGCGACACATTCGTTGACGCCTTCGCGCGACAGCTCGATGCCGCGGCCGTCGACGGCGCGTGTCTCCGCCAAGAGACGCAGCAATTCACCATCGCCGCAACCGACGTCGAGCACCTTGGCGCCGCGCTCCACCAATTCGGCGACCAGCGCCAAGTCAACGCGGGCGCCGCCGGGCGTGCGCGCAATATTGGCGACGGTGAGATGCGGATCGGGACGCCTGAGCACCGTCATGTCCTCTCAAATTTCACTTGAGGAGACCGCGCGCACGGCCGGCACCGTCGAGAAATCCGTGCACGATCTCGAACAATTCGGGCTCGTCGAGCAGAAACGCGTCGTGGCCCTTGTCGGTGACGATCTCGGCAAATGATACGCGCGCGCCGCCCGCGTTGAGCGCGTGCACGATCGCGCGCGATTCCGAGGTCGGGAAGAGCCAATCGCTGGTGAACGATATCACGCAAAATCGCGTTGGCGTGCCGCGGAATGCGTTCGCCACCAGTCCATCGCAATCCGCCGCCAAATCGAAATAATCCATGGCACGGGTGAGATAGAGATAAGAATTCGCATCGAAGCGCTCGACAAAAGACGAGCCCTGGTGGCGCAGATAGGATTCGACCTCGAAATCGGCATCGAAAGAAAAGGTCGGATTCTGCCGGTCCTGAAATTTACGGCCGAATTTGCGATGCAGCGCCGCGTCCGAGAGATAGGTGATATGCGCGCCCATGCGCGCCACAGCGAGGCCGCGGCGCGGATTGGCGGCTTCCAGATGATAGCGGCCGCCGCGCCACTCAGGATCGGCCATGATCGCCTGCCGGCCGACTTCGTGGAAGGCGATGTTCTGCGCCGAGTGCCGGGTCGCGCAGGCGATCGGCAAAGCCGAGAATACGCGCTGCGGATAGCTGGCCGCCCATTGCAACACCTGCATCCCGCCCATCGAGCCGCCGATCACCGAGAACAGCGTCTCGATGCCGAGATGATCGAGCAGCATCGCCTGCGCGCGAACCATGTCGCGAATGGTCACGACGGGAAAATCCAACCCCCACGGCTTACCGGTATCGGGATTGGTCGAGGACGGCCCGGTCGATCCCATGCAGCCGCCGATCACGTTGGCGCAGATGACGAAATAACGGCCGAGATCAATCGGCTTGCCCGGCCCGATCATGGTGGTCCACCAGCCGGACTTGCCGGTCACCGGATGATTGCTGGCGGCATGCTGATCGCCGGTCAACGCGTGACATACCAGCACCGCATTTGAGCGCGCGGCATTGAGGTTGCCGTAAGTCTTGTAGGCGATCTGGAAGGGGCTGAGCGCGACGCCGGCATCGAGCTTGAGCGGCTTGTCGGGGCCGAATACCGCAATTTGCGAGTCGTGCGGATTGTCCGCCTCGCGTGCATTCGATATTCGCTCGGTAGTCAGGCCGGCTTCGACCATAATGAAAGCGCTCTCCGAGTACCGGTCTTTCCGAAGCAACCTAAACGGGATCACCGGGGCAAGCCTGGTGATAACAAATGAGAGGCTGGCGCGATCGATTGCACCGGGTTCCGGCGTTAGGTAGAGCAATGTTTTCTTTGATTTCAAGCCCTCTCCCACCTATCAATGCCGCATGGCCAAGCTACCCGATAGCCGTTCGCTCGCCGATTTGCGGAAGGAAATCGACCGCATCGACGAGTCTATGCATCAGCTTCTCATCGAGCGCAGCGAGATCATCGATCGGCTGATCGCGGTCAAAGGCAGCCAAGAGACCGGCTCGGCTTTCCGGCCCGCGCGCGAGGCGGACATGATGCGCCGGCTGGTACGGCGCCACCAAGGCATCCTGCCACTCGATACCGTGGAGAGCATCTGGCGCGTCATTATCGCCACGTTCACCTTCGTGCAGGCGCCTTTTTCCGTTCACGCAGACCTTTCGGCGGGAGACGCTGTAATGCGCGATTCCGCCCGCTTCCATTTCGGCTTCACTGTGCCTTTCGTCGGCCATATGGGCGCGGCCGGCGTGGTCGCGGCGGTCTCCGATTCCAAAGGCGATCTCGGCTTGGTGCCGGCGCTGGCCGTGCCGGGCGCCGGCGCCTGGTGGAGCGCGCTTGAATTCGACACCGCGCCGAAGATCATCGCCCGCATGCCGTTTGTCGAGCGCGCCGATCATCCGGCGGCGCTGCCGGTCTTTGTGCTGTCGCGGGTGGCGCCCGATGCCATGGCAACGGAGGCCGCCGTATGGAGCGTCCGCGTGTCTGGCTGGGGCGCGGCGGCGGCCGAGCAGCTGGCGATGCTGACCGACTTTCTGGCGGTCCCGGACCGCGCCTTTGACGGCGCGGCCCTGCTGATCACGCTACCGCGCGACGTGAGCCTCGACGCCGTCAAAGACACGCTCGTTAAGACTGGTGTCACGGTGCGCTCCACGGCTCTCGTCGGCAGCCACGCAACACGCTATACGGTCCCCGCCGAAAAGAACTAGAAAACAGACCTCCTCCTCATTCCTCCCCCTTTCAGGGGGAGGACGTCTGCGCCGCGCATCCTCCCTCCCCCTGCAAGGTGGAGGGTTGGGGTGGGGGTCGGAATTGGAATGACAAATGACCGCGACCCGACCGCAGCCCCGTCCCGGCGTGCTCGACATCGCTCCTTACGTCCCCGGCAAGAGCCGCGCGCCGGGCGTGGACAAGGTTTACAAACTCTCATCGAACGAGAGTCCGCTCGGTCCGAGTCCGAAGGCGGTCGCCGCCTATAAGGCGGCCGCCGCACGCCTCGAGGATTACCCCGACGGCGACTCAACCGAATTGCGCAACGCCATCGGCCGCGCCTTCGGGCTCGATCCGGCGCGCATCGTCTGCGGCGCCGGCTCCGACGATCTGCTCAACCTTTTGGCGCACGCCTACCTGCGCGACGGCGACGAGGCCGTCTATTCCGCGCATGGCTTTCTCATGTACGCGATCTACGCGCTCGGCCACGGCGGCAGTCCGATCGCGGTGCCGGAGAAGAACCTCACCGCCGATGTCGACGCCATCCTGAGCGCCGTCACCGCGCGCACGCGCATCGTGTTCATCGCCAATCCGAACAACCCAACCGGCACCTATGTGGCGTTCGACGAGATCAAGCGGCTGCACAAGGGCCTGCCGCCGCACGTCATCCTGGTACTCGATGCGGCTTACGCCGAATACGTCCAACGCAACGATTACGAGGCGGGCATCGAACTCGTCGCCACCTCCGAAAACGTGGTGATGTGCCGGACCTTCTCGAAGATCCACGGCCTCGCGGCGGTGCGTCTCGGCTGGCTATACGGGCCGCCCCATATCGTCGATACGATCAATCGCGTGCGCAGCCCCTTCAACGTCAACACGCCGGCGATGAAGGCCGGCATCGCCGCGATCGAAGACGCCGCGCACGTCGAAGCTTCCGTTGCGCATAATAATCGCTGGCTCGCATGGCTCACCGAGGAGATCGAAAAGCTCGACCTCACCGTGACGCCAAGCGTCGCCAATTTCGTGCTCATCCATTTTCCGGAAAGTAAGGGCCGCAGCGCGGCCGATGCCGACGCGTTCCTCACCGCACGTGGCTTGATCCTTCGCCGCGTCGCCGGCTACGGCCTGCCGAACGCACTCCGCCTGAGTGTCGGCACCGAGGAAGCCAACCGGCTGGTGGTGAAGGCGCTGGCGGAGTTTGTGGGGAAGGCGACGTGATTGCGAAGCCATCCATGAATGCAAGCGCCTCGGCTCTAGCGTCCCCTCCCCCCTTGCGGGGGAGGGACAGGGAGGGGGGTATGCGGCAAACGCTGTGCTTGCATCGTACCCCCCTCCCCAACCCTCCCCCGCAAGGGGGGAGGGAGCAAGCCGCGGCAAGCAGTGAGGTCGTGCATACCCTCGACACCGAGCTCGCATGAACAAGCGACCAAAACCCCTCTTCAATCGGCTCGCGCTGATCGGCGTCGGCCTGATCGGCTCCTCGATCGCGCGCGCAGCGAAAACGCAAAACGCGGTCGGCTCGATCGTCGCCACCGCGCGCACCCCGGCGACGCGCCGGCGCGTCGCCGAACTCGGCATCGCCGATCAGGTGCTGGAAACCAACGCCGCCGCGGTCGAGGGCGCCGATCTCGTTATCGTCTGTATCCCGGTCGGCGCCTGCGGACCTGTCGCCAAGGAAATCGGCCCGCATCTTTCAGCCGGCGCGATCGTCTCCGACGTCGGCTCGGTTAAAGGCGCGGTGGTGCGCGACATGGCCCCGCACCTGCCGGATACCGTCCATTTCGTGCCGGCGCATCCGGTCGCCGGCACCGAATATTCCGGGCCCGATGCCGGCTTTGCCGAGCTCTTCGTCAACCGCTGGTGCATCCTCACGCCGCCGGAGGGGACCGAGCCCAAAGCCACCGAAAAGCTCGCCACCTTCTGGGGTCTGCTCGGCGCCAACGTCGAAACGATGGCGCCCGACCATCATGATCTGGTGCTCGCCATCACCAGTCACCTGCCGCACTTGATCGCCTACACGATTGTCAGCACAGCGGATGAATTGCAGACGGTCACGCGCTCGGAAGTGCTGAAATTCTCCGCCGGAGGTTTTCGCGATTTCACGCGCATCGCCGCTTCCGATCCGACCATGTGGCGCGACGTTTTCCTCTCCAACAAGGAAGCAGTGCTGGAAATGCTCGGCCGCTTCAATGAAGACATCTCGCTCTTGACCAAGGCGATCCGCCACGGCGACGGCGATACGCTGTTCGATCACTTCGACCGCACGCGTGCCATCCGCAAAGGTATCGTCGACATCGGCCAGGATTCGCCCGCGCCCGACTTCGGCCGTCCGCATCCGGGACTGCCGCACACACCGCTGCCCAAGCCTTATGCCGCGGACGACTAAGCTGTCATTCCGGGACGGCCCGAAGGGCCAGGCCCGGAATCCATAAGCCCGGGCGCAGAGTATGGATTCCGGACTCGCCGCTTCGCGGCGCCCCGGAATGACAGGCTCAAAACAACGCCGGCACTTGCCCAAGCGGGATCGGTCCAAGCGATACCGCGCCGTTATTGAAGGCGAGCGGCAGCGTGACCGCCGGCCGGCCTTCGAGCTTGCTCTCTCCCTCGATCGCCTTGATGCTGAACGAGATGTTGCCCGCCTGCTGGCGCGCGACATTACCCAGGCCGGGCGAGAGCCGGTCGAGAAAACCGGCGACCTTGTCCATCGCGGGTGACTGCTGCACCATTTCCGAAGCGCCGATGGCGTTGAGGAAGTGCTCGAGGCCCGCAGCCGTCACCGTGAGCTTACCGTCGAGGCGGCCTTGCGCGTTGAGCGAGAGCGCGCCGCTGCCGACGCCGAGCGTCTCGCCTTGCTGAACGCGTGCGGTGTTGATCTCGATCTTGCCGCCTGCCGCCTGAATTTCGCGGAAGCGCTCCGCCCACGGCTTGGGCGCGAAGTCCTTCAAGCCGCGCAGCGTCGCCACGATGCTGCCGTCGAGCGGCGTCGCTGGCAGCGTATGTATCCCCGGCAGTAGAGCATGATCAAGTTCGAGCGCGAGCTCGACCACCGGATGGTCATTCACCGTGCCGCCGAGCATGCGCCCGTGCACTTCGACGTGATTGGCGGTGAGCAGGTTCTGCCGCGTGCCGCGGCTCACCGCGTCGATCACGGGGCGATCGAGCACCAGCGCGACCTCCCGGGGCGAGGTCGGCGTGCCGCTGACGCTCATCTTCGCCTGCTTCCACTGGGCGATCAGCGACGGCGGCTGTCCCACCGCGCCGACGCTGATCGGGCCGCTGAATTCGCCGATCAGGAGCCCCGGCGTATAAATCTGTGCGACGAGCAGCACGTGTCCGGTCTTCACTTCGACCGCCGGCTGAATGTCGCGGAAAATCGCGGTGGCTTGCGTGCAATCGACTTCGATGCGGAAGGGGTAACCACGCAAGGTCTGCTTATCGCAGGTATAGGTGCGGCCGGCCTTGGCCTCGCGCGCGCGCCAGCCGTCGATGGCGATTCGCGCCTGTCCGGCGGCGTAGTACCAGAAAGCACTCCAGCCGCCCGCCGCGAGAAGGACGATAATGATCAGCGCCAGATAGCGGCGGTTGCGCCGCCGCGCCGCTTCGATGGTTACCATTTGCGCTTTAACACCTGCCGATTACGGCGTTTCTGCGCCGCCTCTCCTTCCCGCTCCCGCAGGCGGGGAGAGGTGGACGCGGCGTCACTGCAACCACCCTTCCCACCTTGCATCGTCATGAACTGCCTGATACGCGAACGCAAACGGCGCGCCTTTGTCAACGCTGCCGCATCGCCTCAAGTCCCATGCGCAGCCCAATCGAGCAAATCAGCGAAGACCTGTGGGTGTTCGCCTACGGCTCGCTGATGTGGCGGCCGGGTTTCGAGTTCCTCGATCGCCGCCCCGCGCGGCTGATCGGCGCACATCGCTCGCTCTGCGTCTATTCGTTCGTCCACCGCGGCACGCCGGAAAAACCGGGGCTGGTGCTCGGCCTCGACCGCGGCGGCAATTGCCGCGGCATCGCCTATCGCGTGGCGGGGGCTCGGCGCGCCGATACCATTCACTACCTGCGCGAGCGCGAGCAGGCGACCATGGTCTATCGCGAAACCCTGCGCTCCGTGTGGCTCGACGACGATCCGCAACGATGTGTGCAGGCGCTCTGCTATGTGGTGGATCGCCGGCACGAGCAATATGCCGGGCGGCTGGCGCTCGAGCAGCAATTGCATCTCGTCCGCCAAGGCCATGGCCGCTCCGGCAATAACCGCGATTACGTGCTCCACACCGTGATGGAGATCGAGCGCCAGGGCTATCGCGACGCACCGTTGCATCTGCTCGCCGAGCTGCTCAAAGGCAGCCACGAGACGGCGGGGTGAACCGCCGTCAGCTCACCGCCGCGCCTTGTGCCTCCGCGATCAGCCGGTCGGTCGCGGTTTCGATGTCGCTTTGCAGCCGCTCCAGAAATGCCTTCCTGCCGAGCCCGGGCGGGATCGGATCGAGAATCTGCACCAGCACCTTGCCCGGCCGGCGCAGGATCGAGCGGCGCGGCCAGAACAGGCCCGAATTGAGCGCGACCGGCAGGCACGGCACGCCCTCGGCGGCGTAGAGCCGGCCGACGCCGCCTTTATAGCTCGGTTCGGCGCCGGGTGGACGGCGCGTGCCTTCCGGAAAGACGATGAGCTGACGTCCATCGGCGAGCTCTGTGCGCGCACGCTCGATCATTTCGGTCAAGGCCTTGGCGCCCTGGCGGCGATCGATTCCCACCATGCGGCCCTTCATCATCAGCCAGCCGAAAATCGGGATCCACTCGAGCTCGCGCTTGAGGATGATGACCGGGTTATCGAACAGCCAGAGCAGCGCGAAGGTCTCCCAGGCCGATTGGTGCTTGACGGCGACCAGCAGCGGACCGGGCGGGATTTTCTCGACGCCGCGTATCTCGCAATCGAGGCCGGCGACGAACCGCAGCAGGACCAAATTGGTTCGTCCCCAATTCTTCGCGATCCACATCACCGCACGATAGGGCAGAAAGAACGTGGGCAGCGCGACGACGAGCCACAACAGCGTGTTGAGGTAGAACGCGATGCTATAGGCTATGGAGCGGAGGATAAGCACGGGCCTGCTTTCCAGGTAGAATCCGGCAGACCAGTTCTCCGCTCATTTCCGCGCAAGCGGGAATCCAGCCATGCAGGTATCGCAACAGCTGGGCCCCCGCTTTCGCGGAGACGAACGGACTTGGAACTGTTCGCCGAAAGTGTCTATCATCCCGCCAGATCGGGATCGAGATGCAGGTGCGCGCAGGCCATCAAGTATTTCACATATTCAGCAATCAGCCTGCGCGCGGTGGCGACGCTCTCCCACCAGGCTTTCGTCTTCACCGTTTCCGACATGACCGGAAACGGGATCAAGGTGGCGTCCGGCAACTCGTATTTGATCTCGACCATCGCGCGCGGCATGTGCCAGTTCGACGTTACGACGATCAGCGACTTGAAATGATGCTGGTGCGCCCAGCGCCGCGCTTGCACGGCATTGCCGAAGGTGTTGAGCGCCGTGCGGTCGAGGTCGATGCAGCATGAAAAATATTGCGCGTAAAGCGGCGTCAGCTTGGCGATTTCGCGCGAGCGCGTGGTCGGGTGCACACCGGTGATCAGCAGACGTTGGCCGCGGCTTTCCGCCAACAGCTCAATAGCATCGGGGATGCGCGCGGCCGCGCCGGTGAGCACCACAATGCCGTCGGCCGTGCGGTCGAGGTGCACCTCTTCGCGCGGAATCTGGTGCACGAACCAGAAAAAGCCGGCGACCAGCAGCACGGCGAGGATACCGCCGAGCGTTATAATCGGAAAACCAATCCTGCGGACGAGGCGTCGCAACTTCATCAGTCTATCGATTCCAGCGTCCGGTTCACGGTGTGGCGAGAGGTCCAAGCCGTCACGCCGGCAATCAGCCCAATCTGCACAAGCACCGCGATATATCCGAGCGGGCCAATAGAAAACGAGCCGAACAGCGCCGCAGTCTGCGCGCCCGCCGCCGAACCACTGATCCATCCGCTGATCAAGCTCGCAAGCGCGAACAGCAGAATCGCGGCGGCGCCGCCGATGATTCCGCCCTGCAGACCCAGCAGCAGGAAGTGGCGTTGGAAATGGCGCGCAATGAAGACGTTCTTGGCGCCGACAAAATGCAGGACTTCAATCACCGGCTTGTTGCCCGCCATTGCCCCGCGGGTGGCGAAAGTCACCGACAGCATGGTGGCGGCGATCATCAGCAAAAGGATGACGATGCCGGTCGCGACCGCCGTGCCGGCCATGGTGCGCATGCGCTCGATCCAGCCGCGATGGTCGTCGAGCGTCGCACCCGGCGCCTTCTCGCCGAGTTGCCGGCGCAAGCCGTCGATGTCGAGCTTGGCGCCGGGCGAAAGCTTGACCACGATCAGACGGGGGATCGGCAACTGGTCGAGCGAGAGGCCACTGCCGAGCCACGGCTCCAAGAGCTTGGTCGATTGCTCTTTCGAGTACGGCTGCACCTTGTCGATGCCGCGAAAAGCGCGCGCGACCGCGGCGGCCTGCTCCACTGTCGTGTCGACGTCGATACCGGGCGCGGGGATCACCTGGATCGTGACCTCGCGGGCGACATCGGACTCCCACGCGGCTGCCGATCCGGCGACCAGAATGACCGCGCCGATGGTGAGCGAGGCAAGAAAAGTCATGATGGCCACCACGGCGACCAACGCGCGCGCGGATATGGATTGGCGCGGCACCAGCGGCGTCTCGAAGCGCGGCAGCGCGCGGGGAAGCGCACGCGGGGCCGTCGTCACTTCGGCTGTGCCATGCTCGACCATGCGCGTCTCAGTCGTAGATGTGCAATCGGCCGTCGTGCAGCACGAGACGGCGCGCGTCGTATTGGTCCATCAGCGCGATGTCGTGAGTCGCGATCACCACCGACGTGCCCGACTTGTTGAGTTCGATGAACAACCGCAGCAGCCGTTGTGCGAGGCTGGGGTCGACGTTGCCGGTCGGCTCGTCGGCGAGCAGCAATTGCGGGCGAGCGATGACGGCGCGGGCGATCGCGGCGCGCTGTTTCTCGCCGCCGGAAAGCACCGGAGGCAACGCCCACATGCGCTCGCCGAGGCCGACCCAGTTGAGCAGTTCGATGACCTCGTCGCGGTAGCTCTCCTCCCGCCGGCCCATGACGCGCAGCGGCAGCGCGATGTTCTCATACGTGGTCATGTGGTCGAGCAGCCGGAAATCCTGGAAGACGATTCCAATACGCCGGCGGAGCGTTGCAATTGCGTCATTCGACAGCGTGGCCACGTCATGGCCGAACTGGTTGATCAGCCCGCGGGTCGGCTTGAGCGAGAGAAACAACAGCCGCAGCAGCGTGCTCTTACCGGCGCCCGAGGGGCCTGTGAGAAACTGAAACGAATGCGGCTCGATGCGGAACGAAAGGTCGCGCAGAACCTCCGGCCCGAGGCCGTAGCGCAAGCCGACATTTTCGAATCGGACCACTCCCCACTCCGATTATTGTTGAGGCGCGCGGACTTGGTTTTCCTGCAAGTTCCGCCGCCGGGCCCGAGCGTCGTCCCAGAAAGCGTCCCCGTCGACCGCTTTTTACAAGATTATCACGCCTCCACCAGACCCGATCGCGGCCTCACTCGCCGGTGGACACAGCCGAATCTCCGGCCGCCATGGTTTCCGATCTATTAACGGAATTCGGCTAAGCTCGCGAAACAAACTGTGGCAGAACCATGCTGATCGTCTGTCCAAGCTGCGCCACCTCCTACCAGATCGAGCCGCCTTCGCTGGGGGCAGCTGGGAGAATGGTCCGCTGCGCGCGCTGCAAGGCCACCTGGTTCGCTGGAAATGCGGAGCCCGAGCTCCAAAACGAGGCTCAGGTGGCCGCCTTGATCGACAGTGCGATCGCCGGAGCAGGTGCGGCAACGTCACCGACGCGAAACGAACCGGCGCTTTCCTATGAGAGCGAAACGCCGCACGCCACGGCGGTCGCGGGGTTTATTCGCGACGACAACGAGCCACGGCCCGCCGAGATCGACGATGCGCCATCCTTGGTGCCGCCGATCGAGCACGCGCCCTCGCCCGATTCGGCAGACGCGGATCCCGATTCGGAAGACGTCGAGAGTTTCGCCGCCCGCCGCCAACGGCTGCAATCGCGCCGCAAGAAGGCGCGGCGCTCCTCGCGCTGGACCGCGATCATTTTGCTGCTGGTGGTCTTCAACCTGGCGGTGGTCGGCGCGCGCGAAACTGTCGTGGGCTATCTGCCGCAGACCGCTTCGCTCTTCGCGGCCATCGGTCTGCCGGTCAACTTGCGGCAGCTCACCTTTGAAAAGGTTCTCATCAAGCGCGACGAGGACGGCGGCGCCGGTCTTACGATCACCGGCACCGTCGCCAGCATCGCTGATAGACCGGTCAAGATGCCCCGCTTACGCTTTGCGGTACGCAACGCCGGCGGACAGGAAACCTACACCTGGACGGAAGCGCCGGCCAAAGCCGTTCTCACACCGGGCGAGCGGCTCGATTTCCATACCCGTTTGGCAGTACCCCCTGAAGACGCCAAGGACGTGCTGGTGCGCTTTGCGGATGGGGCTGAACCGCCCGCGACCGACGCGAAATAGTCAAGCTGAACCGAAGCCGTCTTCTGGCCCTCAATAGCCCTTCAGCAGCCGCTCAATGTAATCGAGCTCCATCTGCGGCCGATAGCTTTCGCCGTAGCGCTTGCGCAATTCCTGGATGATCCGGCGCGCGCGTTGCGCGTCGATCTCGCCCGGTAACTTCACGCTCGAATCGTCGCTGTATTCGTGGCCGCGCATCGGCCGGCCGAGCGGGTCCGTATCCTGCTCTGCGCGCGCGCGCCCGCGGCTGCCGGGCTGTCCCGGCCCTTGGCCGAACCCGTTTTGCTGCATGGATTGGGCCAGGCTCTGCGCTCCCTTGCGCATCGCTTCGAGCGCCCGGCCCTGACTGTTCACAGCGCCGTCGGCATCGCCTTGGCCGAGTTGCCCCTCGGCCTGACCCATTTCCTTTCCGGCCTCACCGAGTTGTTGACCCATTTGGCCGTTTTGGCCCTGGCCCTTGCCCTGTTGTTGGCCTTGTTGCGGCATATTGCCGAGACCCTGCTTGCGAAGCTTTTCGAGCAGTTGGTTGAGCCGGTCACGCAAGGCCTGCTGATCCTGGCGCAGGTCGCCGAAGGGCTGCTTGCCTTGTTGGCCGCGGTTGCGCTGTGCACCCTGGCCTTGCTTGAAGGTCTTGTCGCGCAACTGCTGCTGCTTGCGGATCATATCGCCGAGCTCATTGAGCGACGACATCATGTCTTGATCGCCTTGATCCATCTGCCCGGGCCGCGCCATCTGCAGGTTTTCCAGCATCGACTGCATCTGGTCGAGCAGACGTCGCGCAGCGTCGCGCTGACCGGAGCGCGCGAGTTGCTCCAGCCGGTCGAGCATTCTGTTGAGGTCCT
Source organism: Pseudolabrys sp. (assembly GCA_035765795.1). Lineage (GTDB taxonomy): Bacteria > Pseudomonadota > Alphaproteobacteria > Rhizobiales > Xanthobacteraceae > Pseudolabrys. The sequence goes on along the minus strand of DASTWX010000215.1, from coordinate 3,662 downwards.
GCTGGCTGAGCACGCGCGAATTGCGGTCGAGCGGACGGGCGAGTTGCTGGGGGTTCTTGCGCAATTGCTCCGCCAAAGCCTGCATGAACTTGTCCATGGCAGCGCGAAGCTGCTCCATCAGCTTCTGCAATTCCTGATCGCTGGCCCCGCGCTCAAGCGCCTGCCGCAGTGCCTCCTGCGCTTGCCGCAGCGCCTGCTCGGCTTGGCTGACATTGCCGTCTTCGATCTGCACGGCCATGTCCCACATGCGGGCAACCACCTCGCGCAGAGCATCGTCGGTCCGCGCGCCCTTGAGGTCGTAATAAATCGAGCGCAGGCCGAGATAGACGCCGGCATCGGGCGCGAATTTCTCGGGCGCCAAAGTCAGCGCATCGAGCGCGGTGAGCACCAGCGGCTTCTCATTGGCATCGAGTGCGAGAATCCGCCGCTGCTCGACCAATGCACGGGCCAATGGCTTGACGAACATACGCTCCGGCAAGCGGAATTCGGTCGGTTTGCTGCGGCCTTCGTTACCGGCTTCGTCGCGTGCGACTAGCGTCATGCTGACTTCGGCGCCCGCCCAAGGATGGCTCGCGAGGTCTTGCGTGGTCTGCGCCGCACCGGCGCGGGCACGCGCCTGTGGCAGCGTCAATTTGATGGTCGGCGGCTTGAACAGAGGGTGCTTCGGCTTGGCCGGCTTCCGGTCGTCGCCGGACGCATCCCGATCGTCCTTCAGCGCGAAGTCCGCATTCGCATCGACGACGCCGTAGTCGTCACTGACTTTATAGTCGAGCCGCAACGAACCGCGCGCCTGCGGCTCGGGCGGCTTCAACAGCGCGATGGTCGGCGCCTTGTCGGGAATGGCGGTGAACGACCAGGCAAGATCGCTTCCCGCCGCATGCAGGACCGCGGTGCCATTGCCTTTGACCACGAAACGCCGTTCCTCGCTTCCTTTCGGAAGCGGCGAAGAGGAGGCCTTCGTGTCGTCTTCATGGTCGGCTTTGGCGGCCTCGATGCCGCCTTTGCGCTCTACTTCGAAACGGACATCGCCGGTCACGCGCACCACGATATGGCTGCCGACCGGCACCGCGATCGGCCGGTCATCGGGCCTGCTCGTTTCGCCCGGCCGCAAGCCGGCGAGCATTACCGGCGGGCGGCCGGTATAGGCCGGCGGCGTCACCCAGGCGTCGATACGGAAATTCGCCGGAGCCACGACGCCATGCCAGTCGAAGGCGGCGGCGATGCGCTTGAAGCGTTCGTCGCCGGCGCCGAAGAAAGTCGCCACCACCAGGATCAGCACCAGCGCACGCAGAGCCATCGGATCGCGCATGGCAAGCCGCGGCGATGGCCATCCCGCTTTCAGCTTGCGCGCCGCGACCAGGGCGCGCTCGACATGGGCCTGCCAGAGCGCTTGGGCGACGGGGTCGTTCTCGTTCGCAGCAAGCCGGTCGGCGACACTTGTTGCCGGACGGTGCCGCTCCCCGCTCACCCGGTCGAGCCGGCGCAGACCGTCTTGGGTCGTGGGCAAACGTACGCGGAAGAGCGGCACGGCCGCGGCAATTACCAAAAGACCGAAAATCACCACGCCGATCGCGCGACCCAGCGGGGGCAACGCAATCCAGAGGCCGGCCCAGGAAAACACCAGGAACAGACCGACTGCGGTCGCCAGCGTCGCCAGCGCCGGCCAGAGCCGCTCCCACAACAAGCTGCCACGCGCGCGCTGGACGGCTTGGGCCAGCCGCATCCGGATCGGCACACCTTCAGGAGAGGCGGGATCGTCCCGATTGTCCAATGATCGCTCCGTCGCCCGGACCGGGGAATCTCTCGTCCCTTAACACGCCAGCGCGCCGTTATTTCCCCGATGATCCAAGCATTTGTGCGCGCCGCCAAACACTGACGGATCGAGCGCAATCATTGGGTCGGATTCAAGGCGGGAACCGGAAGTGTCCCTTACTCCCTAACCACCGATTCAAAGGGCATCCTACAGCCAGTCAGGGAGACGATCGAGGGCAATGAGCCGGTCAACGTCAACCCGAGGACGGACCAGTGCCCATTCTGCTCCGTTCACCATCACTTCCGGCACCAATCCCCGCGTATTATAGGTTCCGGCCTGCACCGCTCCGTAGGCACCCGCCGTCATGACGGCCAGGAGGTCGCCTGCTGCCGGTTCCGCGATATCCCGGTCGCGAGCAAGGAAATCGCCGCTTTCACACACCGGCCCGACCACATCGGCGCGCATGTGTGCAGCCGACATACGTCGTTCGAGCACGGGCCAAATTTCGTGATGGGCGTCGTAGAGCGTCGGCCGGATAAGGTCGTTCATGGCGGCATCGACGACAATGAAATTTCTCGCCTCCCCTCGCTTCACGAAAAGGACCTGTGTCACCAAGATACCGGCGTTGCCGACGATCAGGCGCCCAGGCTCAAAGATCAAGCGACAACCGAGATCGCGGGTCGCGTGTTTGACCACCGCGGCGTAGGCCGTGGGATCGGGCGGCGGCTGATTGTCATCGTAGTAAGGAATACCCAAGCCGCCGCCGAGATCGACATGGGAAATGCGGTGGCCATCGCCGCGCAAGGCGCGCACCAACTCGGCCAGCAACGTGAACGCGTTACCGAATGGCTCAAGATCGGTGATCTGACTGCCGATGTGCATGTCGACGCCGACCACCTCGATCCCAGGCAGCTTCGCTGCGCGCGCGTAGACTTCGCGTGCACGGGTGATCGGGATGCCGAATTTGTTTTCCGCCTTGCCGGTCGCGATCTTGTGATGGGTGCGCGCATCGATATCGGGATTGACCCGCACTGAAACCGGCGCGGTCCGATTTTTCGCTACGGCGATCGAGGACAGCAAGTCGAGTTCAGGTTCGGACTCGACATTGATGCAAAGAATGCCTTCGTCGATGGCCAGCGCGAGTTCGTCGGCAGTCTTGCCGATACCCGAAAACATGATCTTGTGCGGCGGAATGCCGGCAATCCGCGCACGCTTGAGTTCGCCGCCCGAAACAACATCGGCGCCCGCGCCGAGCCGGCCCAGCGTCTTGATCACCGCCAGGTTCGAATTCGCCTTCATCGCGTAGCAGACGAGCGCGTCCACGCCGGCGAAGGCGTTCGCGAAGACCTGGTAATGGCGCGTCAGTGTCGCCGACGAATAGCAATAGAAGGGTGTGCCGACCGCGGCGGCGATGGTGTCGATACTCACCGCTTCGGCGTGGAGCACGCCGCCGCGATAGGCGAAATAATGCATCGGGCGCTCAGTTGAGCAGGGGGTCGAGGATGAAGTTTTTATTCGAACTCTTAGGCGCCGCAGTACTTGCTTCTGCCGGACCGCCGAACGGCGAGCGGATTAAGCTCGTATCGGTTTGTGGTTGTTTGCCGGTCGCCGAGGCCGCGCTGGGCGGCGGATCGAGCGCGCCTTTACGCCCGCAGCCGGCCAGCGCGAGCAGGACGGCGAACGCGCCAATTAATGCCGCGCGAAACGACGGGCTATGAGAATGACGGCTCAAGAACCTACTCCCCGAATTCATCGCAGCATAGCAAAGCCGCCTATCAAGGCGAAGTCAGGATTTCTCTTTTTCCAGCCTGCGCAGCCATTTATTAGCCTGCGCCCGCACGTTTTTCGGCGCCGTGCCGCCGTAGCTCACGCGGCTTTTCACCGAGCGGTCGACCGAAAGAACCGAGAA
>DASTWX010000214.1:0-55927 GCA_035765795.1 Pseudolabrys sp. | reverse complement strand
ACTCGATCACCTGCGTCCAATTCTCGTGGTCCATCTCGGCAAAAAAGCTCGGCTTTGGCCCGCCGTTATTGTTGACCAAAATGTCGCAACGGGGGGCCGCAGCGAGCAAGCTGTCGCGGCCTTCCGCGGTCGATATGTCGGCTGCGACGGACACTACCTCCCCCCGCGCAATTTGCCTCAAATCCGTCGTGGCCCGATCGAGCTTTGACTGATCCCGGCCGTTTAGAACGACGTGAACGCCTTCCTGCGACAGGGCACGCGCGCAGGCCAGGCCAAGCCCTTGACTCGAACCACACACAATTGCCCAGCGGCCCTCGATTCCAAGGTCCATAGATGTGCTTTCCTTTTGCAGCGCAGCAAGCGCGTCAGCCGTTTGCCTTGAGGGTGACTCGGCATGCTGCCGCTAGGTCATGTCAATGATCGATTATCATCAGAATATGACATTGCAAATCGATTTCTTTTCTCGCATAATCTCGTTAATCGATCCAAATGGGCAGTAGCTTGCATTCGCTCCTTCAAGACTTTGGCTTCCACACCCCGCAGCCGCCGAGGGGGGCGGGTGTCGCCGTGAAGGTAAACGCGGCCATGCCGCTACGGGACGCCCGTTTCGACAAGCGTCGGAGAGTTGAGCCGTGTTGAGGGTTGGGCCAGACAAGAAATCGGATCGGAAGGAGACGCTGGCTTCCTTTGTTTATGAACAGTTGCGCCGGGAAATTATCTCGGTCGCGCTCGCTCCGGGCGAGAAACTACACATCCGCGCGCTCTGTGATCGTTTTGATGTCGCGTTGAGTCCTGTTCGCGAAGCCCTGAGTCGCCTCGGGGCCGAGGGTTTGCTCACGCAGAGCGATCATCATGGTTTCAGTGTTGCGGCGATGAGCGAGACTGACCTGCTCGATCTCACGCGTGCGCGGGTTTGGCTCAATGAACTCGCAATCCGCAAATCGATCGAGAGCGGCGATGCTGCCTGGGAGGAATCCGTGGTGCTTTCCTTTCACCGGCTCTTCCGAACGCCGCGTTTTGTGGCGGGCGAAGGGACTGAACGCACGCGAGCCTGGGAAATTGCTCATCGCAATTTTCACACGAGCCTCGTCTCGGCCTGCGGTTCGCAGAGGCTTACGCGTTATTGCGAGCAGCTATTCGACAGCGCAGAACGCTATCGCCAGGTCGGACGCAAGGTCAACAACAAGCATCAAAATCGCGACGAAGAGCACCGCGATCTGATGGAGGCGGTGGTTTCCCGCGAGGCGGACAAGGCCGCGGGACTGATACGGGCGCACTTCGAGCGGACGGCTGATCTGGTTCGTCAAGTTCTCGGCGGTGCTCACTTGCCGGCTGGGCAATCCCACGCACCGGTTGGGTTTAAACGTCGAGAACGTGGAGACTGAGCATGAATCCGCAAACAAAGTCGCGCGAAACATTGGCGCCGCCCAGCTACCGTTGGCCCGGCGGCAAGCGTATCGCGGTCACCTTCCTCGTTGCATATGAAGGCTGGTCGGCTGGGAAAACTCCTGGAATTGGGCCGATGGGCAATCCGCTGCCGCCCGGCAATCTGGACACGAATGCGCTTTCCTGGGGTGAGTACGGTGCGCGGCGCGGCATTTGGCGCATCCTTAAGCTGCTTGAACGCGCGCAATTGCGCACCAGCATAATGGTCTGCGGTGTGTTGGCCGAGCGATTCCCCGATACCGTGAAGGCCATTGCCGACGGGGGCCATGAGATCATCGCGCACTCGTATGCCATGGATGTGTTGCCGGTGTTGCTGAACGAGGAGCAGGAGCGCGAGAATATCGCGCGCACTACCGAATTGATCGAGAAGGCATGTGGCGTGCGAGCCACCGGCTGGATTTCGCCACGCGGTACGCCCAGCCACAATACCGGGCGACTTCTGGCGGAAGCCGGATATTCGTGGCAGGGCGACTCCCTTGGCGACGACCTGCCCTCGCTCGTCGAATTCGGCGAACGGTCCATCGTGAACGTGCCGTTCACGATGGAGGTTAACGATCTGCCGCTGGCCATGCGCTATGGCAATCCGCCGAGCCAAATGGTGGACGTCTTCAAGACGACGCTCGAATACCTGAAGCGTCAGGCCGACGAGGTGGCCAAGATCGACGTGACTATTCACGCCCATGCCTTTGGCCGGCCGGCCGGCATCTGGACCTATGAGGACATCATCGACCTCGCCCGCGCGACCAGCGACGTTTTTAGCGGCACGCGGGAGGAGATCGTCAGCCACTTCAAGTCATGCCTGCCGCGGGAGAAATGACGCTGTCCATGCAGCACGCGATGCAAGAGCGCAAGAAGGCGCGGGCGCCGAAGGTGCTGGCTTGGTTCGCCCAGCGCAAGACCCGGCGCTCGATCATCTCCGTCCTGGTGATCGTGGCGGCCTGGGAACTGGTCGGGCGTTTTGTGCTGACCAATCCGCTGTTCTTTGCGCCCTTGTCGGCAGTGGTCGAGGCCGGCATCAGGCTGTGGCAAAGCGGCGAGCTGCAGAAGGACATCATCGCGAGCTTCAGCGCGGTCGCCTACGGCATGATCCTGGCAATCGTGGCTGGTATCATCATCGGGGTGCTGTCGGGAGCGAGCCGCGCTTTCCGCGAATATACCGACTCCTTTTTTACTGCGCTGTACGCGACCCCGCTCGTTGCCGTGGCGCCGATCCTGATCCTGTGGTTCGGCATCGGCATCGCCTCCAAGATCGCCGTGGTCTTTCTGATGGCGGTCTTTCCGATCCTGATCTCGACGGCAGCCGGTATCAGCAACACCGAGCCGACCTTTATCGAGGTTGCGCGCAGCTTCGGCGCTACCCGGTTGCAGATCATCCGCAAGGTGATGATCCCGGCCGCGGTGCCCTTCGTCATTACCGGCATTCGCTTGGCCATCGGCCGCGCCATTGTCGGCGTGGTTGTGGGTGAGTTGTTCGGCGCCCGCGCGGGATTGGGCTTCCTCATCTTTACCTCGGGGCAGACCTTTGACGTACCCGCGCTATTCCTCGGGGTGCTCTTGCTGGCGCTCGCCGGTGTAGTCCTGACCGGCGCCATGAAATGGATCGAGGCCCGGGTGGCCGGCTGGCGACATGTGGAGATGGATTAGTGAACATGCCCGCTCCCGATAGATCCGTCGACGAACTGTCGGTCCAGCACATCGGCAAGGAGTTCGCGACTCGCGGTGCCACCATTCGCGTACTCGATGACGTTACGTTCTCCGTGGCTCGCGGCGAGTTTTTCGTCATCGTGGGCCCTAGCGGCTGCGGCAAGAGCACGCTCTTGCGAATTATCCAGGGCCTGGAGCCGGCCAGTGACGGCGTGATCATGCTCGCCGGCCGTCCGATCGGCGGTCCCAGCGCCGACCGCGGCTTCGTGTTTCAGCAGGACAGCCTTTACCCCTGGCGAACGGTACTGCAGAACGTCGTCCTCGGTCTGGAGATCATGGGAAAGACGGGCACCGCGGCAACCGAGCGCGCCATGTCCCTGATCGAGCTTGTCGGACTCAAAGGCTTCGAGAAGCATTACCCTCGCGAGTTATCCGGCGGCATGCGCCAACGCGTCAATCTGGCGCGCGCGCTCGCTATCGATCCGGAAATGCTGCTGATGGACGAGCCGTTCGCGGCACTTGACGCGCTGACACGCGAAACGATGCAGCAAGAGCTCTTGCGCATCGCGGCGGCGGCCAGCAAGACCGTGCTTTTCATTACGCACCAGATAGACGAGGCGGTGCTGCTTGCCGACCGAGTGATGGTGATGTCGGCGCGCCCCGGCCGGGTGCTCGAGACGATTCCTATCGAGCTGCCGCGCCCACGCTCACTGGCGGTCAAACGCTCGCAGGAATTTCAGGCACTTGTCGACCGTATTTGGAATTTAGTCTCGGAAACGGAACAAGTTTAAAGCGAAGCAAACAGGAGGAACCATGCGAACCATACGTACGATTGCTGCGGTAGCCGCGGTTGCCACCGCGCTCGGTGCTTCCCTCACCGTCAACCACGCGCGGGCTGCCGATCTGGAAAAGCTCGATCTCACTTACATCCCGTCCAATTCGATCTATTGGGATCTCGACGTTGGCGTCGAAAAGGGATTCTTCAAAGACGAAGGCTTCGACGCCCATATTTTAGCAAACCAGTCCTCAGTGCAGTCAATGCAGATGCTGATTTCGGGCCAGGTCGAAATCGCCATTTCGCAGCCCGATCCGCTGATTGCTGCCATCGAGAAGGGCGCGACCGCTGTCGGCATTATCGCCGCGCCTGCAACAGAAGCAGACTGGTTCCTGGTCGGCAAGAAAGGTGTCAAAAGCATCAATGACCTCAGGGGGCAAACAGTTGGGTTCAGCGGCTTGCGGGTTGGCGAGTTTTACCTGACGCGTGAGATCCTTAAAGAGCATGGGATCGGACCCAGCGACTTTTCCGCCGTCCAGATCGGGCCGACGCCGGCAAAATACGCCGCGCTGCAGAAGGGCTCGATCGCCGCCGGTGTGCTGTTCCAGCCGACGGCCACGCTGGCGCAGCAGAACGGGTTCCCGGTACTTCTGCGCTTTGCGCAGAAATTCAAAGGTTTCCCGGCGCTCGTTTATCTGGCTAATCGCAAATGGGCGGCGACCAATAACCACGGCGAGCGTTTCACGCGCGCGCTCAAGCGTATCCACGAATGGCTGTACGATCCGAAAAACAAGGACGAGGCAATCGCGATCATGCAGAAATATTCGAAACGCAGCAAAGAGGTGGTCGCCAAAGTCTATGACCTGTATTTCGTGACCGATAAGCTCTACAGCAAAACCGGGGCGCTCAACGTCGCCGACATGGAGAAGACGGTCCAGATGATCGCCGAGAACACCAACCTTCCGAAAGACCGGATCCCGAAGCCTGAGCAGTATTTGATCCCGGCATCCGACGGCGCGTTGTTGATCCAGCATTAGCATTCAACGATGCGCTCCCTCGTTTCTGCGCGAGCGGTGAGGGGGAAAATTCATTTACTCTCAGACAATGTCCCTGAGCCTCGGCTTTCGCGCCGGCTCAGGGGCTGATCTCTGTTCACCTTAGGAGAATGGCCTGTGGCGCAATTGTCAGTTCATGCCGGCGGAAGGGAAATGCCACCAGAGGTGGATTTCCGTTGGCCCGGCGGCAAGCGGATCGCGGTGTTCTTCCGGGTTGCTTTTGAAGGCTGGTCCGATGGCGCTTGGCCTGGGATCGGGCCTATGGGCAATCCGCTGAAGCCGGGGTTTCCCGATCTCAACGCCATGGGCTTTGCCGACTATGGCCATCGTCGCGGCATCTGGCGAGCGCTGGAGACGCTGGAACGCCACAACATTAAAGCCACGATGATGGTCTGCGGCGTGATGGCGGAGCGGCATCCCGAGATTGTGCGCGCCATCGGCGACGCCGGTCATGACATCGTGGCGCATTCCTATGCCATGGACGTGATGCCGGCCTATATGAACGAGGAAGAAGAGCGTGCGAATATCCGCCGCACGGTCGAATTGCTTGAAGGGGTCACAGGCAAGCGTCCGACCGGTTGGATTTCACCGCGCGGTACGCCGAGCCCGCGCACCGCGCGTCTCTTGGTGGAGGAAGGCTTCACTTGGCATGGCGACAGCCTCAACGACGACCTGCCCTACATCGTTAAGTTCGACCACGGCTCGATTGTATCGTTCTCCAGTAACATGGAATGCAACGACCTGCCGCTGGCGATGCGATATGGCAATCCTCCGAGCGTGATGCTGGAGATATTCGAGGACTGGCTAGACTATGCGCGCCGTTATGAAAAAGGCGCAGCGCGCATGGATCCGACTATCCACTCGCATGTATACGGACGCCCGACCGGCATGTCGGTATTCCAGAAGATGATCGATATCGCCACTGCCGCCGACGACGTCTGGATCGGTACCCGCTCGGAGGTAGCGGCATCCCTCTTATCGCGTGAGCGACAGAAAAAGTAGTAAGTGCTTCCCGCCGGACGCGCCGACACGGTCGTGGAGGAGCTTCGGTTTCCCACGGCCGATTGGACGCCGGCACTGGGCTGGCGACGACCATTGACAGGCCGCCTCATACCTTGACTGGCATGGCAATGCACCGGCCGACGGCTTGCGGCCGCGGCAGGGGCGCATGGGCCGCCTGCATCGCGGCCAGGGCTTTCATCGCTGAATCGGGAAAGGGCGCGACCTTCTTCGATGTCATGTCGACGTGCAAGGTCATGTTCTCCGAAGTGGCCGATACCCAGCCTTCAGCCGCGTGAAAAAGCTGCTCGAAATAATGGATGCGCTTGGCGTCGTAAGCGAGGAGTTGAAACGTCACCCGGACGGGATCGCCTTCGTGCAACTCGCGCAAGTAACGGACATGGACTTCGGCGGTGAAGGTCGAATGCTTGTGCGTTTCCAGATAATTCAAGCCGATGCCTAAGAGCTCATAGGCTTCGTCCACCGCACGATCGAACAGCACGTTGTAATAGGCCATGTTGAGATGGCCATTATAGTCGATCCATTCCGGCTCGACCCGCATCAGCGAGGAGACGAAAGGCGCGAAAAAGACGGGCTCGATGTCGGACCGGTCGAGCATCGTTCGGTTACGCGGAAACGGGATAAAGCGCCTTTTCCCCGCTCAGCACGCGGGCGACATCGGATGCCGCCTTGCTCTGCAATTCGTCGAGCGCTTCGACCGAATAGAACGCAGTGTGCGGCGTGATGATCACATTGTCGCGGCCGAGCAGCCGCGAGCCCTTCGGCATCGGCTCCACCTCGACCACGTCGAGGGCGGCGGCGCCGACTTGTCCGGCATCGAGCGCGGCTATCAGGGCGTTTTCGTCGATCAGCGGCCCGCGTGCGGTGTTCACGACGTAGGCGCCCCGCTTGATCTTGGCGAAAGCTTCCGCGTTCATCATGCCGCGGGTCTGCGGCGTCAAAGGCGCGTGCACCGAGAGATAATCGGACCGCTTGAGCAACGTATCGAAATCCACGCTTTCGACGCCGGCGGCTTCGAACAGCTTCGCATCGGCATAGGGATCGAAGGCGATCACCTTGAGGCCGAAGGCTTGCGCCTTCGGCGCCACCAGCCGCGGGATGTGCCCGAAGCCGAGCAGGCCGAGCACCGTGCCTTCAATGCGGCGGATCGGCACCACCGCGGGCATTTCCCAGCGCCCGTTCTGCACCAGCTTGTTCGACAGCGGGATCTTGCGGATCAGCGCCAGCAACAGCGCCATCGTGTGATCGGATACCTCGCGGATGCAATAATCCGGCACGTAGCTGACCGCGATGCCTTTCTCCTTACAGGCGGGCAAGTCGATGTTGTCGACGCCCAAGCCGAAACGGCCGATCGCTTTGCAGCGGGTGAGTTGGACGATGAGGTCGCGCGTGAGCTTGGCATAAGTGACCAGAATCGCATCGGCATCCCGCGCGACAGCGAGAATATCGTCGGCGCTCGGTGATTTCGCCATGCGGATTGTGGGATTGAGCCGCGCCAGCGCCGCTTTCGCCGGTTCCAGCGTCGGAAAGATGTTTTCGGTGAAGGCGATCACGGGGCCGGCCATCTCGAACTCCAAGCGCAGGGTTGCCGGACGAAACTACGACAGCGGGGCGGGCGGCGTCTACTTTGGGCGCCCGAAAACGCCTAGATTGCCGCAATGCGCAACAATGATGGGCTGTGCGGCAACCGCCGGCGTTTTCTGGATGGCAAGATTTTTTGATTTCGGCGGCATGCTGGCGGAATTTGCCGACGCGGTCGACGTGACCGAGATCGCCAAGGGCTCGACAATCTGGCTGGCGGTGACCGGCTTGAGCCGTGCTGGCAAGACCGTGTTCATCACAAGCCTCATCCACAATCTCCTCAGTGCGCTGCATAACCCCAGCCGGATGCCGTTGCTGAACGCGGCCGGCAGCGGCCGGCTGCGAGCGGCGACCTTGCGGGCGGTGAAGGCCGACGTGCTACCCCGTTTCCCTTACCGGGCGAACATCGAACAGATGGCGGACGCGCCGGCGCGCTGGCCCGAGCCCACGGCCGACATCAGCGAGGTCGGCATCGATGTCCGCTTCGAGCCTGCCGGGCTGACGGGTGCCTTGCTGAGGCGGATCGGCGGCTCCACCGCCACGTTGAGGCTCAACATCGTGGATTATCCGGGAGAGTGGCTGCTTGATTTGCCGCTATTGTCGCAGAGCTACGCGGAATGGTCACGCGCGAGCCTGGCGCTGTGGCGCCGCGGACAGCGCGCCGAGATCGGCCGCGATTTTCTCGCGTTCATCGCCGATCATTTGCCGGAGCACGAAAGCGACGGCGCTATCGCCCGGCGGGCGCACGAACTCTATCGGACGATGCTGCTCGCGGCGCGGGACCGGCACGGGTTGAGCTATCTGCAGCCCGGGCGTTTCGTCTGCCCCGGCTCGCTTGGCGAATTGCCTTATCTCTGGTTTGCGCCGCTCGACCTGCCGGAAAACGGGAGCCGCATTCGCGCCGGCACGTTGGCCGGGCTGATGCAGGAGCGCTTCGAGACCTACAAACGCGAAGTGGTCGAGAGGTTCTATCGCGATTATTTCCGCAAGTACGCCCGGCAGATCGTGCTCGTGGATGTGCTCGGAGCGCTGCTCGCCGGACGCGAGGCGTTCGAGGATACGCACCTCGCCATCTGCGCCATTTTGGAGAGCTTCCGTTACGGGCAACACAATATCCTTTCGCGATTGCTCGGCAGCGCGCGCGTGGAAAAGCTATTGTTCGCGGCGACCAAGGCCGACCATGTCCCCGATATGCAACGCGAGCACCTCGCCCTGCTGTTGCGCAACATGGCGGCATTGCCCGCTCTTGAAGTACGCGGGCGTGATGCCGATATCGACGTGACGGCTATCGCTTCCGTGGCCTCGACCATCGACGGCGTACAGGAAATCGACGGCCAGCGCGTCCAGGTCGTCATCGGCCGCGAGCTCGGCAGCCTGAAGCAGTCGAAGTTCTTTGCAGGCCAAGTACCGATCCGGCCGCCGCGGCCGAACGAATGGGCAACCCCCTTCCTCAACATTCCGGTGTTCGAGCCGCCCGCGATCGATCCTGCGCCGGTCGACGGCGTTCCCCATATCAATCTCGATCTCGCACTCGAATTTCTGATTGGAGACAGGCTGCAATGAATGCATCCGCCGAGAGCAGAGCGGGCCCCCGCGTGATCGTGGAAGATCTGCCCGAGGAGGTGCAACGAAAAGCCGCAAGTGGCCCGGCGGTGTTCGCGACCGAAGCGGCGGAACGGGTCGTACCGGCGCAGCGTGCTTTGAAAGCGGCGGTGCCGACCGCCCCGCGCCGCCGTGACCGCTGGATTCGCGCAGGGCTTTGGGGCGTCGGCATCGGCGTGGTGGGTTGGCTGTGCCTGGACAGTTATTGGTGGATCGACGATGCCTTCGATCGCGGCAGCGCGTTCGGCGCTCTCGCATTGGCGGTCGTGGCCGCCGGCATCGGCGGCGCTGCGCTCGTCATTACCCGGGAATTGAAGAGCTTTCTTGCATTCAGGAGCGTCGAGCACAATCAAGAGCGGCTCGAGCATGCCGGTCAGCGGCTTGGCTCCAATGAGATGGGTGAGGCTATTCGCCTTGTGCTCGCCGCGGTGCCCAAGGACCGCGAGACGGAAACGGCGATCGAAACCTATCAGCGGCAAGCCCAGGCGCACCACACGTCGGCCCAGCAGATCGAGCTTTTGTCGCGCACGGTAATGCGGCCGCTTGACCGCCGCGCGCAGGCGGTCGTGCGGCGCACCACCACGCGCGCTTTCGGCTTGACGGCCATCGCGCCGACTGCGTTGATCGATACCATTCTTTTTGCCGCCTTGAGTGTGCGCATGATCCGCGGCATTGCGGCCTGCTACGGTCACCGGCCAACGCTGGTCGCGACCGTGCATCTCCTGCGCCGGCTGGTATTCGAGGCCGGGAAGCTGGGTGTTGTCGGGCTTGCCGGCATGGCGCTCACTCAGCATCTCAGTGGTGCGCTGCTCGAGCGGCTTGCCGCCAATGGCGCCGAGTCGGCCTATGCCGCCCAGCGGATGGCGCGTATCGGCCTCATTGCCATGGGCATGTGCCGGCCGGTGCCCTTCCAGGCCGACGAGGCGCCGGGAATGTTCTCCTCGCTGCTTGGAGGATTGTTCGACCGCGAGCGCAAATCCGACCGTTAGCGTCGCCTTCTTCTGTCCTCCATGGATCGCGCGCGTTAACTAAGTTTTAACGATTCCCGCCGGCGCCCGAACGACTCGGCTATCGTGCCGAAAACAGGGAGGCTGGGCGATGCTCGGCAAATTCACGCGCGGAACGGTGCTGGCCATCCTGGCCTGGCTCATCGTCACCTACGTCTTCTCCACCGCCGGCAAGAGCGAACCGCCTCCGCCGAGCAATCAGGTTATCGGCTATATGTCCACGTGACCTGGAAAGCTGTCATGGTGACGGAGCCGCATATTCGTCGGCCTCGCGCGTTTACGAATAGAGGCACCAGATCGCGCTCTTGGGGCAGCTGACCGGCTTGCGAAAGTAGCGGGCAGGCTCGTTTCACCTCGGCGGCATCCTCTGCTAACGTTCGGTCCGTCCGAATAGCAGAGGTTGCCGTATGGCCTTGGCCCAAGCCGCCGCAGAAGCCGTCACCGACAGGTGCCCGCGCGAGGGCGTCCGACAGGCGATTGCCGAGCTCACCGCGGTTTTCGGCGACCGTGTGGTCACCGCGCCGGCCGTGCGCGAGCAACATGGCAATACACTCACCTGGGTGGAAAACGAGCCGCCGGACGCTGTCCTGTATCCACAGTCGACCGAGGACGTGCAGCGCATTGTGAAAATCTGCGCGCGGCATCGGGCGCCGATCGTTCCGTTCGGTGTCGGCACCTCGCTCGAAGGTCATGTCAATGCGCCGCTTGGCGGCGTTTGCCTCGATTTCCGTGACATGAACAAGGTGCTGACCGTCCACACGGAGGATCTCGATTGTGTGGTGCAGCCGGGCATCACCCGCAAGCAGCTCAACGAGCAACTGCGCGACACAGGTCTGTTCTTTCCCATCGACCCTGGCGCCGATGCCTCGCTCGGCGGCATGGCGGCCACCCGCTGCTCGGGCACCAATGCCGTGCGCTACGGCACCATGAAAGACGTGGTGCTGGCATTGAAGGTGGTGCTGGCCAGCGGCGAAGTCATCGACACCGCGCGCCGGGCCAAGAAATCCGCCGCCGGTTACGATCTCACCCGGCTTATGGTAGGCTCCGAAGGCACGCTCGGCATCATTACAGAGCTTACGCTCAAGCTCTCCGGCATCCCGGAGGCCATCTCCGGCGGCATCTGCCCGTTCCCGTCGGTGGAAGCCTGCTGCAACACCGCCATTCAGACTATCCAGTCGGGCATTCCCATCGCCCGCATCGAATTGCTCGACGCCTTGCAGGTGAGGGCGGTCAATATGTATTCCAAGCTCGGCTTGCCGGAGACCGCGATGCTGCTGCTCGAGTTTCACGGCACGCCGGCTTCCGTCGCCGAGCAGTCGGAGCGCTTCGGCGAGATCGCGGCCGAATTCGGCGGTGGACCGTTCACCTGGGCCACCCGGCCGGAGGAGCGCACGAAATTGTGGGAAGCCCGGCACAACGCGGCCCTGTCCAATTTCGCTTTGCGTCCGGGCGCGCAGATGATCGCCACCGACGTGTGCGTGCCGATCTCGCGCCTCGCCGAGTGCGTCACCGACACCCAAGCCGATATCGAGCGTACCGGGATTCTGGCGCCCATCGTGGGTCACATCGGCGATGGCAATTTTCATCTCACGCTGCTGGTCGACCGGAGCGACCCCGCTGACGTTCGGCGCTGCAAAGATTTATCGGGACGGCTGGTCGAGCGCGCGCTCGCAATGGATGGAACCTGCACCGGCGAGCACGGCGTCGGGCAGGGCAAAATGAAGTATCTGGTGGCCGAGCACGGTCCGGCGGCGCTGGCTGTCATGGCGTCCATCAAGCGGGCGCTCGATCCACAGGACATCCTCAACCCGGGCAAAATCGTGGCTCTGAGCTGAAGGCCCGCGGAATGCTGCTCAATGGTGGTACTACGGCGCAGGCGACATAGATTTGCCGCCAAATCCGGGGAAAAATAACGTACATTTCACAAGATCGGACCCGTACATGCGCCGGAACGGAGCCGGGCGCCGGAGTTGCCGTTGCAGACGACCCTGCTCGGAATAGCGATTGCGATCATTGTGGCGCTGGTAGCGGCGCTCACCGCTCCCCTGTTGATCGACTGGGGAGGATACCGCTCGCTGTTCGAAGCGGAAGCGAGCCGCCTGGTCGGCGTCGACGTCAATGTCAGAGGCCCGATCGACGCGCGCCTGCTTCCTTCGCCGCAGATCACGCTGCACAACATCGAGATCGGCGATTCCGGCGCTGGCAAGGTCCATGCCCGCTCGCTTGATATCGAGTTCGCGCTCGCGCCCTTGATGCGAGGCGAGTGGAGAGCCACTAACCTGCATCTCGACGGGCCGCAGGTTCACCTCCATGTCGACGGCGCCGGTCGTATGCAAGCGCCCAAGCTGTCGATCGGCTTCAGGCCGGGTGCGCTCGCTATCGACCGGCTCGCCGTTACCGGCGGCAAGATCGTGATCGCCAATGCGGCTAGCGGCGACACAGTCACCCTCGATCATGTCTATTTCAATGGCGACGCAACGTCGCTGGCCGGGCCGTTCAAAGGGGAAGGCGCCGTTTCGTTCGAGGGCGATTCCTTCCCGTTCCGTATCTCCACAGGGAGCTACGGCGGCGGCGGGATCAAGCTCCACCTCAAGATCGACCCGCGCGATCACCCGATGGCCGTAGAAGCCGACGGAACGCTGTCGCTTGCCGGCGGCAAACCGGATTTCGAAGGAACCCTGACCGTGCGCCGGCTGGTCGGCGTCAATGGCAGCAAGGTGGAACAGCCTTGGTCGGTGACCGGCAAGCTCAAGGCAACGGCGGCGTCCGCGCTGTTGCAGGACGCCACGTTGCAATACGGCGCCGAGGACAAGGGAGTCACTCTCACCGGTGTGGCCGACCTGCGGCTTGGCAAAACTCCGCGCTTCAAGGCCGAGTTATCCGGCCGTCAACTCGACCTCGATCGCTTGATCAATGGCGATGGCCAACCTTCAACGCCAGGCGCTGCCGTCAGAAAGCTTGCCGGCGTCGCGTTCCGTCCGCCGATACCGATGCAGATCGGAATTGGCATCGATCAAGTGACGTTTGCCGGCAGCGCGCTGCAAAACGTGCGCGGCGACATTATCGCCGATGACAGCGGCTGGAATCTTAACGAGCTCGAATTCCGTGCGCCCGGCTATACACAGGCAAAGCTGAGCGGGCGGCTTGTCGCCGAGAACAATTCGCTCACCTTCACCGGGCCCGCCGAGATCGACTCGACGAATCCCAAAGCCTTGACCGCTTGGCTGGAAGGTCGAGCGCAACCGGATGACAACGAGTTGCGGCCCCTGTCCGTGCGCGGCAAGCTCACGCTTGGCAGCAAGAAGATCGCGATCGAGAATCTCACTGCCAAGTTCGCCGGCAAGACCGTCACCGGCCGTTTCGCGTATCTTTTTGCGGCCGGCAAGCAGCCGTCACGGCTGGACGCCGCGCTCAATGCGCCTGAACTCGATCTCGATCTGGCGATTGCCTTCGGCAAAGCCCTCTATTCAGGCGCCCACCTCGCGCGGCCGCACGATATGAACATCACCGCCGATATCGGCAGGGCGACTCTTGGCGGAATCGAAGGGCACGGCGTCAGCGCGCATGTCAAAGTGGATGCCGATCACTGGCAGGTCGACCGGTTGTCGGTCGCCGACCTCGGCGGCGCGTCTTTTTCCGCCGGCGGACATTTATCGTTCACCGGCGCTTCGCCACAGGGCCGCTTACGCGTCGATTTCGGTGCGAGCGACCCGAAACCGATACTGACGCTGCTGTCGCGTTTCGCCCCTGAAGCCGCCAAAAGGCTTGCACGCGGCGCCCAGGCGATGGTGCCAGCCAAATTGCATGCGCAGCTTGCCATTGAAGGCGCGGCACCGGGAGAGGCCAATCTCGGTGTCGACGGCAGCTTCGGTAAGGTGAAGGTCGCGCTCAGCGGCAAGGCGCAGGTCAATCCGAAGGAATTCAGTGTCGGCGATCTGAACTTTGATGGAAAATTCTCCACGGATGACGGTAAGGCGCTGCTCGCGCTACTCGACCTCGACCGTTTCGTCGCGGTGGGAGATGGGCCCGCCACGATGGCCATCGATGCAAAGGGTCCAGCACAGGGGCAGTGGCGCGTGAATGGACGCCTGAGCGCAAAGGGCCTCGATGCGCACGCGAGCGGGACGGCGCAGCCTTTCGCCGATAGCCCTTCCCTGGATGTGCATACAACGATCGCGCAAGCGAATATCGCGCCACTGCGCCGAACTGGTGGTGCCGGCGCTCTGCCGGTCCGGTTCTCGGGCCGTGTCGCGCTTGATGCCGGCAAGCTTACGTTGAGCGGCGTGGAGGCGAGCGTGGCCGGTGCGAACCTGAGCGGCAGGGTCGCCGTCTCTCTTGATCGACCGCATCGCCTGCAAGGTGAACTCGATGCGGACAGCATTGACGGTGCTGCCGTCATTGCCGCTGCGATCGGAATGCCGGAAGCGACCGCACGCAAGGGCGCCGCATGGTCCTGGTCGGGCGAGCCATTCGGAGAAGGTATATTCGGCGATTATGCCGGCGAACTCGCGATCAAGGCGCACAGCGTGAAGCTGATGCCGCAGGTGACCGCACGCGAATTCCGCAGCACGGTACAATTCGGCAAGGATGAGCTCGCTTTTAACGACATCAAAGGGGTTGTGGCCGGCGGTACGTTGAGCGGCCATGTCGGTTTCCAATCGGGCGATGCCGGCCTGAGCACCAAAGGGAAGATCGAACTGTCCGGTGCGGATAGCGCCAGCCTGCTGCCGGGGTCGGTTCGTCCGCCGGTGAGCGGCGTACTCGGCCTGTCCGCAAACTTCGAGGGTTCAGGCCTCAGTCCCATCGCGCTGGTCGGGTCATTGCGCGGCGCCGGCACCATTCATCTCGCATCCGCCGAATTTGCCGGGTTGGACTCGAGTGCGTTCGATGCAGTGACGCGCGCGGTCGATGCAGGGCTTCCGGTCGACAGCAGTCGTATCTCGGACGTGGTGCGGAAGGTGTTGGACAGCGGTCAGCTCACGCTGGCGGAAGCGCAAGGCGCGATGCAAATTGCCGCCGGGCAGATAAGGCTCAGCCGCTTCTCCGCGGCCAGTCCGGACGCCAAATTATCGATCTTGGGCACACTCGATCTCACTGACGGCGCGCTGAATGCTCGGCTGGTGCTCGCCGGGGCCCAGAAGGGAAGCCAAGGCCGGCCCGACATCTTCATGGCGTTGAAGGGACCCGTCAGCGATCCGTCGCGCAGCATCGATGTCTCGGCACTGGCCGGCTGGCTCACGTTGCGGGCGGTGGAAAACCAAGCCAAGCAGCTAAAGGCGCTGCAACAGAAGACCGCGCCTCCGAGCAAGCCGGAATCGCCGCCGGACAAGCAACCCACGGCGGGACCGAATGTCACGACCGACCGCAGGCCCGTCGAAGCGCCGGCAGAGCCGCCGGTGGATCCGATCGCCCGTATCATCAATGCGCCGCCGCCCGAGCCGGCAAAAAAGTCCCCGGCGCGCATTGCCGCCGATCCAGCGCCGGCAAAGCGCCCAGCAAAGACTCCGACGCATCGCCGTTCCGCGCCAGTAGCACGTGTCCCGCTCGCGCCCGCTCTGCCGGCGCCGATTGAAATCCATCCGCTGCCGGTGCCGGCGGGGGCCTCAGTCGGCTTCCCGCGCCCCTGACGGCATGACTCGACTGTCGACTGGAGCAGCCGCCCGCGCGTGGTCGGCATGCCGGCCGCGATAATACTCGAGCACGAACAGCCGAATGGCCGATGACAGATTGTCGTGACGTCGCTCGGCGTCGATCGAAGCGACCAGATCCGACAAAGCGAGATTGCGGCTGGTCGCGATCTCCCGCAATCCGGCCCAGAAAGCATCTTCGAGGCTTACGCTGGTCTTGTGGCCGGCGATCACAATCGAACGCTTGGTCACCGGCGACTTCATTGATCGCCTCTTTTGTCGAGCCGATGGCTCTCGAGTTCGCGGTGCGCTTTCTCTTTGCGAGCTCTATCGAGCTTGCGCGCCGCCTTCGTAAGGCCGTGCGCGATGCGGTTGGCGCTGGCGCGCTCCTCCTCTTTGCGCCGGTCGGCTCGTTTACGAGCCATGCGCAGATTGATTACGTCACTCATTGTATGCGTCTCTGTCGTCGGCGAGGCAATTATATGGTTGTCAATTCCGCACACGCATGGCCGATCACGCCGATGGTGGCAACCGCGGCCGGTGGATATGCCTCACCGGAGCCGAGATACTCGGCATTTCAGTAACACGGGTACGAAGAATCGCTTTGCGATTTGAATAAAACTGCGGATGGAATCGAATGGAGCCGGAAAACGTCATTGTGGTGCAGGGCGGGTCATTTTTTCCGGCCGCACCAGGCGATCGAATTCGGCCGCCGTGACGAAGCCGAGCCGGACCGCCTCTTCTTTGAGCGTCGTGCCGTTGGCATGGGCTGATTTCGCGACTTTGGCAGCGTTGTCGTAACCGATCTTGGGTGCGAGCGCGGTGACCAGCATCAGCGAGCGCTCCATCAGCTCACGAATGCGCGCCTCGTTGGGCCGGATGCCCACAACACAATTATCCGTAAACGAGCGGGCGGCATCGCCGAGCAGCTGGATCGACTGCAACATGCACTCGGCGAGTACCGGCTTGTAAACGTTGAGCTCGAATTGGCCCTGGCTTGCGGCGGCGGCGATGGTGGTCTGGTTGCCGAACACCCGGCAGCAGACCATGGTCAACGCCTCGGCCTGGGTCGGATTGACCTTACCCGGCATGATCGAGGAGCCCGGCTCGTTCTCGGGCAACATCAGTTCGCCGAAGCCCGATCGCGGGCCCGAGCCGAGATAACGGATATCGTTTGCGATCTTGAACAAGGCCGCGGCCGCGGCGTCGATCGAACCGTGCACGAACACGTAAGCGTCGTGGGCGGCTAAAGCTTCGAACTTGTTGGGCGCGCTGACGAAAGGGAGCTTCGTCAATTGCGCGACGCGTTTGGCGAAAGCCGCCGCGAATTTCGGATGCGCATTGAGGCCGGTACCCACCGCCGTGCCGCCTTGTGCAAGCGGATAGAGCTCACGCTGCGCCAGCCCGATGCGCCGTAACGACGATTTCACCTGCGCGGCGTAACCCGAGAATTCCTGCCCGAGTGTCAGCGGTGTCGCGTCCATGGTATGGGTACGGCCGATCTTGACGATCCTGGCGAACTCCTTCGCCTTGTTGTCGAGCGCCGCTCCGAGATGCGCCAGCGCGGGCTTCAGATGCCGCTCGATCTCGATCGCGGCGGCGATGTGCATGGCGGTGGGGAAGCTGTCATTCGATGATTGGCTGCGGTTGACGTGATCGTTCGGGTGCACTGGCGCCTTCGCGCCGAGCGTGCCGCCAAGCCGCAGATTGGCGGCGTTGGCGATCACTTCGTTGACGTTCATGTTCGTCTGTGTGCCGGAGCCGGTCTGCCAGACGACCAGCGGAAAATGCTCGTCGTGCTTGCCGTCCGCCACCTCCTGGGCCACCGCTGAAATCACCTCAGCCAGCTTTCCGTCGAGCGTGCCGAGATCGCGATTGACGTCCGCCGCCGCGCGCTTGATCATGCCGAGGGCATGAATGATCGGCAGCGGCATGTGTCCGTCGCCGATATGGAAGTTCTGTAGAGAGCGTTGGGTTTGAGCGCCCCACAGGCGGTCAGCCGCGATCTCGATGGGGCCGAATGTGTCGCTTTCGGTACGGGTTTCGCCGGAGGTCACGCGCGCTTTAGCCATAGGAAACTCTCATTCTCCGAACCCGATTGCCATGAGGAGCACGAGCGACGCGGTTGGCGAAACCGCGATACTACTTCTTGCGAAACCGATCGAGACGGACGACTTCCGCGCTGCCGCCTGCCGGCGGCTCCTTGTCGGGATCGTCGGTGGTCGCCTCGGCCGGCGCGGCAGCCGGTCCGGCAATAGGGGTTGGTGCGGGCGCGGGCGTCGAAGCACCTTTTTCAGAGGCATTGGCCGGTGCGGTGCGCTGGGCCTCTGCCTCGCCGACCTCCTCGAACTGCAGCCCGAATTGCACGGACGGGTCGAAAAAGCCTTTCACGGCCTGGAACGGGATCGACAGCTTGGTGGGAATGCCGCCGAAGGACAGGCCGACCTCGAATCCCTCGTCCGAAACCTTCAGGTCCCAGAATTGATGCTGGAGGATGATCGTCATTTGCTCGGGATATTGTGCGCGCAAACGATCCGGCATGCCCACGCCCTCGGCGCGGGTATCAAAGGCAATGTAGAAATGATGTTCGCCCGGCAGGCCGTTCGCCGCGGCATCGGCCAGCACGGTGCGGACGACGCCGCGCAGCGCCTGCTGGGTGAGAAGATCGTATCGTATGTGGTCCATGCAGGTATCAGTAATCAGGAATCAGAGATCAGTCATCAGGAAGATCAGGAACGCAGCCGGTCCCCTGAGGCCTCTGGCCGGTCCCCTCGTGCCTGAGCACTGATGCCCTGATATCTGGAAAGTGGAGGCTTCTGTTGCCAGGTGCCTCCGAACCCCGCCTGACGGTGCTAACCCGTCAGGGCTTTAGATCGGTCTTTCAGACTGCCTTACGCAGCCTGAGCAACCGGAGCATAGTTGTCGTTGGCAACTATGAGAATGGCCCGATAACGGCGGAACCATGCCGAGCAAAAGCACGCCCTTTACGCCCTCGTCGATCCTGTTTCGGCCCCGTTGGTGGAGCCGCCGGGTACTGCCCCCGGGTCCGATGGGTTTATTACGGCGCCCATTTATTGCCATAGCCGGAGTTGCCTCCGGCAAAATCCAATATAGGGGCAATTGGTGAAGGAATAAAGATCGGGAGGCAGCCGGGCCGGCGCTTCATCTGGGAGTCTGGCCGGAAATGAAGTCTGAGAAATCAAGGCGTTACGAATACGCCATCATGCCCGGCCTTGTGCCGGGCATCCGCATCCTTACGGCATCTCCAGCAAGCAAGGCGTGGATGGCCGGGACGAGCCCGGCCATGACGTAGTTGGACGGGCCGCGTCCAACTCATCGAATTGACTCGCGTTATTTCCGGCCAGGCATTGAGAACAGAGCAGACGTGACAAGTCACGGGAGAAGAAGGCGTTCCTAACGATGCAGCACGACCACTTTCGTGCCCACCGGCACGCGGTTGTAGAGGTCGATGATGTCGTCGTTGACGAGACGGAAACAGCCTGACGATACCGCTTGCCCGATCGTCTCCGGCGCATTGGTGCCGTGGATTCGATAGACGGTGTTGCCGATGTAGAGCGCCCGCGCACCCAGCGGATTGCCAGGGCCTCCGGCCATCCAGCGCGGCAGATAAGGCTGGCGTACGATCATCTCCGGGGGCGGCACCCAGTCGGGCCATTCCGCCTTGCGGCTGATCCTGTGGATGCCGCCCCACTGGAAACCATCACGGCCGACTCCGACGCCGTAGCGCAACGCGACGTTGTTCCCCATCACCAGATAAAGGTAGCGGTCAGCGGTATTGACGATGATCGTGCCGGGCGGAAACTCGGTACGGTAAAATACCGGTCGGCGGCGATACTCCTCCGGCACCTTGGCCGCGAGTTTGGTGTGATCGACGCCTGGGGCGACATCTTCCATCGTGGCCGGTGGCACCGACCTTTGTGTTTGCGACGCCGCGGGTGTGAGTACGGCGAGGAGCAACGGAGCGGCGAGAAGAAAAGAACGGCAGAGTCCCAGCATCACGATTCTATCTTTGTGCATTGCCCAAAGTATAGAACCGGTCCACCGTCGTGGCTATCCAGGCGACGCGGTGTACCGCCGTGGATTGTATGCGGAGTCCTGGCGCTCAAGGGGGCGCCCGCACCGGGAGCAGGTCAGACGTCAGCGCGTACCGATGCGTTGGTGTCGCAGTTGGAAACCGGCAAAATCACCTGCGTCCGTCGTCTCCGCTGCGGCCGGTTGTCACCCGGCGCGGGCGAAAGGAAACGCGGCGGCCGCGCGGCCGTTCCGTCACTCTGCGCCGAGCCCTTATACCAACCTGCGGAAAGATCGACTCGTCTCCGTCATCCTGAGGTGCGAGCGAGCGTGAGCTAAGCGAGCCTCGAAGGATGGCGGCCCACGTCCTTGGCGTACATCCTTCGAGGGCCGCGCTTCGCGCGGCCGCCTCAGGATGACGGTCAAGATTTATGAAGCCTGGTATTACTTGTGCGGGATTACAGGCAGCAGCAAGAAGGACTCGTGCTCGCCGCCGGCATAGATGGTGTTGGTGCCGGTGTTATAGTCGGCGTGGTAATGCATGTAGCCCTGGCTGCCGACGCCGTCGCGTGGCTGCACGTCGAGCCGGATGCGGTGCCCCTTTTTGAACACCATGGACGTCGGCCAGATCTCAACGTCCACTTTGACGATCTCGCCTGGTGGCAGAAACAACCGCCGCTGGTGCTTGTGATAGGGCCGATAGGGCAGCGTCAGCGCCGGATCGAGCTCACGGTGCGATACGCGCAGCCATCCTTTTGCCACCGGCACCGGCGTGCCCTGTTGGCCGGTTTCCATCACCTCATTGCCGGCGCTATCGAAATTGCGCAGCGTGAGGAAGAGATCCATATCCTCCGACGAACTGGACACCCAGAAGCTGGCCGCGAGCGGGCCGGTCACTTCCATGTCTTCGGCGAGAGGCGGAGTTTCCAGCGTGATACCCATCCCCGGCTTGATGCCGCCGCCCATCACCTGCGATGACGCGGCCGAGGTCGAGCCCATCGAGCCCAGGCTCGAAGCCGCATAGGTGCGCGAGGCCGTGGTCTTTGGGTTTTCTTTCACCAGCCGGCCGGAATTATTCGGCGCTCCCTCGGCGGGCGGCGCGAGATCGAAATAAAGCTTCGTCCATCGCGTGCGGGCGAGCGGCCATTCGTTTTCGTAGCGCCATTCGATTTCATCGTGCCCTTTTCGAATGGCGAGCTTGACCGGCGGTTCGTCCATGACGCCGTTTTCAATGCCTTTGAGCCAATAGTCGAAGAAGCGCATTTGATCGGCCCGCGCTTCCTCTCGATAGAACGGATGCACGTGGCTGCCGGTGTGAATGCGCAACTTCTTGTGCCTCGACGGAGAGCGCATGAATGCTTCCGTGTTGCCGCGCAGGTGAAGGCCGAATCCGGTCCAGTTGCCGACGGAGTAGAATGGCACATCGATCCTGTCCCATTGCGCCTGCGCGCCGTGGAAGGCGCCGCTGTCGAGATTGTTGGTCAACCAGAAATGCAGCGTGTTGAGCGCCCAGGCGTTCGGTATCTGCCGGGCGGCGCGGCCCACCGTATGATGCATCAGGTGCGCGGTGAACCAATTCGTCATGAACACGCTCAAGATGCCGCCATGAAACAGCGCGTCACGATAAAGGTCGGCGAAGCCTTCCCATGGAATGATGGCCTTGAGCGAACGCGGCCGCTGGTTGGCGACGAACCACTGGTTGATGGCGTAATAGGAAATGCCGAGCAGACCGACGTTGCCGTTGCACCAGGGCTGTGCCGCCGCCCATTCGATCGCGTCGTAGTAGTCGATCGCCTCGGCCAACGACCACGGCTCGCATTGCCCCTGTGATTTGCCGCTGCCGCGGCCGTCGACGCGCACGGCCGCGTAGCCGCGCGGCACCCACCAGGCGGGGTTGACTGTCTCCCAATTCATCCATTCGTTCGGATCTTCCTCAAGCGTTTCGGGCGCGACCCACAGTTTGTCCTTTTGATAGGGGCCGAGACTGAGAATGGCCGGGACTTTCCCACCATCCTTGGGACGAAAGACGTCGGCGATCAGTCGCGCGCCGTCGCGCATCGGAATCTCGACGTCCTTCTCCACCAGAATGGCTTCAGTGCCTGTTTTGGCGTGAACGTTCATGGGCGCGCTTCCCCCGACCGAATTTTATAATCGGCGGTGAGATTATGAGCGAAGCCGCGGCGGCGCCAGCCCCGCCCTTTGCCGTCTCGTCAGGGGATCAGTCCCGCGCGCCGCATGCGTTCAGCCTCGTCGCTGGTCACCACGGTTTTGCCGACCGGCCACAGCGCGAGGCCGGCGAGCTTAAGATGCGCCCATGCGAAAGGCAGGCCGATAATCGTGATGGCGAAAAACAGCGCGACGATCAAATGACCGAGCGCCAGCCACCAGCCGGCTAAAACCAACCAGATCACATTGCCGACCACCCCGAGGGGGCCGCTGCCGATTCCCGCATAGCCTGAATAGGCTTCGCTCGGCACCACGGTTTGGCCGAACGGCAACAACGTATAGACGGCGATCTCAAACGCGGCGCGCGTCCATGGAATGCCGACGATGGTAAGCGCCATGATCAGCGCAGCCAGCAGCCAACCCGCCGCCATCCACAACCCGCCGAAGATGATCCACAAAATATTGAGAAGTAGACTGAGCGCGCTCATCCGACTTACCTCCGCCACATCGGTGCCGTGATCGTCATGTCTGTCAGGATCAGCTTAAGCAAACGGCTTGGTTCCAATCATCAGGCGACAGCGCAAAGCCAATCCATCAACTTTCCGGCACCTTGAATCGGCAGGGAACTATGCAACTTCCCTCCGCGTTGGAACCGGTACGACCGAGGGGCTCAACAATGAAATATTCTCTTCCCATTCTCGCGACATTGCTGGTCGGCGTCGCATCGACGCAGGCTTTTGCGCAGTCGCAAAAATACCAGCCGGAGAGATCCGGTCAGTCACAAGGATACGGCGAGGCACAGCAGGCTTGTGAGGGCGACGTCTACAAGCTTTGCGGCCAAGCGATCCCGGATCAGGATCGTATCGTCGCTTGCCTGCGCCAAAAATTTAGCAAGGTGAGCAAACCATGCCGCGAGGCAATGGAGAATTACGGCAAGCACCGTCACCGTCGGCACAAATCATCGATTGACCGCGGTTCGTCGGCGATGGGCAGTGCGGCGAAATACTGATCGTCGTGCCTGCAGACGGTTCGCGGACAGAGGCGAGTACCCTTTGAGCCATTCCGGCGCCGCATTGGCGTTTGGCGAGTCCACCCGCTAGCCTCTGCGTGGCGGCCGGGATAAGTCTCGCCGCCATGTCCGATTCCGCCGTGTCCCCGTCGGAACCGCAAGAAGCCGCGGTCCGGCCCTCGCTGCTCGCCTTATTCAACGCCTTCGCCAGCGCCTCGCTGTCCGCATTCGGCGGGGCGCTGCCTTGGGTGCGGCGCGCGATTGTCGAACAGCGCGGCTGGATGACGGCAGAGGAATTCAACGAGACATTCTCGCTGGCGCAATTCTTGCCGGGCGCCAACGCGCTCAATGTCGCCATCGTGCTCGGCGCGCGTTTCCGCGGGCCCGCCGGCGCCGCCGCCGCCTTCTCCGGGCTGCTCGGGCCGCCGCTTGCCATCGTGCTCGTGCTTGCTTTCCTCTACGACCGCTACGGCAACGTCGCCACGCTTAATCATGTCTTGGCCGGCATATCCTGCTCGGCGACCGGGCTGATTATCGCATTCGTCGCCAAGATGATCGCACCGCTATTCAAGCGCCGCGATTGGGGCCCGGCGATCGCGATCATCGGCTTTATCTGTGTCGCCATCGTCCAGTGGCCCTTGCCGCTGGTGTTCATCGGATTGGCGCCGATCAGCGTGGCGCTCGCCTGGTTCAGGCGGTGAGGGGGCGCCGGCCATGAATTCATCGCCGCTGTTTCTGCTGTTCAGCTATTTCGCGGCGCTGTCACTGGTCGCGGTAGGCGGAGGCAACGCGGTGATCCCCGAAATTCACCGCGTTGCCGTCGAATTGCAGCATTGGATGAACGACCGCACCTTCGCCGATATTTTCGCGATCTCGCGCGTGGCGCCCGGGCCCAATATCATCATCGTGACGTTGATCGGTTACCATGTTGCCGGGTTCGCCGGGGCGGCAGTGGCAACCGGCGCGATGTGCGGCCCGCCCTTTGTGCTGGCGGTTTTCGTCGCCCGCTTATGGGACCGTTACAAGGAAGCGCGCTGGCGCATTGCCGTCCAGGCCGGCTTGGTGCCGGTCGCCCTCGGTCTCATCGCCGCGAGCGCTTTGGTCCTGGCGCGCGCCTCCGACCATAATGTCTACGGCGTGCTGATCACGGTCGCGACGGCGGCGGTATCTTATTTCACCCGCATCAACCCCCTCTGGATGTTCGCCCTGGCCGGCGTCTTCGGCCTGAGCGGGTGGCTCTAAGAGCATTCGGCCGTAATCGACAGCGGCCGACTGGCCCCGCCGGGCGGGACTCCGAATGAGATGTGGATTCCAAGGGGGCGTGCCGTTCTGCCGCGCCCCGGCGATCGCGATTGCATGCTAATTAGTCGGGTTTTTCGGGACGATCGTCGGGGCGACAGGATGTCCAACAAACGTACGAGCTTGCCGGGCGTGGCGCGGTGGCGCGTGCGCGGCCCGCGGGATTTCTATGGCGGTCTGGCCATGATCGGATTGGCCGCCTTGGCTTTTTGGCTCTCGAGCGACCTGGCCGGCATGCACGGGGCGGCATTGGGTCCCGGTACGGCGCCGCGCCTTGCAGCGGGACTGCTCGCTCTCGTGGGCGCGCTGGTGGCCGCCGGCGGTTTGTTGTTCGACGGCCCGCCGCTGGAAGGCTACGCGTTGCGCGGTCCCGCCTACGTTATCGCGGCGATCGCAATTTTCGCCGTGATGCTCGGCGGATTCAGCATCGATCTGTTTGGCACGACGGTGCGCATTCCGCGGCTTGGCCTTGTCCTGTCGACGTTCTGCGCCTTTGTGATTTCGGTGATGGGGTCGCGCGAAAAGCGCTGGCTGGAAGGTTTGGCCGCCGCCGCCGCGATGACCGTCTTTTGCGTCATCCTCTTTGTCTATCTGTTGCAGCTCCCCTTCGGGCTGTGGCCTAGTCTTTGACGGGCGCCGGCGATGGACCTTTTGCACAATCTTGCGCTCGGCTTCTCGGTCGCGGCGTCGCCTGCCAATCTGGGCTTCTGCCTGCTTGGAGCCTTGGTCGGCACCCTGGTCGGCGTGCTCCCTGGCATTGGCACCGTGGCTACGGTGGCGATGCTGCTGCCGATCACCTTCGGACTGCCGCCGGTTGGTGCGCTGATTATGCTCGCCGGGATTTACTACGGTGCGCAATACGGCGGTTCGACCACCTCGGTGCTGGTCAATATTCCGGGCGAAGCGACCTCCGTGGTGACGTGTCTCGACGGCCATCAGATGGCGCGGCAAGGCCGCGCCGGCGCCGCGCTTTCGATCGCCGCCATCGGATCGTTCGCGGCCGGCTGCGTGGCGACGGTGCTCGTCGCCGGCTTAGCCTTGCCGCTCTCTGCGATCGCGCTCGTTTTCGGCCCGGCGGAGTATTTCTCGCTGATGGTGCTCGGCCTGATCTTCGCCGTGGTGCTGGCGAAAGGCTCGGTGCTCAAAGCCATTGTCATGATCCTGAGCGGGCTGTTGCTGTCCATGATCGGCTCGGATCTGGAAACCGGCGCCGGGCGCATGACCATGGGCATGCCGCAGCTCTTCGACGGCATCGGCTTCACCAACGTGGCCATGGGTCTATTCGGCTTTGCCGAAATCATCCGTAATCTGGAGATGTCACAGGAGAGCCGTGACATCGTGAAGAGCAAGATTACGGGCCTGATGCCGACACGGCAGGACTTGCGCGCCTCGGCGGGGCCGGTCGCTCGCGGTACGCTGGTTGGCTCCCTGCTCGGTATCCTGCCGGGCGGCGGGGCGGTCGTGTCCTCCTTCGCCGCCTACACGTTGGAAAAACGTATTTCCAAGCACCCCCAGCGATTCGGCAACGGCGCGATCGAAGGCGTCGCGGGCCCGGAAAGCGCGAACAACGCTGCGGCGCAGACCTCGTTCATCCCGTTGCTTACGCTGGGCATACCGCCGAATGCGGTGATGGCGCTGATGGTCGGCGCCATGACCATTCACGGCATCGTGCCGGGGCCGCAGGCAATGACCCAGCAGCCGCAATTGTTCTGGGGCATGATCGCCTCGATGTGGCTCGGCAACCTGATGCTGGTGGTGATCAATTTGCCGCTGGTCGGCGTCTGGGTGAGCCTGCTGCGGGTGCCGTATCGGCTTCTTTACCCGTCGATCATCGTCTTCTGCTGCATCGGCATCTACTCGATCAACAATTCGGCCAGCGACGTGATCATCTCGGCCATCTTCGGCCTGTTCGGCTACTGGCTGATCAAGCACGAATTCGAGCCGGCACCATTGGTGCTGGCTTTCGTGCTCGGGCCGTTGATGGAGGAGAATCTGCGGCGCGCGATGCTGATCTCGCGCGGCGACGCCACTGTTTTCGTGACGCGGCCGATCTCGGCCGCCTTGATCGTGGTCGCGGTGGCGCTTTTGGCGATTGCCGTGCTGCCGATGATCCGTAAGCGCCGCGACGAAGTGTTCGTCGAGTGAGCATCAAGTTACCGCCTGACTGATCGAAGGCGGTGGTGAGCGGCGCGGGGGTAATGCGCTCTCGTCGGTCGCTCGTGTCCGGTCATTGCTCCAGAATAATCTACGGCTCCGATGAGCATCGCCCGACGGCATGCGGCAAACGGATCGGGTGGACATTCGTCGAGTACTGCCGCCAGCACGTTGCGGTGGATGATTTGAGCGGGGTCTTGCTGGCAGTCCGGGCATTGCAAATCGCCATGACCTCCGACGTGAAGGTAAAACGTCTCGGAGGCTCGCGCGGAGCAGACGATTGTGTACTACCGTCACATCGAAATCTGAACCGTCCGATAGTGGTGACGCCGCGCAGCTCAATTCGACCAAGGCCATCGACTTGGTGTTGTTAAAATTGCGCGCGTGTCGAGGATGCATTGATCTCGCCATGCTTTAGCGGAAATCACTAACGGGAAACCGCCGGTGACGATAACAGCGCAATCTGCTCGCGTTCCGAATGCCTCGCCGTTGGAACGATTAACAATCTCCGGCGTTAGCGCGCCTGTGGCCAGAGCCGCGCGGCGGCGGCTCGCCTCTCGGCTTTCCGTAAAGTGCGCATTTTGACCTTCAGAAGGGCACAGAGCATGCGCGCGTCAGCAGTGCTGATAAGTCTTCCGTTCATCGTCGTTTCGCTGGCGTCTCTGAACGCGCAGGAGGTGCGCACCGGCACCGCTGCCTTCGGCACGTGGGAGAGTGACGCGCCGGGCGTTGCGAGACACATCAGGCCCACTGATCTGCCGCCGCCGTCCCTCACCCAAAATGACCCTGAGGCGCCGGATTTCAGGAACATGGCGAAGGTCGTCCCGGCGCCGGAAGGCAAGATGCCGGCCGTGCCGCAAGGTTTCACGGTGCAGGTGTTCGCCAGCGGCCTGAACCAGCCTCGTGTCCTGCGGACAGCCCCGAATGGCGACATCTTCGTCGCGGAGAGCGGGAGCGGACGCATCCTGGTCATTCCAGCCGGCGAGACTGCGCCGGCGAAGCCCGAAATGTTCGCGGAGGGGCTGCAGAAGCCCTTCGGCATCGCGTTCTATCCGCCGGCCGAACCGCGATACGTCTATGTGGGGGCGGCCAATAAGGTCGTTCGCTTCCCCTACCATGCCGGCGACCGCAGGGCGACCGGGCCGGACGAAGTCATCATTCCGGATATCCCAACGAAGCGGCACTGGACGCGCGACCTAGCCGTCTCGCCCGGACGGCCAACGTCTCTTTGTCTCGATCGGCTCGGCGTCCAATGTCGCCGCCGCCATGCCGAAAAAGTCACCGGACGAGATCAAGGCCTTTGAGAAGACTCACGGCGTGGGTGCGGCCTGGGGCGAGGAAGAGAACAGGGCCGTGGTGCGCGTGTTCGACTCGGAAGGCGAGAACGTCATCAATTTTGCGACCGGCCTGCGCAACTGCTCGGGCATGGCCATACAGCCCGGGACCGGCACGTTGTGGTGCACCGGAAATGAACGCGATCATATCGGTGCCAATCTGGCGCCCGATTACCTGACCACCGTGCAGAAGGGCGGATTCTACGGCTGGCCCTGGTACTACACCGGCGGCAATCAGGATCCGGCGCACGCCGGTGAGCGTCCCGATCTCAAGGATAAGTCGATCGTGCCGGACGTGTTGATCCAGGCGCATTCATCCACTCTGCAGCTTGTCTTCTACGACAAGGATGCATTTCCCGCCGAGTACAAGGGCGATGCCTTCGCCACCCTGCACGGATCCTGGAATCGGGAAGAGAGGACCGGATACAAGGTGATCCGCGCCCGCATGAAGGATGGCAAGCCAACCGGCGTCTATGAAGACTTCATGACCGGATTCGTGCTGGACAAGAACACGGTCTGGGGCCGGCCGGCAGGCATCGCGGTCACGCATGACGGCGCTCTGTTGGTCAGTGACGACGCCAACGGCACGATCTTCCGGGTCACATATAAAGCTTCGCAATCACAATAATGAAGCTTCGAGTTGCTGGCGCCGTTAGCCGGCCCTCGTCTGGACGCGAAAGCCTATCCTACGTCGGAAGGATTTAGAGCCGGCCGTCGCGCGCTTTGATGCGAATCTCGGCGAATTCCTGCTTCCTTACGAGGCCGTGCGTATCGCAACTGATCCGGAGGCGACGCTGCTGCAGTTTTTGCAGTCGACCTATCGAGCGGCTGCGGAAACGGGAGAGTGGAATCATGGGGCGCTGGAATGCGCTTTCGGCCGGCTCGCTGCCCCGCGTCCGATATTAGTGCCAGAATAAGTCCACGGCACGCATCACGTTCGCTTCGGCAACAGAGGGAGGGGCGGCTCTGCAGCATACCCTCAGGCGCTCGCCGGCCCGGCACAGGTTACATGCCGGTAACTTCTTCCAATTGAAGCGATGAAAGCCACATTAGCACGGCTGGGTAGCGCCAGCATCGGCATTGATCGGAGGACATCATCATGAGTTGGAGCCCTTGTCCGGATCCCATTCCCGGCGATCGGCAAAGCGTCGATGGAATCGAGACGCTGATCATCCCGCGCGCGGTTGACCTTGGCGAAATGGAAGTCCGCCGCGCCCTGCCATCCGTCAAGCGCCAGATGGTCGGGCCCTTCATCTTTTTCGACCAGATGGGTCCGGCCGAATTCCTGACCGATCAGGGCATCGACGTGCGTCCCCATCCGCACATCAATCTTGCAACGGTTACCTACCTGTTCGAAGGCCAGATCCTCCACCGCGATAGTCTCGGCACGGAGCAGACGATCGAACCCGGGGCGGTCAATTGGATGCAGGCGGGCCGCGGGATCGTGCATTCGGAACGTACAAGTCCGGAGCGCAAGCGCAGCGGCCAGCGCCTGTTCGGGATTCAGACCTGGATGGCATTGCCGGAAACGGAGGAAGAGAACGACCCCGCCTTCATTCACCACGGCGCGGATGAACTGCCGATCATCGATGTAGATGAAGTGAGGGGGCGCCTTATCGCCGGCGAAGCTTTCGGCGCGCGTTCGCCGCTACAGACCGCCTCCGAGACGCTCTATGCGGATATTAATCTCGCGGCGGGCGCTCAGCTCCCGATCGAGCCTGCTTACGAAGAGCGCGCTCTCTATACGATCGCCGGGGACATTGATGTGGCGGGAAGCACGTTTGGGCCGGGGCAGTTGCTGGTGTTCAGGCCCGGCGATCAGATCGTGGTCAAGGCGGCGGCCGACGCCCGATTCATGCTGTTCGGCGGCGCCCCGATGGGAGGGCCGCGTTACATCTGGTGGAATTTCGTTTCCTCACGGCCGGAGCGAATCGAGCAGGCCAAAGAGGAGTGGGCTCGCGGTCGCTTCGATAGCATCCCGGGTGACGCAGAGGAGTTCATCCCCCTTCCCGAAAGGCAGGAAAGGCCCCGGCGCGCGACCGGCGGCGTTTTCTACCCGTGATCAGGAAGGGACGAAGCCATGACGCGCACGATAGCGGGCATCCATCATGTGACGGCGATCTGCGGCCCACCGCAGCCGAACGTCGACTTCTACACCGGGCCTCTCGGCCAGCGGCTGGTCAAGAAGACGGTGAACTTCGATGCGCCCGATACCTATCATCTTTATTACGGTGACCGGATCGGCTCGCCCGGCACGATCCTTACCTTCTTTCCCTTCGCGGACGCCGGGCCGGGCCGAGCGGGACCCGGCATGGCGAGCGCGGTCGCCTACGGCGTTCCGCAAGGCGGGCTCGACGCGTGGATGATGCGGCTCGCCGAGGAGGGCATCGACTCCGAGGGTCCGATCGAGCGTTTCGGGCAACGGATGATCACGGTTGCCGATTCTGACAGGATGCCGGTGGAGCTGATCGAGACGGAAACGGCGGGCGTGCCTGACGCGAATACCGATGCGCGAGTGGAGCATCCTGCGGAGGGGCCGCGCGAGGACGGTTTTCATTCCGTCACGCTGTGGGTTGCCGACCCCGCGCCCACGGCGCGCGTGCTGACCGACCTGTTCGGTTATGAGGCGGCCGGGCAGGAGACTGCCGATGGCGTGGAACGTCTGCGGTTTCGCTCGCCGTCGGGCAGTCGGGGATCGGTCGTAGACATCCTGCGCTCCGACACACCGTCCATTGGCCGCCAGGGCGCGGGCACGATCCACCACGTCGCGTTTCGCGCGGAGGACGATGCGGCGCAACTAGAGTGGCGCGAACGGGCGATGTCGATGGGTCTCAACGTTACGCCTGTGATCGACCGGCAATACTTCAATGCGATCTATTTCCGCGAGCCGGGCGGCGTCCTGTTCGAGATCGCGACCGATCCGCCGGGGTTCGCCACCGATGAAGCGCCGGACGAACTCGGCACACACCTCAAATTGCCGCCGCAATATGAGGTGCGGCGCGCCGACATCGAGCGCGTGCTGCCGCCGCTACGGGTTCGATCATGAGGAACGCGGGTGCGGCGGCCGATCCGCACGGCGGAACCCGCGTCTTTGAAGGAGGCGCGCCGCTTTCCCGTGCGCGGCTCGCTGTCGTTATGCTCCACGGACGCGGCGGTTCGGCCGACGATATGCTAAGCCTCGCCGAGCACTTCGCAATTGCCGATATCGCCTATCTCGCGCCCGAGGCGGCTGGCCGTTCGTGGTGGCCGCAGAGCTTCCTGGCGCCGCTAACAGCGAACGAACCGGCCCTCTCGTCGAGCCTTGGCGCAATCGCTCGACTGATGGAGTACCTCGAAGGGGAAGGCTTCAGCCGGCAGCGGGTGGTGGTGCTTGGCTTCAGCCAGGGCGCTTGTCTCGCCCTCGAATACGTGGCGCGGGCGGGGCAGCCGCTCAACGCCGTGGTCGCGATGTCCGGAGGTCTCCTCGGCATGGGTGAGTTGGACAGTCCACCACGCGACGATCTCTACGGCCACGCGACCAAACGTTTCGACTATGCTGGCCGGCTCGACGGCACGATCGCGTTCCTCGGCTGTCATGAGCGCGACCCGCATATTCCGCTCGCCCGCGTGCGCAAGACGCAAACCGTACTGGAGCGCCTCGGGGCGGAGGTGACCGCGCAGATCTATCCAGGCGCAGGTCACGGCGTCACGGAGGAGGAGGTGCGATACGTCCGGGGCTTGCTCAACCGCGACGTTTGAAGGTCATCGGAACGGATGCAGCCCCTGATCGTTACGGCGACAGTGCTCACGCGTGACGAAAGTCTCGCGCGGGTGGCCGGCGTCATCTTGGACATCGTGGATATGGATACGAAGTGGATGCGTAAAAGGTATCCCGTTCGGCGGCTCACGCACTTAGAGGAACTCAGTCATGAGTATCGAAGGCAAGGTCGCCCTCGTTACCGGCGCCGGGCAGGGCATCGGGCGCGCGATCGCGCTACGGCTGGCGAATGATGGCGCTAATCTCGCCGTTGTCGATCTCGACGATGAAAAGATGCGGGCGGTGGCGGAGGAGGTTCGCAAGGCCGGACGCAAGGCGACGATCTTCAAGGCGAATGTCAGCGATCGCTCGGAAGTCTATGCTGCCGTCGATCACGCAGAAAGAGAACTCGGTGGCTTCGATGTCATCGTCAATAATGCCGGCATCGTACAGGTCAAAGCGATCGCAAATGTCGAACCCGAAGAAGTGGATCGAATTTTCAAGGTGAACGTGAATGGCGTCCTCTGGGGCATCCAGGCTGCGGCGAAAAAATTCAAAGACCGTGGCCAGAAGGGAAAGATCATAAGCGCTTGCTCGATCGCCGGGCATGACGGTTTCGAACTACTTGGCGTCTATTCCGCGACCAAGTTCGCAGTCCGCGCGCTGACTCAGGCGGCGGCCAAGGAATACGCGACCCATGGGATTACGGTGAACGCCTATTGCCCGGGCATCGTCGGGACCGACATGTGGGTGGAGATCGATGAAAGAATGGCGGAGATCACCGGCGCTGAAATAGGCGCGACTTACAAGAAATACGTGGAGGGAATCGCCCTGGGTCGCGCGCAGACTCCTGAGGACGTCGCAGCCTTCGTCTCCTACTTGGCAGGCCCTGACTCAGACTACATGACCGGACAGGCGCCACTCATCGATGGCGGCCTTGTCTTTCGGTGATCGTTGCCAAAGCTCTGTGTGGCCCCAAATCTTGTATGCGGGCCGGCCGAAAGCCTGTGCAACGGTCCACCTCGGGTCACAAATCGAACCATCGCCTCGCTCGCGCACCGCGGGCACCGCCATCAACTGCGATCGACGGGCGCCATGCCCTTTTCTCGCAACTCGGCAAGCGCCTTCTCGGTTTTGGCAAGCTGCGCTAAGCCCATGCCGCGCAACACGTTCGCTGTCTTGGTGAACTGGATATTATCGTAGCCGACGATTTCGACCCGGTTTCCCCAAGGATCGAGAAAATCGAGAAATCGGCCCGGCAGTGCTTTCACGCCGGCCTTTTTCATTGCCTCGCGAACGGCATCCTTGTCATCGACCACAAGCCCAAAATGGCGGCCGTCATCAGCCGTCTGCGTTCGGCCCTCCTGGAGGGCGACAAACTGATCGCCCAGATCGATGAAGGCTGCCGTCTCGCTCCTGCCGCGAAGCTCGAACTCGAATAGGCGCCCGTAGAATGCCAGCGCCTCATCGACGTCGCCGACCTCGATGGCGACGTGGTTGACGCCCATGGCGCGCGCTTTCCTTGCTGCCGTCATGTCATTCTCCGGAAAAAGGAACAGGGCGACCCGGTGAACAAAAGCCCCGCGAAATGGTTGTCTCAGCCATCCTAACGACCTGAGCGCCGATACGTTCGCGGAGATTTCGCGACCAGGGACGAACCGGAGTAGTGCCATGACATCGTCCCGGAGAGACGCCGAATGGAAGGTGCGCGATGCCGAAGAAAGAGAAATGCACGAGCGGCGCAGGAAACGAGAGCTTGACGACGAGTTGGACCGTCAGCTCGAAGCCACGTTCCCGGCCAGCGATCCACCAAAGATTACGCTCAGCGCCTTAGCGACGCGGACTGCGCCGAAGCGAAATGTGGACGAGTAGGGCAGGAGGGTCGAATTTGAGGCTGAACCGGATTAGCGGAACGGATGCTGTCGCGGATCGTTACGCGGCAACCGGCGGCTCTCGTGCGGTGCAGCAGTGGTGGCCCGGATACTTGCCGCTGTGAACGGCCTTGATGCCTGCGGGCAGTGGTCCCGTGGAGGTCACGATTTGCTGTATGTGGATATTCCGTCGTCGGCCGATATCAGGGCCCTGACCTCGTATCGAGGTGAGTCTTGCGACTCGATTTACCTCCCTACTACGCCTATCACGCAGCAGGCCCAAGCCGACCGCATCGCGCTGAAGAACCTGGCGCGAGAAGCAGTTCAGCGGCTCCAGGCGGGCGGCGCAAAGAAACATCAGATCGACGCCATTGCCGAACAGCTCGATGATCTCATTGATGACGACGAGTTTTGGCGATTCCAGGCTCGCAGCTTGGCAATTTTTTCCGGTCCCGAGAACTTGCGGACTTTCCGTGTGCCCAATGCTTTGAACCCTGTGGTGCAAGTTTCGGACCGGTTTCACATAAAGCCTTTGCTACGCAGCGTCAGCTTTCCCCAATCCTGCTACGTGCTTGCCCTCGCGCAGAAGTCTGTCCGCGTGGTCGAGGTTTCACCCGATGTGCCGCCGCAAGCCGTGAAAGTCGAGGGAATGCCCGAGGACGCTGGCAGAGCCGTACAAGGC
This sequence comes from Pseudolabrys sp., assembly GCA_035765795.1. Classification (GTDB taxonomy): domain Bacteria; phylum Pseudomonadota; class Alphaproteobacteria; order Rhizobiales; family Xanthobacteraceae; genus Pseudolabrys. The sequence continues at coordinate 21,887 of DASTWX010000214.1, read as the reverse complement.
GTCGGTGAGGTCGACTATTGGCCGAGCGGCCGTATTCACGGCGCCGAGGGACAAAAGGTGCTTTTGCGTCAGTTCGCGCGCACGGTGGATAAGGCACTTCGTCCGCTTTTGACCGGCAGTGGTATTCCTCTCATTCTGGCGGCAACTGAACCATTGGCGTCCATTTATCGTTCGGTGAACAGCTATAGCCAATTGGCCGCGTCGACGATCGAGGGGAGCCCTGAAGCGTTAAGCGAGGCACAACTCGGCGAGAGGGCGCGGACGATCCTCGACGGAATCTACCGAGATGAGCTTGCGGCGTGGAGGAGGCTGTTCGAGGCTCGCCGCGGGGAGGCGCGAGCGATTACCGACATTGCCCAGGCGGCTCGGGCCGCAACCATGGGTGCGGTGGACTCGGTTTTGGTCGACATCGACGAGGCTATTCCCGGGCGTATCGATAATCGGGGCGCCGTCAGTATTGCCCAGCAGGCAAGTGCGCCAAACTATGGCTTGATCGACTTGGTCGATGAGATCGCAACTCGTGTTATTGCAACTGGCGGTCGCGTCATTAGTGTCCGAAAATCGGACATTCCGCAAGGGGAGCCCGTTGCTGCCATTTTGCGCTACCCGGCGTGAGCGCCCAGCGCGATTTCGTTGCTCGGGCTATGGTCGTGCGCCGTCCGTCGGGCGCTCAGTGCCGCGCGCAAGCGCCTCTGCTTGCATGTTGATATGAACCGTTGGCCGGTTGCCGAGGCGGGCAGACTGCCCCATGTTTCGGGCGGAGGAAGGTCCGCCCGATGCGTCAATATCTCGACTTGATGGAACGTATCCTCGCCGACGGCGTGGAAAAGCATGACCGCACCGGCACCGGCACGCTGTCGGTGTTCGGTCATCAAATGCGGTTCAGGCTCGCCGACGGTTTTCCGCTGCTGACGACAAAGAAGCTGCACCTGAAATCGATCGTCTACGAGTTGCTTTGGTTTCTGGCGGGCGACACCAACATCAAATATCTGAACGACCACGGCGTGCGCATCTGGGACGAATGGGCCGATGAGCGCGGCGATCTCGGCCCTGTATACGGACACCAATGGCGCTCATGGCCGGCGAAGGACGGCCGCACGATCGATCAGATCGGGCATTTGATCGAGTTGATCCAACGCAACCCGGACTCGCGCAGATTGATCGTCACTGCCTGGAATCCAGCCGACGTGGAGAAGATGGCGCTGCCGCCGTGCCATTGTCTTTTTCAGTTCTACGTGGCGAACGGCAAGCTGTCGTGCCAGCTCTATCAGCGCTCCGCCGACGTTTTCCTCGGCGTGCCGTTCAACATCGCTTCTTATGCGCTGCTGACCATGATGGTGGCGCAAGTGACCGGCCACGCGCCCGGCGATTTCGTGCATACGTTGGGCGACGCGCATCTTTATTTAAACCATCTCGATCAGGCGAGGCTGCAATTGACACGCATGCCGCGTCCGTTGCCGACCATGGTGCTCAATCCGGCGGTTAAGGACATTTTCGCTTTCCGTTACGAGGACTTTATTTTGCGCGACTACGACCCGCACCCGCACATCAAGGCCGAGGTGGCGGTGTGAGTGGCGCATTGTCTCTCCATTGTCATGGCCGGGCTTGTCCCGCCTGCGAGCCGAAGCGCCTCCGATGTGGTCAGGCCAGTAACCCCTTCGGCGGGCGAAGGCCCGGCCATCCACGACTTTCCCAAACCCTAACCCTCCCCCGCAAGCGGAGGAGGGACGGCAGCGGGCGTGGATGCCCGGCACAGGGCCGGGCATGACGAGTCCCGGAAACTTGATTATCCGCCCGGTGCGGCCGAACGACAGCGCGCTCGTTTTTGCGCTGGTGCGGGAGTTGGCCGAATACGAAAAGCTGGCCGAGGAAGTAGATGCGACGGAAGCGAGCATCGCCGCGGCGCTCTTTTGTCGCCAGCCGCGGGTTTGCTGTGACATCGCCGAATGGGACGGCGAGCCTGCCGGATTAGCGGTCTGGTTCCTCAATTACTCCACGTTCCGCGGCCGTCATGGACTTTATCTCGAAGACTTGTTCGTGCGGCCGGCGTTCCGCAAGCGGGGTATCGGCAAGGCGCTGATGGCCCGGCTTGCGCAGCACTGCCTCGACGAAGGACTAGCTCGCTTCGAATGGGCGGTGCTCGACTGGAACGGCGCCTCGATCGGCTTCTATCGATCGATCGGCGCCCAGGTCATGGACCAATGGAAAATCTGCCGCCTGAGTGGGCCGGCTCTGAGCCGATTCGCGGCGGGAGGGACAGCCGCATGAAAATCGTGCTGGTCGCCGCCGTCGCTGAGAACAATGTGATCGGTGCGAACGGTGGGATGCCCTGGCGGCTGCGCTCGGACCTGCAGCATTTCCGCCGCCTTACCATCGGCAAGCCGGTCGTCATGGGGCGCAAGACCTGGCAATCGCTTGGCAGGCCGCTCAAGGATCGCACCAACATCGTGGTTAGCCGCGATCCTAACTTCGGCGCGCCCGGCGCGCTGGTGGTGCCAAGCTTTGAAGCCGCTCTCGATGCCGCGCGGCAGGACGCCGGGCGACGCGGAACGGACGAGATCATGGTGATCGGCGGCAGCGATATCTTCAATGCGGCCATGCCCTTGGCCGATCGGCTGGAGATTACCCGTGTGCACGCGAGCCCCCCGGGTGACGTGTTTTTTCCTGCAATCGACCAGGCCCTCTGGCGGCAGACCTCCTGCTATCGGCATCCGAGCGGTCCGAACGACGATTCGGATTTCACCGTGTCGACGCTCGAGCGCATCGGCTGAGCGCTCATAAGCGGGAACAGCAGGGTCGGCGCGCCGTGAAATAGCCGCCGTTGCCGCGGTTCCTGCCTTTGAGCGCGGCATGACGGCGCGGCGCGTTGTAACGGGACTTTGCCTCCCCTATAACCCATGCCGAAAAATGGGCTGGTGGGTTTCTGATGAGCCCGGCCTGGGAGATCAGCGTAATGCCATGGACCAATCAGGGCGGCGGCCCTTGGGGTAGCTCGGGCGGTGGCAAGGGCCCCTGGGGGTCCGGACCGCAGCAGCACCGGCCTTCGACCCCCGACCTCGAGGAGATGTTGCGCCAGGGCCAGGACAAGCTGCGGCGTTTCCTGCCTGGCGGCAATCTCGGCGGCAAAGGCTTCGCGCTGATCGCACTTGCCGCGGTGGCGCTATGGGGCGCGTCGGGCTTTTTCCGCGTCGAGCCCGACGAACTCGGCGTGGTGCTGCGCTTCGGCAAGGAAGTGCGCGAGGTCCAGCCCGGCTTGAATTATCATCTGCCGTACCCGATCGAGACCGCGCTCACGCCCAAGGCGCTACGGGTCAATAAGATCGATATCGGTATGCGCGATATCGACACCGGCCGCAGCAGCGGATCGGTCGCGCGCGACGTGCCGCAAGAGAGCCTGATGCTCACCGGCGACGAGAACATCGTCGACGTCAATTTTTCGGTGTTGTGGAAGGTCAAGCCGACCGGCGTCGGCGCCTATTTGTTCAATATCCAGAACCCGGCCGGTACGGTCAAAGCTGTCGCCGAGAGCGCGATGCGGGAGGTCATCGGCCGCTCCGAAATCCAGCCGATTCTCACGGGCGCCCGGCAGACCATTGAAACGGCCGTGCAGGACTTGATGCAGAAGACGCTCGATCAGTACAAGGCGGGCATTCTCATTACCCAAGTGCAATTACAGAAGGTCGACCCGCCCCGGCAGGTGATCGATGCTTTCCGCGACGTGCAAGCGGCACGCGCCGATCTCGAGCGCTCGATCAACGAGGCGCAGACTTATGCAAACCGGGTGGTGCCGGAAGCGCGCGGCAATGTAGCGAAAGTCATCCAGGGCGCGGAAGCCTATCGCCAGCAGGCGGTGGCTGAAGCCAAGGGGCAGACTGCTCGGTTTCTTAAGATCTATGACGAATACAAGAAGGCGCCTGACGTGACCCGCCGGCGTATGTACCTCGAAACGATGGAGCGCGTGCTCGGCGACAGCGATAAGGTGATCATGGATACCGGCAAGAACGGAGTCGGCGTCGTTCCTTATCTCCCGCTGAAGGAGTTGGCTCCAAAGGCCAAGCCGGCGCCGCAACAACGCCCGTCGGCGTCGCAGCCTAGTTCCTCGATCCAGCAGTCCGGAGGCGGCCAATGAGGCTCAACGTCCTTGGCGGGGTCGTCGCCGTCATCGTGGTGGCCGCGCTGATCGTGGCTTACAGCGCGCTATTCACAGTGTACCAAACCCAGCAGGCGCTGGTAGTCCGGCTCGGCAAGGTGGTGCGGGTGGTCGCTGAGCCTGGCCTGCACGTAAAGATGCCGTTCATCGACAGCGTCATTCCGATCGATAAACGCATCCTTGATCTCGACGCGCCGGCGCAGGAGGTGATCGCCTCCGATCAAAAGCGCCTGGTGGTCGATGCCTTCGCCCGCTATAGCATCCATGATCCGCTGCGCTTCTATCAGAGCCTCGGCTCCAAGGATGCTGCCGATTCTCAGCTCAAGATTCTGCTCAATTCCGCGCTGCGGCGGGTGCTGGGCGAAGCCAGCTTCATCAATGTCGTGCGCGATCAGCGTGCGGAGTTGATGTCGCGCATTCAAAAGCTTCTCACCCAGGAGGCGAGGGCCTATGGCATCCAGGTCGTCGATGTGCGCATCCGGCGCGCCGATCTTCCGGAGCAGAACAGTCAGGCGGTCTACCAGCGCATGCAAACCGAGCGGCAGCGCGAGGCGGCCGAATTCCGTGCTCAGGGAAATCAACGGGCGCAGGAAATTCGTTCGCGCGCCGATCGCGAGGTGACTGTGCTTATAGCGGAGGCCAAGTCGAAAGCCGAGCAGATACGCGGCGAGGGCGATGCCACGCGCAACCGGATTTTCGCCGAAGCCTATAGCAAGGATCCGAAATTCTTCGACTTCTACCGCTCGATGCAGGCTTACGAAGCCGGCCTCAAACATAACGACACCCGGTTCGTGCTCGGCCCCGACTCGAGCTTCTTCCGGTACTTCAACAACCCGTCGGGCACGTTGCCGATGGCGAATCAGCCGCCGCCGACAACGGGCTCACCGCTTGCAGCCGCGCCGCAAGCAATGGCGCCCCGAGCCGCACCGACCTCCTCCGCTCGCTAGTCTCGGGGCGGGGGCGCGGCCGGCATGACCGACTTTTTGGCCGCGCTCGGACTGGTGTTTGTGATCGAAGGACTGATCTTCGCGGCTTTTCCGGCCCACGCCAAAAAGGCGATGCTTAGCGTCATCGAGACGCCGGATGCCTCGTTGCGCGTGATCGGCATCGTGGCCGCCCTTATCGGGCTGCTCGTGGTCTGGCTGGTGCGCGGTGCTGGACTTCACTAGCGGGTGCCTGAAAACCGTCGGATTCTCGTTCCGAAGGGGACTTGCGCGCGTTGCACCGGCTTCCGATATCGGGTTCCGCGTTGCCCTTGAATCGCCTTGAAGGCAGGCGCACTCTCGCGCAAACATAGTCCTGGAGATCGACGCCGATGGGCGCACTCTTTCATCGCATGCGTGCCGGCCGCGCAGGTCTGCTTCTGCTCGCTGCCGCAGTCCTCGTTTCACCGGCGCTCGACGGCCAAGCGCAAGCGCGCGGCCCCGAAGCCATCGCCGACGTTGCCGAACAGGTGATCGATGCGGTGGTCAATATCTCCACGAAACAATCGGTGGACATGAGTGACCTGCCGCAGCTGCCTCCCGACTCGCCGCTCGGCGATCTGTTCAAGGAGTTCAAGAAGCGGCATGGCGACAAGAGCCCGGAGGCGCGCCGCGTCAACTCGCTTGGCTCCGGTTTCATCATTGATCCGTCAGGGCTTGTGGTGACCAATAACCACGTCATCGCCGACGCGGACGAGGTCGATGTTATTCTCAACGACGGCACGACGCTGAGAGCCGAGATCGTTGGGCGTGACGCAAAGACCGATTTGGCTCTGCTCAAGGTAAAGCCGACGAAGCCGCTAAAGGCGGTGAAGTTCGGGAATTCGGACAAGCTGCGGCTTGGTGAATGGGTGATTGCGATCGGCAACCCGTTCAGCTTGGGCGGAACGGTGACTGCCGGCATCGTCTCGGCCCGCAATCGCGACATCAAGTCGGGGCCTTACGACAACTACATCCAAACCGATGCCGCCATCAATCGCGGCAATTCGGGTGGTCCGCTATTCAATCTCAATGGTCAGGTGGTCGGAGTAAACACCGCCATTATTTCGCCTTCCGGCGGCTCGATCGGAATCGGCTTTGCCGTGCCGTCGAACACCGTCGTGCCGGTGATCGATCAGTTGCGCGAATTCCGCGAGGTGCGGCGCGGCTGGCTCGGCGTTCGCATCCAGGAAGTGAACGATGAGATCGCCGAGAGCCTCGGCATCAAGCCGGCGCGCGGCGCGCTGGTGGCGGGCATCGATGCTAAGGGGCCGGCCAAACCCGCCGGCATCGAGGCCGGCGACGTGATCGTCAAGTTCGACGGCCAAGACATCAAGGAAATGCGCGACCTGCCGCGCATCGTTGCCGATACGCCCGTCGGCAAGGATGTTGCCGTCGATGTGATCCGCAAAGGTCATGAGATCACGAAACACGTGAAGCTCGGCCGTCTCAAGGACAACGACAAACAGGCTGAACTCACGCCAAAGCAAGACAATCCGGAAGAGAAGCCGGCATTCAAGAAAGCGTTGGGTCTTGATCTGGCAGACCTCACTGATGGGTTGCGCAAGCAGCACAAGATAAAGCCCGAAGTGAAAGGCGTCGTCATTACCGGAGTCGATCCCAATTCGCCGGCGGCGGATAAGCACCTGGCCCCCGGCATGGTGATCGCGGAAGTGCAGCAGGAGCCGGTCAAGAATGCCGCCGATCTTCAGCAGCGGCTCGACAAGTTGCGCAAAGACGGCAAGAAGTCGGTGGTGATGCTGGTGCTCAGCCCGGACGGCGATCCGCGCTTTGTGGCGTTGAGCTTGCAGTAGAGCCGTTCAGAGGCCAAGCCTGTTATGGCCGGGCTTGTCCCGGCCATCTCGCTTAGGGACGCACGATATTGCCAACCTAAGCGGGATCACCGGGATAAGCCCGGTGATGACAAAAGAAAGTCTCGCGCGAATCTGCCTCATCCGAGTTTCTAGCTGCAAACATCGGCATTAGACCTCTACAAACTCCTCCCGCCGATAGCCTTGTAAATAGAGCAGAGCGGTGAGGTCGGCGTGATCGATGCGCGCGGGCGCGGTGGAAGCCACTTTCGGCTTGGCGTGATAGGCGACGCCGAGGCCGGCTTCCGCGATCATGTCGAGATCGTTGGCGCCGTCTCCCGTGACGAGCGTGTCTTTTGGGCCGAGGCCGAGCCGCTCGCGCAAGGCAATCAGCGTCGCACGCTTGCCGTCGCGGCCGAAGATCGGCTCGACTACACGGCCGGCCAGTTTTTCGCCGGCGATTTCGAGCGTGTTGGCGTGGGTCTCGTCGAAGCCGATCATCGCCGCGACGCGGTTAGTGAAGAGCGTAAAGCCGCCGGAGACTAAGCACGTAAAGGCGCCGTGCGCGCGCATGGTCGCGACGAGCGTGCGGGCGCCGGGCGTAAGCGTAATGCGCTTTTCGATGACCTCGTCGATCACCGACAGGGGCATGCCCTTGAGCAACGCTACCCGCTCTCGCAGCGCAGGAGCGAACTCAATCTCGCCGCGCATCGCGCGTTCGGTGATCGCCGCCACATAGGCTTTGAGGCCGGCATAGTCGGCGAGCTCGTCGATGCATTCCTGGCCGATCATGGTGGAATCCATGTCGGCGAGGAACAGCTTCTTGCGCCGATCGGCGAGCGGCTGCACGACGACATCAACGGGTGCGCCAAGCCGCGCGCGCAACTCGTCAGCCAACGCGCGTTGGTTGATCTCTCGATCCGGGATAAAGGAAATATCGGCCGCGTCGGGACCGAGCCACTGCGTCTCGGCCGCCTGCGGCAATTGAATGCGCACGGCATCGGCGGCAGCGGGGCTAAGCCCGCCGGCGGGAGCAATCAAAGTTGCGACATGGGGCGCAGGAATAATCATCTGATGACATCAGGGGGACAGGCGGTGCTTATCGCAGGCCCGACTGCGAGCGGCAAGTCGGCGCTGGCGCTGCGGATTGCCGACAGGTTCGGCGGCACGATTATCAATGCCGACTCGATGCAGGTCTATCGCGACCTGCGGATCATTACCGCGCGACCCTCGCCCGCCGAGGAAGCACGCGTTTCGCACCGGCTCTACGGTCATGTCGATGCGGCGGTGAACTATTCCACTGGGCAGTGGCTGCACGATGTCGCCGCCGTCATCGCCGAGGAAAAAGCGGCGGGCCGCTTGCCGATCCTGGTCGGCGGCACGGGGCTTTACTTCAAGGCGCTGACGAGCGGCCTCGCCGCGGTGCCCTCCGTGCCGGCGGAGATTCGCGCGGACGTGCGTGGGCGGCTCGCTCGCGATGGGGTGGCGCCGCTCTATGCAGAATTGGCCGAACGGGATCCGACGAGTGCCTCCCGCCTGATGCCGAACGACCGCGCCCGCATCAGCCGCGCGCTCGAAGTGGTGCTGGCCACCGGCCGTTCGTTGTCCGATTGGCATCGCGAAGGCTTGCCGCCAATCATCGATGCCAATTCGGCGGCCAAGGTGTTCCTGACCTGTGACCGCTCGGAACTGGTGCAACGGATCGAAGCGCGCTTTGCCGCCATGCTTGAGGCCGGCGCCTTGGAGGAGGTGAGTGCATTGGCGGCACGCAAGCTTGATCGCGCGCTGCCGGCCATGAAGGCGCACGGCGTGCCTTGGCTTGTTCGGCATATCGAAGGCGAGATCACGCTGGACGAGGCTGCGGCGGGCGCGGTCATGGACACCCGCCGCTACGCAAAACGTCAGGTCACCTGGTTCCGCACCCAAATGCCGGGCTGGACATCGATCGGCCCCGAGGCGGCGGAAGCAAGGGTCGAAGATCTCCTTGACGTTATTGCACTGCCAAATTGCCCTTGACCGTCAGACCTCGCGCTCCTATAAGCTTGAAATGAAAGTTCTGGCGGAAAACATGTTGCGCAATATTATTGTTGTAGTAGCGGTTCGGACGCCCCCCGGGCGCCCCTGAGGGCGTCCGATCGAGGGAAGCGTCCGAACATGGCCCTTCAGGGGCCTTTTTTATTGGCGCAAAGGGCTTCGCCCTGAGGTGCGGAGCGACGAAGGTAAGGATGAGGAGCATGACACGCGAAATGACCGGCGCCGAAATGGTCATCGAGGCGCTCGCCGACCAGGGAGTAAAGCATCTGTTCGGTTATCCGGGCGGCGCGGTATTGCCGATCTACGACGCGATCTTCGCGCAGAAAAAAGTGCAACACGTGCTCGTCCGCCATGAACAGGGGGCGGTGCACGCGGCCGAAGGCTATGCGCGCTCGACCGGCAAAGTGGGCTGCGTGCTGGTGACCTCCGGTCCCGGCGCCACCAATTCGGTCACCGGGCTCACCGATGCCTTGTGCGACTCGATCCCGATCGTTTGCATCACCGGCCAGGTGCCGACGCATCTGATCGGCAACGATGCGTTCCAGGAATGCGATACGGTCGGCATCACCCGGCCTTGCACCAAGCACAACTACCTGGTGAAGCGCATCGAGGACCTGCCGCGGGTGCTGCACGAGGCGTTCCATATCGCGGCGACCGGCCGTCCGGGCCCGGTGGTGATCGACATCCCCAAAGACATCCAATTCGCCAAAGGCATCTACGCCAAGCCAAAAGATTTCCCGCACACCGGCTACAAGCCTAAGGTGAAAGGGGACAACTCCCGCATCAAGGAGGCCGTCGAGCTGATGGCGCGGGCCAAGAAGCCGCTGTTCTATACCGGCGGCGGCGTGATCAATTCGGGCCCCGCGGCGAGCGATCTGTTACGCGAACTGGTCCGGCTCAGCGGCTTTCCGATCACTTCGACGCTCATGGGTCTCGGCGCCTATCCCGGCACCGACAAGCAGTGGCTCGGCATGCTCGGGATGCACGGCACCTTGGAAGCCAACATGGCGATGCACGACTGCGACGTGATGGTGTGCATCGGCGCCCGTTTCGACGACCGCATCACCGGCCGACTCGACGCGTTCGCGCCGGACTCGATCAAGATCCACGTGGATGTCGACCCGTCCTCGATCAACAAAAACGTGCATGTCGATCTGCCGATCGTCGGCGATTGCGCGCATGTGCTGGAAGACATGGTGCGGCTGTGGCGCACCGGCGCCAAACAGGCGGACAGCAAGGCACTCGCCGGCTGGTGGCAGCAGATCGATAAATGGCGCGCGCGCAAGTCGCTCGCCTACCGGTCCTCGAATGAGGTGATCAAGCCGCAGTACGCTATCCAGCGCCTTTATGAGCAGACTAAGGATCGCGACACCTACATCACCACCGAAGTGGGCCAGCACCAGATGTGGGCGGCGCAATTCTACGGCTTCAACGAGCCGAACCGCTGGATGACGTCCGGCGGGCTGGGCACCATGGGCTACGGCCTGCCCGCTTCGGTCGGCGTGCAGCTCGCGCATCCCGAATCGCTCGTCATCGACATCGCCGGCGAGGCCTCGGTGCAGATGACCATGCAGGAGCTGTCCACCGCCGTGCAGTACCGGCTGCCGATCAAGGTTTTCATCCTCAACAACGGCTATATGGGCATGGTGCGGCAGTGGCAGGAGCTGTTGCACGGCGGCCGCTACGCCGAAAGCTATTCGGAGGCGCTGCCCGACTTTGTCAAACTGGCGGAAGCGATGCACGCCGTCGGCATCCGCTGCGAGAAGCCCGGCGATCTGGACCACGCCATCCGTGAGATGATCGAGGTCGACAGGCCGGTGCTGTTCGACTGCATCGTCGATCCGGCGGAAAATTGCTTCCCGATGATTCCGTCAGGCCGGGCGCACAACGAGATGCTGCTCGGCGGCGCCGCCGAGGATATCGAGGAGGCGATTACGGAAGAAGGCAAGGTGATGGTGTAGCTCTAATATTCGGCATCATGCGCGGGCTTGACCCGCGCATCCATGTTGAAGGTCGCATATTGCTGAAAGCTTTGATGGATTGCCGGGTCGAGCCCGGCAATGACGGGCTCTGGAATCGGACGATACTCATGAACGCGAACGCAAATCTGTCGAGCACCAGTCATTATCCCGCCGCGCCCAAGGCGCAAGGTATCGAGACGCACACGCTCTCGGTGCTGGTCGATAACGAGCCGGGTGTGCTTGCGCGCGTCATCGGCCTGTTCTCCGGCCGCGGCTACAACATCGAGTCGCTGACGGTGTCGGAGACCGAGCATCAGCAGCACCTCTCGCTTATTACCATCGTCACCACCGGCACGCCGATGGTGATCGAGCAGATCAAGAACCAGCTCGACCGGCTGGTGCCGATCCATCGGGTGGTCGATATGACGCTCGCGGGCAACTGCATTCAGCGCGAGCTGGCTATGGTGAAGGTGAGGGGCAAAGGCGAGCATCGGGTCGAGGCGCTGCGGCTTGCGGATGCGTTTCGCGCGCGCGTGATCGACGCGACGATCGAAAGCTTCGTGTTCGAGATCACCGGCGCGAGCGACAAGGTGGAGCAATTCATCGCGCTGATGCTGCCGCTCGGGCTGGTCGAGGTGGCGCGGACCGGCATCGCCGCCATCCGCCGCGGGCCTGACGGGTTGTAGGCCGCTGCATCGGGATATACATTGTATATCCAGAGGTTGAGCCATGAAGGTCAAAATTGCCAGGTGGGGCCATAGCCTAGGTCTCAGGCTGCCGAAGCAGTTCGTCGATCAATTGGGTTTGAAGGCCGGTTCCAGTGTGGACCTGGAAAAAGATGGAAGCCGCCTGCTCATCGACACCGCGCCTCGCCGCGAGATTCCATATTACCGATTGGAAGATTTGCTTGCGCAAATCAAGCCGGGGAGCGAGCCACCGCCGTTTGAGGATTGGGGAATTCTGCCGTCCGAGTGGCCTCAAGACGACTGGAGCGACATAGCGCCCTCCGAAAAGGAATGGCAGGCAGCAAAGCGATCGGCGGAAACGCAGTCGAGACCGGAGCGCAAGAGGAGAGACGAATCGGGGGTAAAGCGGAGTGCCTTACGACGTCGACGGCGGGCTTGATGCTGGCGAGATCATTTGGGTCGATTTCGGTCGTCCCTTCGGACACGAGCAGGCCGGTCGGCGGCCGGCGCTCGTGATTTCGCCGCGTGCGTACAACGAGCGTTCATCCTTGATTTTGGTATGTCCTATCACGCGCAATCTGGCGCCTTGGCCGTTCAAGGTTGATGTTCAAGGTGCAGGGCGCATAGCGGGAACTGTGCTTGTGGATCAGGTTAGGTCAATAGATCGGCAGGCACGGTTCGTCCGGCGCGCGGAAGCAGTGAACGAGGACACCTTGAACGCGGTATATGGCGTTCTGGCCGCAGTTTTTGGAATTCCCGTTTCAAACTGATTTCTTCCATGCCCCCCGACATCTTCCTCGCGCTAGTGGCGTTCTCATTCGTAATGGCGTTCACGCCGGGGCCGAACAACTTCATGCTCGCCGCCTCCGGCGTGAATTTCGGTTTCGCGCGTACGCTGTCGCATATGATCGAGGTGACTATCGGCTTCGCGGTACTGATCGCGGCCTGCGGCGGCGGGTTCGGTCTGGTGTTCGCTGCTGTGCTCGTCTGAGCAAGCCAAAGAGCGGCCGGGCCTTGTCGGCGCTGCCCGGGCGTCCTAGAAGCACGGTCGACATCCCGGGGTAAGGATTAGAGGATCATCATGCGAGTTTACTACGATCGTGACGCCGACCTGAACCTGATCAAGGGCAAGAAGGTCGCCATCATCGGCTACGGCAGCCAGGGCCATGCCCACGCGCTCAATTTGCGCGATTCCGGCGTGAAGGACGTCGCCGTCGCGCTGCGCAAGACGTCCGCGGGCGTGAAGAAGGCCGAGGGCGAGAAGCTCAAGGTGATGGAAGTGGCGGAAGCCGCCAAATGGGCGGACGTGATGATGATGCTCACGCCCGATGAATTGCAGGGCGACATCTATCGCGATCATCTCGCCGCCAATATGAAGCAGGGGGCCGCGCTGATGTTCGCGCACGGGCTCAACGTCCATTTCAACCTGATCGAGCCACGCGCCGATCTCGACGTAATGATGGTGGCGCCGAAAGGGCCCGGGCACACCGTTCGATCCGAATACCAGCGCGGCGCCGGCGTGCCCTGTCTGTTGGCGGTCCATAAAGATCCCTCCGGCAACGCGCACGATCTCGGCCTGTCTTACGCTTCGGCCATCGGCGGCGGCCGTGCCGGCATTATCGAGACGACGTTCAAGGAAGAGTGCGAAACCGATCTGTTCGGCGAACAGGCAGTGCTGTGCGGCGGCGTCGTCGAGTTGATGAAGGCCGGTTTCGACACGCTGTGCGATGCAGGCTATGCGCCGGAAATGGCTTACTTCGAGTGTATCCACGAGATGAAGCTGATCGTCGACCTGATCTACGAAGGCGGTATCGCCAATATGAACTACTCGGTGTCGAACACCGCCGAATATGGCGAATACGTCTCCGGCCCGCGCGTTATCACCAAGGAAACGCGCGCCGAGATGAAGCGCATCCTCGACGACATCCAATCCGGCCGCTTCACCCGCGACTGGATGCTGGAGAACAAAGTCAACCAGACCTCGTTCAAGGCGACGCGCGCCAAGCTCGCCGAGCACCAGGCGGAGCAGATCGGCGCCAAGCTGCGCGACATGATGCCGTGGATCAAGGAACGCGCGCTGGTGGATAGGAGCAAGAATTGAATTTCAACAGTATTCTAATGCCCTGTCGGTTTCCCCTCATCAATCCACAAGAGCTGTGGAAAGCGGTAAATTGACGAATTAAAGCAAAGGTGACTCACCGATTCGGTATATCCCATGATCCAGTACCCCTTAGGTGCGATCATGGGACGAACCGAAGACATCGAGTGGGACGACATGAAGGATGCGGTCAACCGAAAGGACCGCGGTTTGCCATTCCCGTTGGCCGCGCGTCTATTCGACGGGCGCCCGAGACTTGATGGCGTTTCGCGCAAGTCGCCGCCGGGTGAGGCCCGATTTGAGACTATGGCTGAGCTTGCGGGAAATGTGTTATTTTGCGTATGGACGTGGAACGGTGAACGCCGCCGGATCATTTCTCTGAGAATCGCCAATCGGAGTGAACGTCGTGCCTACCGAGAAGCAGTTGCAGGAGGCGGACCGCCTAGCGGAGACGATTGACTGGTCGAAGTTGAATTCTATGTCGGATGAGGAAATCCGAGAGCGCTGGGCATGGGACAAGGATATGACTTGGCCGACCAACGAAGAATTGGCGGAATTTGATCTCATTATCCCGGCTAAAACCCGGCGCAGGAAATCCGAGGCGGCAGAATAATCCTTGCGATTCTAATGATGGATTTGTTCCCACAGCCACTCCGCCACACCGGCGGGCGAATTACCTGTTGATGCGCGCAGATTGGCTTCCTGCATCGTCTCCTCGTCGATCGCGCCGACCAGCGGCTTGAGCGCGGCGACCAGTTTCTGATCGTCGGCGGCATCAGGCGCCAGCAGCAGGATGGCGTCGTAGGGCGGGATCGCCTGTTTGGGATCGCTCAACACTTTCAGGTCGTATTTGGCGATGCGGCCGTCGCTCGAGAACGCCGAGATCACGTCGACCTCGCCATTGACTGCCGCCTTGTACATGAACGTCGCCTGCATCGAGCGGCGGTCGGCGAAGTGCAGGCCATAGGCCCGTTGGATCGCCTTCCATTCCGGCCGGTCGAAGAATTCGTAGTCGCCGGCGATGGTCATTTGCCCGCTGTGGGAGACGAGGTCGGCGATCGAGTTGATGCCGAGCGCATCCGCCTTCTTGCGCGGCATGGCGAGGGCATAGGCGTTCTCGAAACCAAGGTCGCCGAGCATGCGCACGCCGTAGGTCTTCATCAGCCAATCCGAGACGGCCGCCAGCACTTGCGCCCGGGGCTTCACGTCGTTGTGGTGCATGTAGTCGGCCCAGATGGTGCCGGAGTAATCGACATAAACATCGACATCGTTGCGGGTGAGCGCCTTGAACAGCACCGCCGAGCCGAGGCCGTCGCGGCGTGTACTGACGAGCCCGCTCTTGCGCAGGCGTTGCTGTATCAATGAGCCGAGGATGTATTGCTCGGTAAACGACTTGGTGCCGACCACATAGCTGCTGCGTGAGGCCGCATGCCAGGGCGCCAGTGCGGCGAATGTTATCAGCGCGAGCCCTATGCCGCCGGCGGTAATGCGAGCGCGGCTGCGCGCGGCGACACCGTGCTCCATCAGCGCCAACAATTGATCGACGGCCAACGCAAGCAAGGCGGCAGCGACGCAGCCGAAGATGACGAAAACCCAGTTCTGCGTCTGCAGGCCGGCAAAGATGTAATTGCCCAGGCTGGTCTGGCCGATCGGAGTGGCTAGCGTCGCGGTACCGATTACCCACACGGCCGAGGTGCGGATACCGGCCATGATCACGGGCGCTGCCAGAGGCAATTCGACTTCGCGCAGCGAACGGCTTGGGCTCATGCCGATGACGCGGGCGGCGTCGCGCAGGCGCGGGTCTATGCCGTTCAACCCGGTCACCGTGTTGCGCAAGACCGGCAGCATCGAATAAAGCGCGAGCGCCAGCACGGACGGCAAGAAGCCGAGCGCCGAAAAGCCCGCACCGAAAATCTGCTCCGACAGTCCGGCGATCGCGAGAAGCAGCGGATAAAACAGCGCCAACAGCGCGATCCCGGGAATGGTCTGGATGACACTCGCCACCGCGAGCAGGCCGCCGCGGAGGAGCGGACGACGCATAGAAATTACGGCGAGCGGCAGGCTGATGCCGAGGCCGATGGCGAGCGCGGTAATGCTCACCAGCACATGGCTGCCGAGATAGTCGGGCAGCCGCGCCCAGGCATCGGCGAGGCGGGAGTCGAAATTCATTGCCGCGACAATGGCACGGGCGAGCAGCGGACGGAACCCTCGCGCTCAGAGTTTGCAAGTTGCGCACGAGCGGCTAGGTTGCGCACCGTTATGGACAATCGAATCCAACACGTTGCTGCCGGTGCAGGCGCAGCCGCCGTCGCGCTGAGCGACGTGGACGTCGCTTTCCGTCTTGCCGATGGCGGCGTGTTCACGGCGGTGAAGCAGGCGACGTTGCATGTCGCCGACGGCGAGTTCGTCGCCATCGTGGGGCCTACGGGCTGCGGCAAATCCACGTTGCTCAATATCGCCGCGGGGCTGCTGGCGCCCGCGTCCGGCCGAGTGGACGTGTTCGGCGCGCCCTTGTCGGCGCTTAACCGGCAGGCCGGCTATCTCTTCCAGGCTGATGCGCTCTTCCCTTGGAAAACGGCGCTGGAGAACGTCGCCATCGGCCTCGAGACCGCGGGCGTGCCGGCGAGCGAAGCGCGGCCGCGGGCACTCGACTGGCTCAAGCGCGTTGGGCTAGGCACCTTCGGCGACCGTTACCCGCACATGCTTTCCGGCGGCCAGCGCAAGCGCGTCGGGCTGGCACAAGTGCTGATCCGCGACCCGAAGATCCTACTGATGGACGAACCGTTCGGGCCGCTCGATGCGCAGACGCGGCAGATCATGGGTAACCTTTTGCTCGACCTCTGGAGCGCCGATCGCAAGGCGGTGCTGTTCGTCACTCATGATCTCGAGGAAGCGATCGCGCTATCGGACCGTGTGGTCATCATGTCGGCCGGTCCGGCCGCCCATATCATCGGCGACTGGCGTGTGCCGCTGAAGCGGCCGCGCGACATCGGCGAGATAAAGCTCGATCCGGCATTCCACGAACTGCATCGGGACATCTGGCAAGTTCTGAAGGCGGAAGTGGTGAAAGGTTACGCGATGGCGGAGGGGGCGTGATGAGCATGTCGGTAGTTTCAGAATTTCGCCGCTGCACAGCCTGCTCCCTCCCCCCTTGCGGGGGAGGGTTGGGGAGGGGAGTAGATCGTAACCGGGGCATTCACAGCCTACCCTCCTCCCTGTCCCTCCCCCTCAAGGGGGGAGGGGACGCTGGAATCGCGTGCGCGCGTGCCGGGGCTGGTCACTAATGTCCCGCGTAACTCTCCTGTCGCTCCAAATCCTGGTTGCGATCGTCGCGGTCGCGATTTGGTACGTGCTCACCACTTATCCGGTGTTCGGCACTTTGCTGTTGCCGCCGTTCTTCTTTTCCAACCCGGTCGACGTCGCCAAGCAGATCGCGGCCTGGTTCATCAGCGGTGTGATCTGGCGGCATCTCGGCATCACGCTCCTGGAATCGATGCTGGCTTTCGTGATCGGCTCGATCGCTGGCGTACTGGTCGGTTTCTGGTTCGCGCGCCAGCCGCGCACCGCCGCAGTGTTCGATCCTTACATAAAGATGGTCAATTCGCTGCCGCGCGTTGTGCTGGCGCCGATTTTCGTGCTTTGGCTCGGTCTCGGCATCTGGTCGAAAGTCGCCCTCGGCGTGACGCTTGTTTTTTTCATCGTGTTCTTCAACGTGTATCAGGGCGTGAAGGAAGTGAGCCAGACGGTGCTCGCGAACGCGCGCATGCTCGGCATGAACGAACGGCAATTAATGCGCCACGTCTATTGGCCTTCTGCGCTGTCCTGGATGTTTTCTTCGCTGCACACCTCGGTCGGCTTCGCCGTGGTAGGGGCGGTTGTGGGCGAATATCTCGGCTCGGCGGCTGGGCTTGGCTAT
The DNA here is from genome assembly GCA_035765795.1 of Pseudolabrys sp. Taxonomy (GTDB): domain Bacteria; phylum Pseudomonadota; class Alphaproteobacteria; order Rhizobiales; family Xanthobacteraceae; genus Pseudolabrys. Next base: position 4,269 of record DASTWX010000214.1, on the reverse strand, counting down.
CTTATCCAGCAGGCGGATGGCGTGTTCGACGTTGCCGGCGTTTTCGCGGGTATGTTCGTGCTGGCGGCTTTCGTCATCGTGATCGATATTGTCGTCAGCATGGTCGAGAAGCGCCTGCTCGTCTGGCGGCCGCCGGTCGCCGATACGAGGCCCTAGGCAGCCGGGCGACCCTGGCTTATCGTCGATTCAGGGCGGCCGAACCTCAAGGCCGCGAACACAATGGAGGAGCAAAAATGGGGGCGCGTATCGTCCGTTCTCTCACTGCCGCGCTGACCGCGCTGGTCCTGATCGCAGGTTTGATGTCCGCGCCGGCGTTCGCGCTATCGAAGGTGACGCTCGCCATCGGCGGCGCCGGCTGTCTCTGCTATCTGCCGACCGTGCTTGCCAATCAACTCGGCGAATACAAGAAAGCGGGACTGGATGTCGTTATGGTCATGCTCAAAGGCGGCTCGGAGGCGCTCAAGGCAGTCATGGGCGGCAGCGCCGACGTGGTGTCCGGCTATTTCGACCACTGTGTCGAGCTTGTTCCCAAGCACCAGTCCCTGCAGGCTTTCGTGGTTTATGACCGCTTTCCCGGCTTCGCGCTGGTCGTTTCGCCGAAGCACAACGCGCAAGTGAAGACGGTCAAGGACCTCGCCGGCAAGAAGGTCGGCGTCAGCGCGCCTGGCTCGTCCACCGACTTCTTCCTCAAATACATTTTGCACAAGAACGGCGTCGATCCGAACTCGGTCGGCGTTATCGGTGTCGGTCTCGGCGGCTCGGCCATTGCTGCGATGGAGCAGGGTACAATCGATGCCGCGATCATGCTCGACCCGGCAATCACGGTCTTGGCCGGCAAATACAAAGACCTGAATATTCTGAGCGATACCCGCAGCCAAAAGGATACGCTTGCCGTATTCGGCGGCGAATATCCCGGCGGGGCGCTTTACACCAAGACCTCCTGGATCGAAGCGCATCCGAAAGAGACGCAGGCGCTGACGAACGCGATCGTCGCCACACTGAAGTGGATCCATTCGCACACTGCGGAAGAGATCGTCGCCAAGATGCCGAAAGAGATGGTCGGCAAGGACCCCTCGCTCTATCTCGCCGCGCTCAAGAACACGATGCCGATGTATTCGAAGACCGGCCTGATGGACCCGAAAGGCGCGGCGGCGGTGCTCGCCGTGTTCAGCCAGTCGTCGCCGGCAATCGCCAAGGCGCACGTCGACGTGTCGAAGACCTACACCAACAAGTTCGCCGAGGCGGCGGACAAGAAGGTGGGGGTGAAGTAGGCCGTATACGGCCTGGCCTCATGGTTCGAGACGCATCGCTTCGCGATGCTCCTCACCATGAGGCCTTTCCTTTCTCCTCATCCTGAGGAGCCGCGCGGCAGCGCGGCGTCTCGAAGGATGAGGCCGGAGCGGCGCCTCGCGTACAATGAACATCATCTCCATCCAATCGCACGTTGCTTACGGTCACGTCGGCAACTGCGCCGCCGTCTTCCCGTTGCAGCGTATCGGCGTCGAGGTATGGCCGATCCATACCGTGCAATTCTCAAACCACCCCGGCTACGGAGAGTGGCAGGGAGACGTGTTCAGCGGCGACCTCATCCGCAAGGCGGTCGCAGGCATCGAGCAGCGCGGCGTGCTCGGCGAATGCGATGGTGTCTTGTCCGGCTATGTCGGCAACGCCGATATCGGCCTGGCGATCCTTGATTCGGTTGCTACCGTACGCAAGGCCAACCCGTCGGCGCGTTATTGCTGCGATCCGGTGATCGGCGATACCGACCGCGGCATCTTTGTGGCGAAGGGCATTCCGGAGTTCATGAGGGAGAAGGCCGTACCCGTCGCCGACGTCATCACGCCCAATCACTTCGAGCTCGATTATCTATCCGGCCGCGAGAGCAAGACGCTCGCGCAGGTACGGGACGCGGTGAAAGCGATGCACGATTTGGGGCCCCGCATCGTCCTGGTTACCTCGCTGCGGAGCGACGAAACGCCGGAGGATGCGATCGATCTCTTGGCGTCCGACAACGACCGCTGCTTTCGTGTGCGCACCCCGCGCCTGGAGCTTTCAGTCAACGGCGCGGGAGACGCAATTGCCGCGCTATTTTACGCGCATTTCCTGCGCAGCGGGCGCATCGACGAGGCGCTTTCGTGCGCTGCGTCCAGCGTGTTCGGCGTGCTGGTGAAGACTGCCGAGCTTGGCGCTTCTGAGATACAGATCATCGCAGCGCAGGACGAGTTCGTCGAGCCGACCCAGACGTTCGAGCCGGAAGATCTCAGCGCATGAGCCAGGCGCGAGACCCGTACCCTTCGGTATTTCATACGGATCGGCTGGAGCTTTCCTTCGCGCCGAAGCCGTGGAAATTCGCCGAGGAGCGGAAAGCGGAAATCGCCGCCTATTTTGCCGAATTGCAGCGCCGCAAACCGTCGATCTGGAATGGCCGTGTCCTGCTGCTGCACAGCCGTGAGCACGTCGATGGCGTTTTCCGCGGTGCTTACTTCGAAACCGATTTCGCCAGCTTCAGCGCCTGGCGCGATTGGGGCCGTCCGCCGGCGGACGCCTATGACTGCACGGGCGCTGCGGCGATCGTCGCGGCGGATGGCGCCGTGTTGCTCGGCGTGATGGCGCTACATACGTTCAACGCCGGCCAGATTTACTTTCCCTGTGGAACACCGGACCCAAGCGACATTGCCGGTAGCAAAGTCGATCTCGCGTTCAGTATTCGTCGCGAGCTTGCGGAGGAGACCGGGCTCGACGCCGCGGAATTCACCACAATCCCCGGCTGGACGACCATCGTCGATGGTCCGCTGATCATGCAAATTAAGACGCTGCGCAGCAAACAGTCGGCTGAAGCTTTGGGTGCGCGAATTCTCGCTCGTCTCGCCCGCGAAGAACAGCCGGAGCTGAGCGGCATTCGGATCGTGCGGGGACCGCCCGACTATGATCCGGCGATGCCGTGCTTCGTGCGCGCCTATCTGGATAGGCACTTCGGCTTACCGGAATGAACGGACAGCCATACTGACCTATTCGCAGACTTGATTCAGCAACCGTCCTTCCGCTAGAAGCAAGGCTTCCTACATGCGGTTAACGCGGGCTTTACCGGCGTCCGCCACTTTAGACCGTCGAAACGAGGGTGTTTGAAGGCAATGTCGACGCGCCGCAATATTTGCGCGATCGAGCGGGAGGCCGCCACGGCCCGGCCCGCGGCCTCCCTCATTCTGGGCAAGCTCCTTCTCCTTACCCGCCCCTGAGGGCCGGCAGGGCCATACGCGCCTGGGCACTCGGGGGATGATGAAGACGGCACCCTAAAGAGCGCCCTCGAGCGGCGCATTCGGCGAGAAGGAAAGTTCCAATGACTATTCAGATCCCATCCGATAAGGACCGGGTCGTTATTTTCGATACGACTTTGCGCGATGGCGAGCAGTGCCCCGGCGCGACCATGACCCACGAGGAGAAGCTCCAGGTCGCAGAACTGCTCGACGACATGGGCGTCGACATCATCGAAGCCGGCTTCCCCATTGCATCGGAAGGCGACTTTGCCGCCGTGCACGAGATCGCGCAGCGCGCCAAGAACGCGGTCATCTGCGGGCTCTCGCGCGCAGCTCCCAGGGACATCGACCGCTGCGCCGAGGCAATCAGGCCGGCCAAGCGCAAGCGTATCCACACGTTCCTCTCCACCTCGCCGGTGCATATGAAATACAAGCTCCAGAAGGAGCCGCACGAGGTTTACGAAATGGTGATCGCGCAGGTTACCCGCGCACGCAGCCATACCGATGACGTCGAGTGGTCGTCCGAGGACGGGACCCGCACCGAGATCGACTTCCTCTGCCGTTGCGTCGAAGCCGCGATCAATGCCGGCGCCACCACGATCAACATCCCCGATACGGTCGGCTATACAACGCCGGAGGAATACTTCGATCTGTTCAAATCGGTGCGCGAGCGGGTGCCGAACTCCGAGAAAGCCGTGTTCTCCACGCATTGCCACAACGACCTCGGAATGGCGGTCGCCAATTCGCTCGCCGGCGTGAAGGCGGGCGCGCGGCAGATCGAATGCACCATTAATGGTATCGGTGAGCGCGCCGGTAACGCCTCGTTGGAAGAAGTCGTGATGGCGATGAAGGTGCGCAACGACGTGCTGCCTTACGCCACCAATATCGATGCCACGATGTTGACGCGCGCGTCTAAACTCGTCTCGGCGGCGACCTCCTTCCCGGTGCAATACAACAAGGCGATCGTCGGCCGAAACGCTTTCGCGCACGAGAGCGGCATCCATCAGGACGGCAT
>DASTWX010000213.1:0-75878 GCA_035765795.1 Pseudolabrys sp. | reverse complement strand
TCGGCGTTCGCCAGTACAGCCAACCAGAAAGGTTATGGACATGTCCGATATTACGTTATCAGCAGGCATCCGCGCGAACCTGCTGTCCCTGCAGCAGACTGCCGACCTGATGAGCCTGACCCAGAACCGCCTTGCCACCGGCAAGAAGGTCAACTCCGCGCTCGACAATCCGCTTAACTACTTCCAGTCCTCGTCGCTGTCCGCACGCGCCAACGATCTCTCCGGTCTCCTCGACCAGATGGCGAGCGGCATTTCGACCATTCAGGCCGCCAATAACGGCATCAATGCCATCACCTCGCTGGTTCAGCAGTTGAAGGCGACCGTGTCGCAGGCCCGCTCCGACGCGACCAGCGCCGCGGCGACGCCGACGACTGTGACCGCGGGGGCGAACAACTCGACGGCCACCAATAACGCGCTGAAGTTCGATCTCGGCGGGGGTACTGTCGTCTCCCTTAGCACCTCGACGCATACCAATGCGGTGCAGAGCACGCTGACCTCGAACGATACGTCAAAGTACGCGACGGACGAGTCCAGCGCCGGCACGCTGACGATCAACGACGGAACCACCACGACGAGCGTCACCTTCGCCAACACCGATACCACGCTCGCGAAGAAAATCATCGCCATCAACACAGCGCTGACGAATGCCGGCTCGACGGTTACGGCGCAGGATAACGGCGGCAACCTCGAGCTCATCAACTCGACCGGCGACACGATCACCGTGGCCGACGGTGGCGGTGCGCAAACGGTTGCAGCCGACCTGGGCTTTGGGACTACCAACGCCACCTCGACGGACGGCACGGTTGCCGCCGATACGGCGGTGAGCCTCAGCGCCCTGGCCGATGCGATCAACGGTAACGCGACGCTGCAGAACAAGATCACCGCGACACTGGTGAAGGACACCAACGGCAACGTGACCGGAATCAAGCTGAATAACCTCACGTCCTCGGCGGTCACGGTGACCGGCTATGACGGCACCAACATCACCGGCGCCGCCACTGATAGCCAGAGCATCTCAGCCGCGACCGGCGGAACCATCAGCAGCGTCCGTCAGAGCTTGAAGAACCAGTTCAACGACCTGCTCACGCAGATCGACAACGCAGTTAAGGACGCCGGCTACAACGGCATCAACCTGCTGAACGGCGATGACCTGAAGCTGAACTTCAACGAAAACGGCACCAGCAGCATCACCGTCCAGTCGAAGGATGCAAGCGGCAACAAATTTGTGTTGAACAGCACGAATTTGGGCTTCAACTCGGCCACCGACGCGGATTTCTCCGACAACAGCAAGCTCGACGCTCTGTCGGCCACTGTTGCCACCGCGTTGACCACCCTGCGCACCCAGGCCTCTTCGCTGGGCTCCTCCCTGTCGGTCGTGCAGACCCGTCAGGACTTCACCAAGAGCATGGTAAACACGCTGCAGACCGGCGCCGACAATCTCGTCCTCGCCGACACCAACGAAGAGGGCGCCAACCTGCTCGCCCTGCAGACCCGTCAGTCGCTGTCGACCACGGCGCTGTCCTTGTCGGCCCAGGCCGACCAGAACGTGCTGCGGCTCTTCCAGTAAATCTCGCCCAGAGAAAACTGAGAGACGGCGGGGCTCATGCCCCGCCGTTTTCGTTTTGGCGGCTCCAATCCTTTCCCGGACGCGGTGCAGCGCGAAGCAATGCGCCGCACGAACGCCCCGCGCCACGGAGTAGACGACTGAAATTCGATCTTTAACAGCGCGTCAACGCCCGCGCGGTTAAAGTGTAGGCCGGTTGCTAAAGACAACCTCGCGGTCGTGATTGAACGATCCGACCGAGCCGTCCGTCACAATGGAGCAACATTCGGCTCTTTATTGATGAATGTGCGGATCTACGGCACTCGTGTCGTATGGAGCAAAACCATGGCCCTGAAGGTCGAGCTCAAGCCAGGTGAGCGCATTCTGGTCGGCGCCAGCGTGATTACGAATGGCCGTCACCGTGCCCGCTTCCTCATCGAGGGCAAGGCGCCGGTGCTGCGCGAAAAAGATATCATCACGGCCGAGCAGGCGACTACGCCGGCCAAGCGCATCTACTTCGCCGTCCTGCTGATGTACACCGCGGAAAACCCGGCGGCGCACCACGCGACATATTTCTCGCTCGTCGGCGATTTCCTGCAAGCGGCTCCCAGCGCGCGCGAGCAAATCGAGGTTATAAATAATCAAATCTTAAGAGGGGAAGTATACAAAGCGCTCAAGTCTGCGAAAGAACTCATCACATACGAGCAGGACCTGATTGGCAATGAAGAGCGCCGCAAAAGCCTACGGAGCAGTCGCAAACAAGACGTCCCATCCGCGTGAACTGGAAGCAAGTCTCCTGCTCGATGCCGCCTCGCGCCTACAGGCCGCGAAAGGGCTCAAGGGTGAGCCGCTTTACGACGCGCTGACGCACAACCGTAAGCTCTGGGTCTTGTTGCTCGGCACCGTCACGAAAAACGAGAATCCGCTGGACCTCCCCATTCGCCAAAACATCGCCAACTTGGGCCTGTTCGTTTGCAAGCAGACGATCAATGCGCTGATCGATCCCAAGCCGGATAATCTCGTATCGCTCATCAACATCAATCGCGAATTGGCGGCTGGATTGCTCGGCCGCGCGGCGTAACGCCTCGCTGTCGTTGCGAGCCCCGAATGAAGTGAGAGGCGAAGCAATCCACGGGCTCAGAGTAAAGCCTGGATTGCCTCGCCGCTGCGCGGCTCGCAATGACGCCAGATCGACCTTCAGCTACTTCAGATAATTCACCAAGCTGATCTGCGACAGCATCGCCGTCGTCTGGAGCGCCGCTTGCATGCGCGTTTGCAGCGCCAGCAGTTCGGCGCCGACTTGTTCGTTCGAGACTCCCTGGATCTGTTGAAGAAAGTCGGTCAGCGTCGCGCTGGTTTGCTGGTGCGTCGCTTTCGCCGCCTTCATGGAGGTCTGTACGCCGGCGAGATCGGCCGCGATGTCGTTCACGCTCTGGGTGCCCGGAGCGCCCGCCAGGTTGACCGCCAAGCGTTGATACAGCGCGGCGGTGAGGTCGGCGGCGTTAGGGTCGCTCGACGTGTTGACCGCTGCGAGCGTGGCGACGTTCTGCACAACGCTACGAACACCCTGCTCGTTCGCGCGCGTGCCGTAGGAGACGACAAGCGATGAATCGATTCGCGCGGTGGCTGTATCGCGGGCAGAGCCGGCGCCGGCTTCGCCGGTATACCAGATCACCGTATTGGCGGAAGTGCCGGCGATTAGGCTAGTTGCGGTGTCGAAAGGTGGCCCATCGACCCGCTGCGGCGGATTGGCAAGATCCGCGTCAAAGAATTCGTTCGAGGCCTGGACCGCGGACGCCGCCTTTAGCGCGCCGCCGGCCAACGTGCCGAGCGCAGCGGTGAGCGCGGACTTCAAATTGGCCGCCGTCGCGGCTGGGGTCGCACCGATGCTGAACTGATTGGGACCGGGCGGAGATTGGCTGGTCGCCGTGAGCGTCAGATTTTCGCTGGTTCCGTCAGGCATGTTGAGCCGCACGGTGAGGGAGCCGCCGTCGTTCGGTGCGGCACTGAAGTCCACCGAGAGCGAGGCGGGAGCGCCGCTCGGGCCGGTTATCGTCGCATTGGCCAAGGTTGAGGTGACGGACGCGAGCTTGAAGCCGAACGGCGAAACCGCGTCTTCGGAAAGCGAGACCGATGTCGCCGTCGGAGCGCCGATCAGCAGCCGGCCGAGCCCATCCGCACCCAGGTCGGCTTGGCCGCGTTCGGAGATCAATTGCTTGAGGCCGGCCCGAGGACCGTCACCGTTGATAATATGGTCGTACGTGTCGACCGCCGATTGGTCGGTGGCGCGTCCCGAAAACAAATAGCCGTTCGCGCCTTGCGTGTTGAGCAGCGCGAGCAACTGCTGGACCGAGGACTGCGCATTGACTTGCGTGATATTTGCGCCGGCGAGGCCGGCGCTACTGCTGCCTTGCACGACCGAGGAACGTATCGAATTGCCGATATCCGAAATCGCGCTCAACGCGTTCTGCGCCAGGTTGATACGGGTCGTCACGGTATCGATGGTGCTGCCGAAGCCAGCGATCGCCGATAATTGCGTGTTCAAATCGACAGCAAGCCCGCGGTTGGGGCCGAGACCGGCATAGGTCGCCGATTTTTGTCCGGTGCTGAGCTGACGCTGCAGATCATCGAACTGCGCCCGCATGTCGATCAGCGACCGAATGATGGGGCTGGTCGCCGAGCCGATGGAATTGATCGCCATATCAGTTACCTAATTGCATCAGCTCGGCCAGCATGTCTTTGACGGTCGACATGACGCGGGCATTGGCGGCATAGGCATTCTGCAAATTGAGCAGGTCCGACATTTCCTGGTCGATATTGACGCCGGAGGTGGCGTCGTAGCGCTGCTGCAAAGCGCTGACGACGACATCCTGGCCTTGCTTGAGACTGGCTGCATTGCTCGCGGCTTGGCCTTGCAGGCTGATGACCTGGCGCAAGAATGCGCCGGCCGTGCCGCTGAACGGCGCGGCGCTTGTTCCGATACCGGACGAGGGCGCATAAGCATGGCTGGCATTGGCGAGTTGATCGTAGATGAAGTTCGGCCGAGTGCCATCGCCACTCGCGGCACCTGACTGATAGGCCACAAGCTGCGTGGGATCGGCCGCGAGCGCCGAATTCACCGCGATCCGGCTTGCGAGCCCGGTGCTTTGCAGGCCTGACGCCGTAATAGCACCCGTATAAGGAGTTGCACCGTCGATGAAGAATGGCAATTCGATGCCGCCGCTCAGCGACGTGGCAGTGACTGTCGCAGAAACCGCGTTCACGTCTGCCGTATTGGCGGCGCCATCGTCTAGGAGGCGCAACGTGGTGCCGCTCGGATTCGAAGCGCTGACGCCCGTCCCCGCCAGCGCCGCGTTGATCTGACTGACTACTGACGCGACGCCGCCGGAAAAATCGATCCCGACCACCGTATCGTCAGGGTTCGTCGTGGCGGAATTGGAGAGCGGCAACACCGAGGGGTCATCTACACGGACGAATGTAACGGCGTGCTGGGTACCCGTCCCGTTATCCGTGTAAGTGAGACTGACGGAGTTGCCCGCTGAAAGGCTGCCGATATCGATATCAAAGCCGCTTTGGGCGCCTGAGACGATGGCCGTGCCGGCGGTCGTGTGGTCGGACAAGGCGCTGGCCATGGCCGCTGCAAACTGGTCGAGTTGGGTCTGCGCCTGCACCAGCGTACGATCGCGCATGTCGACATAGGCAGCGATTTCGCCGGAACGAATGGAATTGGTGGCCAGCAGATCGGTGGTACCGCCGCCATTGGGCGCGGTCAGCGTTATCGTTCCGACTGTCCGTTTCGTCGGATCGGCGCTCCATTGCGCCTGCGGCGCCATGGTGCCCTGCGCGTCGAACGAGAGCGTCGACGCTTGCGCGCCGACGAGCTGAACGCCGGAGGTGGTGAAGACGGTGACCTGATTGTGGTCGCCCGCGATGACACGGATATCCATCAGCTTGGAGAGTTGGGCGATGTAACTGTCCCGTTGGTCTTCGAGCGCCGCGGTCGCGGAGTCGCTTTGGGAAGCGCCGAGCTGCTGATTGAGCTGTGCTATCTGCTGTAGCGCCGTGTTGGCTTGGCTCACGTCATCCGCCAGCCCCAGCTCGGCTTGGCTGCGCAACGACTGTATGCCTGCGCTCATGCCGTTAAGCTGCTGAGCTAAGGTCTGCGCGGCGCTGATCACCGCGACTTGGGTGGGCCGATCGCCGGGACTCGTGGTCAACGCCTGGAGCGCAGTGGTGAACGCATTGAAGCTGCTCTCGAGCGTATTGGTCGAGCCCGGCGCGCCGTAGAGGTTCTGGAGCTGCTCGTACATTTGGGCGCGCAGGTCGGCATAGCCGCCGCCGGCCGACTCGGTGCGGAGTTGAGCCTGCACGAATCGGTCGAGAACGCGATTGATAGAAGCGACCTGCACACCGCCGCCGGTGGTGCCGACGCTGGAATTGACCAGCGACACCGTCTTGCGCACATAGCCCGGCGTCTGCGCATTGGCGACATTGCTGGCAACCAGCGACAGACCGGTTTGCGCCGCATTCAGCCCGGTCAAGGACGTAGTCAGTGCTTCGGTGAGACTCATGCGCTAGTGGTCCGATTCTAACATTCGCATCCCGTTTTCCGCACGCTCTCATGCGAATGTCAGAATCAAAGGACCACTAGCAAATATTTAGTTCTAGTGGAGCTTTGGATTTGACATTCGCTTCACGACCTAGCTGCTGAGTGGGTAGCGAATGTCAAATCCGCTCCACTAGCGCTTCGTTGGCGGGTGGTGATGCGCTATCGCAGCATATTCAACATGTCCTGCGACATCTGGTTAGCGGTCGTAACCACCCTGGTGTTGGCCGAATAGGCCTGTTGAGTGACAATGAGCTTCGTGAACTGGTCGGCAATATCGGCGTTGGATCCTTCGAGTGAGCTGCCAACCAAGTGGCCGGGCGCACCGGCGAGCGCGGGGCCGGAGCTGCCGGTAATGGCGAAGGCACCGCCGTCCAGGCTCTTGAGGTTGTTCGGACTGGCAAAGGACATCAACGGAATCTCCGCCAGATCCACATTCTTGCCATTGGTGAAGCTGCCGGAGATACGGCCATTTTTGCCGATGGAGATCGATTGCAGCTGGCCGGAAGGATAACCGTCCTGTTGTAGCGAGTTGACGGTCACCGCCCCGCCCGACGTTGCGAACTGCGTGAGCCCATTGAGCTGGACCTTCAGATTGCCGAGCAACGTGCCGTCGACAGTCACGCCGGTTAACGACACTTGGCTGATCGGCGGATTCAGCGCGCCGCTGGCATTAAATTTGAAATCCGTGCCCGCGTTGATCCAGGCGACCTGAGCACCGGTCGCAGCCGAATTGGTCTGGTAGAACAATTGCCAAGTGTCAGTGCCGCCGTAAGCGGCAGCATCGGTTTTGGCCCAGCGGAATTGGACATTGGCCGGCTGGCCGGCGCTGTCGTAGGCGGTGACAGCGCCACCATCGAGGGATTCATTGAGGAAAGTCGTGACGTCGCTGCCGACGACAGTGCCGGTTCCCGCAGTTGTCGGATCGGTGCCGAAATCGGCCGCTTTCAGCAACTCCGACTGCGGCGTTCCTGGGCTCGACAACGATGTTTGCGGATAGCTCGGCAGATTGGCGCCGTAGGTAATGGTGGTCGTCGCCGTCGCCGGCAGGAACGCATTGTTGAACTGGATAGGGGCCAGCGCGCTGCCGGTCGGGTTGCCGGTTTGCAGGTTGATCGGAATACCTTCGAGATAATAACCGGCGCCATTCACCAGATAGCCGTTCTGATCCATCTGGAAGTCGCCGCGGCGCGTATAGAGATCGCCGTTTGCGAACAGCGGCTTGCCGCCGGACGTACCGGTCGGCTGTTTGACCGCGAAGAAACCGTCGCCGTTGATGGCCATATAGGTGCTGACGGAGGCGTTCTGTATCGCACCCTGCACGTCGTTGGTCGAGACGGAGTTGGCAGCGACGTTGCCGGCGACCTGACGGCCGACGACCGCGTCGGGAATGAGATCGACGAAAGTGGTGCCGATCGCCTTGTAGGCGATGGTCTGCGAATTCGCGATGTTGCCGGAAATATTCTGTAATGCGAAGGACTGGCTTTGCAGTCCATTGACCGCGGTATTGAGCGCTCCAAAGATACCCATCACGTTCTCCCACTGGTGGCGCACGCGGCGCTTGCCGGCAAACCGCCCGCGAAATGGCCCGCAGGCCCTCTCGCAATCCGCGTGCCAGAGAGAAATCGTGGATTTCGCAGAGACTTAGCCGAATCCCGCTCGCTCGCCTGAGCGGCAGCTGCCGGTGCATTCTGCCGATAATAGGCAAAATTTGCCGGGACACGTGCAGCGAATGGACAGAACGAAACGGGCGGTGGTCAGCTCGACGAAGCGGCAGCCGGTTCGAACTTGAGCGCGAGGCCGTCCATGCAATAGCGCAGGCCGGTGGGCGGCGGGCCATCGTTAAACACATGGCCGAGATGACCGAGGCAACGCCGGCAATGCACCTCTGTGCGTGTCATAAAGAAGGAACGATCGGTTCTTGTCTCCACCGCGTTCGGCAGCGGGGCGTAGAAGCTCGGCCAGCCGGTGCCGCTCTCGAACTTCGTCGCTGACGAGAACAAGGGCAGATCGCACCCGGCGCAGGCAAAGACGCCGTTGCGGTGTTCATTAAGCAGCGGACTGCTGCCGGCAGGCTCGGTGCCGTCCTTGCGCAGGATCTCATACTGCTCAGGCGTCAAGCGCTTGCGCCACTCCGCGTCCGAAAGATTGCGCCAGTCGATCGCCTGCTCGGCCGTGCTCATCGTTCCCGCCTCGCCGGATTTGTTCGCAAGCAAAAGCGCAGCCGCCGCCACGCCGCTCGCCAATAGAACTCGCCGATCCATCATCATACCAGCCTACTCCCTTCGTGTTCCCCAGATGGCTTATTGGTTGGCCACGGCGGGCTCTCCTAGTCCGCTTATCCTTCCCTTAAACCCATTGCATGCCGGCATTGTTCACGTTGCAGTCCCGTCTTATCACGTTGCTGCGAGGCCCTGAGGCGCTTGCGCCTTGCCGGCACCGCCCTGCCTGCCTAGGGTGCACGGCAAATCGCGAGGAGTTTCATGCGCTTTAACGGCACAGAAGGCTACATAGCGACCGACGATTTGAAAATCGCGGTGAACGCAGCGATCACACTCGAGCGGCCGTTGCTGGTGAAAGGCGAGCCGGGCACCGGCAAGACCGTTCTGGCCCTGGAAATCGCCCAGGCGGTCGGCGCGCCACTTATCGAATGGCATGTGAAATCCACCACCAAGGCGCAGCAGGGCCTCTACGAATACGACGCCGTCTCACGCCTGCGCGACAGCCAGCTCGGCGACGAACGGGTGAGAGATATCCGCAACTATATCAAACGTGGCAAATTGTGGGATGCCTTCGCTGCCGAGGAGCGCCCCGTCCTGCTCATCGACGAGATCGACAAGGCCGACATCGAGTTTCCCAACGACTTGCTGCAAGAGCTCGATCGTATGGAATTCTATGTCTACGAGACCGGCGAGACAGTAAAGGCGCGCCGCCGGCCTATCGTCGTCATCACCTCAAACAATGAGAAGGAATTGCCCGACGCTTTCCTGCGCCGCTGCTTCTTCCATTACATCCGCTTTCCCGATACCGAGACCATGCATGCGATCGTGGAAGTGCATTTCCCCGGCATCAAGCAACGACTTGTGTCGGAGGCGCTGCGGCTGTTTTACGAAATCCGTGAGGTGCCGGGGATGAAAAAGAAACCCTCGACCTCAGAGCTGCTAGATTGGCTCAAGCTATTGATGGTCGAGGATATCGGACCGGAGTTGCTGCGCGAGCGCGACCCGAAAAAGCTTATTCCGCCGCTCCACGGCGCACTCATCAAGAATGAGCAAGATGTGCATTTGTTCGAGCGTCTCGCGTTTATGGCAAGACGTGAGGGACGGTGACACTCCCCGTCATGGCCACGCTTGTCGCGGCCATCTCGCTTAGGAACGCAATACCTCTCTAAGCGGGATCGCCGGGACAAGCGCGGGCATGACGACTCAGAATTTGCGGCGGCTCGTATTACTCCGCCGGCTGCTCTCGGCCAGCGTTGCGTGCCGATTTCCGCGAGCGCGCACGCGCACGGCGTCGGGCCAGCGCCTGCGTCGCCTTATCGCCGGCGCTACGCATCCAATAAAGCCCCTGCGCCGCGGCGCGGCCGAGGCCGCCTCCGGCCCAGACCAATTCGTAAGGCGCAAACAGCCGCCAAGTATCGTCCTTCTCGACAATGCCGCGCGCGATCAATTCGCCCGCCATCGCCGTCGTATTGAGGCCGTGGCCGGCAAAGCCGCTTGCCACCCATTGCCCGGGTGCGATTTCGCCAATCTGCGGCATCCGGTGGACGGGCCGGCCGAGCGTGCCGCGCCACAGATAGGCAACCTCGACCATCCCGAGATCAGGAAATGCGCGGCGCACGTCGCGCTTCAGCGCACCGGCAAAACCGCGCGGATCGGCTGGCCACACCCGCATGCGGCCCGACCACTGGAGCCGGTGCTCGGCCGTATTCTCTCCGCCGACAATTCGATAGTGGTTGTCGGCACGATTGGTATCGCTGACCGCCCCCCGATAGCGGATCACCTCCGAGAGAAGTGGCCCGATCGGCTCGGTGACCATGACGAACGTGTTGATCGGCAACAATGTCGCCGCAAGCTGCGGCATCAAGGCGCCGACATGCACGTTCCCCGCCAACACCACGTGCGGCGCACGCACCCGCGCGTCGGGCGTGACGATGCGCTTGCGCACACCGGCCGGATCGATGGAAATCGCGGGCGTCCGCTCAAAGATGCGCACACCCAAAGCTTCGGCGGCGGCGGCGAGCCCGAGCGCGTAGTTGAGCGGATGAATATGGAAGGCGCTTGGGTAATGCACGGCGCCAAAGTAGCGGGGATTGGGCAAGAGACTGCGCACGCGCTCTGGCGACCAGGCTTCGACATCGCCGCCGATCCAGCGCAGCCGTTCGACAGAAGAGCGGCTCTCGCCGCCGTCAACGTCGCTCTTCGAGACGTGCAACCAGCCTGGTCTCGGATCGACCCCCGGCATAGCGGTCTCGTCGATCGTGCGGCGGACATACTCCAGGCCATCGACCGACAGCGACCACAGTTCCTTCGTGCGGTCGAGGCCGACGCGCTCGATCATGTCGCCAATGTCCGCGTTGAATCCGGGCAGCACGAAGCCGGTGTTGCGGCCCGAAGCCGCCCAGGCCACCTCCCGCGCCTCGAGCAGTGCGACCGACCAGCCGCGCCGCGCGACCTCGCGAGCCATCGTCAGCCCGGCAAGGCCGCCGCCGATGATGCAAACGTCGACATCGAGATCGTAGGTGAGGCGCGGCCGTTCGCGACCCGCAACTCGCGTCGCCGCGTACCAGGTATCAGGGCTATTACCTTCTTCACTCATTCTTCGGATTCCGATCCGGGAGTCCCTCTCCTACGGTAACGGTGCCTTCTTTCAAAATCCGGCGCGATCCAGGCAGGGCTTGCGGCAAGGCGCCGCCCCGGCAGGGCCGCGGCACATGCTAGACTTTCGCAAGCCCGAAGGCGATGTCTTCGGAAACTTGCTTACTCCCGACCCGATCCTATTGATCATGCGCCGATTATTTTTGCTCCGTCACGCCAAAGCCGAGCGCTCTTTACCCGGGGCGCCGGACCGCGATCGAGCGCTGATCGAGCGCGGTCGGCAGGATGCCGCCAAGATCGGTACCTATATGGCTGGCCACGGGCTCGTACCCGACCGGGTGCTGGTTTCGTCAGCCGCTCGCGCCCAGCAGACCTGGAGGGCGGCGGCGGCTGCATTCAAGCCGTTGCCGGCAGCGGACACGGCTGATCGGCTCTACAATGCGGCGCCGCAGGCGATCCTTGCGCTCATCAAGGATTCGGGGGGAGCGGCGCGCACACTGTTGGTGGTCGGACATAATCCGAGCCTGCACGAGTTGGCCGTAGCGCTGATCGCCTCCGGCGACATCGAAGCGCGCGAGCAGTTGCGCGAGGGGCTGACAACGAGCGGGCTAGTCATCATCGATTTTGCCATCGACGATTGGGCGCGTCTGCACCCGCGATCAGGTCGGTTGGAGCGCTTCGTCACGCCGAAGTCGCTCGAATCGGCCGCCGGCTGAGAGCCGTTCGTGTTCGAGAGGCCTGACAAAAGCTGCCAGCAGCGCATATATCGAGATCGATGCGCAAGTTGCTCATGTTAACCCCGCTGTTCGCGCTTTTGGCGCTGGCCCTCTGGTTCGCCGCCAGTACTTGGCAACACGTCGCGACCAATATCCCACCTTTCGGCTATGTCGCGATCGCGGGCGGCGTGTTCTTCTCGCTGCTGATCGGCGGCGGCCTGATGGCGCTGACCTTTTACTCAAGCCGGCACGGCTACGATGACTTGAGCGGTGGCGACGGAGCAACGGAGGATTCGGAGGGTTCCTGGCGCCGCACCGACGAGCCGTGATGCGTCTCGCGCGCCGCCGGCGGGTCGGCTATTAGAACCCCCTTCCGCCGATCCATAGGAACGCAGCCATGAACACGGCCCTCGTCCAGGAACACTTCGGCAAGACCGCCGCGAGCTATCTCACCAGCAAGCCGCACGCGCTCGGCAAGAGCCTTGAGCGGCTGGTCGCACTGACCGAGCCGCACCCCGGCTGGCGCATGCTCGATATTGCGACCGGCGGCGGCCACGTCGCCTATGCCTTTGCGCCGCATGTCGCGCGCGTCTGGGCGACCGACATCACGCAAGAGATGCTCGACCTCGTCAAGCGCGAGGCGTCCCAACGCGGGCTTGCCAATGTGCGCACCGCTTATGCGAGAGCGGAGGCATTGCCGTTCGAAGACGAAAGCTTCGACCTGGTCACCTGCCGCATCGCCCCGCATCATTTCGAATCAATCCCGGATTTCCTCGCCGAAGCGCGGCGTGTGCTCGTGCCCGGCGCCGTCCTGGGATTGGTCGACAACGTCGTGCCGGCGGGCAGCGTCGGCGACTACATCAACGCCTTCGAACGCTTCCGCGACCCCAGCCATTTGCGAGCCTGGACAATGGCGGAGTGGCGCGAGGCGCTGGCGGCAGCGGGCCTCACCATTGTTCACGAAGAGCAAATCGGCAAAACAATAGAGTTCGGCCCCTGGGCGGCGCGCCACGACGCCACCATGCAGAGGTTATTGCACGCCATGCTGACCGAGGCGACGCCTGCGGTTAACACGGCGCTGGAGCCTCAGGCGAAGGGCGACAACATGACCTTCCGACTCTGCGAAGGACTGTTCATCGCGAAACGGGATTGAAAGCTCAGCGCCGATGCTGACGATAGCGGCGGTGCGGCACGTGACGGGCTTTTACCGGCTGCACGTACCCGGCCTTCACCGGATGGACGTGCTCCCACTCGGGATGGGCATCATAGAGTGCGTCGACGATCAGCGGCCCGACGATCGGGATCGCGCAGCCGACGACCAATTCACCGGCCTCGCGATAGGTCAGCGGCCGGTCGGCCAGGGCGGTGGCGATCATCGGCGCAATCGCCATGCAACCAATGGTCGTAAGCGTTATGGCGCCTCCATTGGAGATGCCGGCCACATCCGCATTCCACTTCCAGTTCCAATGGTTGATTCCGAAATAGATGGCGGTGGTACCGGCGCCGGCGACGGTGCCTGCGGTATTAATCGGGCCTTCGAACGGGTTGAGCGCATGCTCGAGCTTGCTCGACTGGGCCTGGGCGCTCTGGCCAAGCAAAGCGAGCGCCGCGACGGCGGCGACAAGGAACGCAGCTTTTCGGTTCATCTCATCCCCTTGGGGTCAGCCCTGAAATGACAATTGGAGCAGTCGGACAGGTCAAGAATCAAGTCGAACGGCAGCTTATTCAACTGTTATAGCCCTGCACAGTTCCATTGCGTCCTTCCAGCCCGCATCAGATGCACCTGATGCGGCGGAGCAACAGTGGCGCCTGCGCTATATGAGCAGCCTACCTCACTAACTCCCGCATCGCCCGATCCAATCCCTCCAGCGTCAGCGGGTACATGCGCCCACCCATAAGTTGCTGCACCATCGTGATCGAGTGGGTGTAGCTCCATTCGCGCTCCGGTACTGGATTAAGCCACACGCAAGCCGGATACGTGCGCGTCACGCGTTCGAGCCAAAGCGCTCCCGGCTCCTCGTTGTAATGCTCGACCGAGCCGCCGGGCGCCATGATCTCGTAAGGGCTCATCGATGCATCGCCGACGAAAATAGCCTTGTAATCGTGCGGGAACGTGTGCAGCACGTCCCAAGTCGATGTGGTCTCCTGGAAGCGACGCCGATTCTCTTTCCACACGCGCCCGTATAGACAATTATGAAAGTAGAAATGCTCCATGTGCTTGAACTCAGCGCGCGTTGCCGAGAACAACTCCTCGGTCGCTTTGATGTGCCAGTCCATCGAGCCGCCGATGTCGAAAAAGAGCAACACCTTCACTGCGTTGTGCCGCTCGGGCCGCATGTGGATGTCGAGATAGCCCTTGTGCGCGGTGCCCTTGATGGTGCCGTCGAGGTCGAGCTCCTCCGCCGCACCGGTGCGGGCGAACTTACGTAGACGCCGCAAGGCCACCTTGATATTGCGGGTGCCGAGTTCGACCTCGTCGTCGAGATCCTTGAACTCGCGTTTGTCCCATACTTTGACCGCGCGGAAATTGCGGTTTCCCTCCTGCCCGATGCGCACGCCTTCCGGATTGTAGCCATAGGCGCCGAAGGGAGAGGTGCCGGCAGTGCCGATCCATTTGCTGCCGCCTTGGTGACGCCCTTTCTGTTCGGCAAGCCGCTTGCGCAAGGTCTCGAGTAGCTTGTCCAGGCCACCCAGAGCCTCGATCTGCCTCTTCTCCTCTTCGGTCAGGTACTTCTCTGCCAGCTTCTTGAGCCATTCGGCCGGAATTTCGGCTTCGACAGAGTCGCTGAGCAACTCCAGGCCCCTGAAGACGTGGCCAAATACGCGATCGAAGCGGTCAAGATTGCGCTCATCTTTCACCAGCGCGGCCCGCGACAGATAATAGAAATCCTCCACGCGCCGCGAAGCGAGATCGGCCTCCATCGCCTGCATGAGCGTTAGGTACTCGCGTAGTGTGACCGGCACGCCAGCACTTTTGAGCTCCTGAAAGAAGGTGATGAACATGGCGTCGCATCATCGCATGGCGGCACCGCGCAACGCCACGCCTCGGCACGCCTAATGAAAGGGCGTAACGGGCGTGCTATGCGGTTGGCCATCTCGGCACGCGATCTCCTGCCGCCTGTGCCGTAGCCGATCGGAGCCCTGCACTATGGTCGATGCCGCCGTCCTACAACAGCTCGCGCCCACCGGAAAACTACGTGTGGCGATCGCCGTGTCGCCCTCACCCTCGGCGCAGTTCGCGGTGAAGGATGGTGATACGTTCCGCGGCGTGGCGGTGACGCTCGGGCAAGCGCTGGCGAAGAAGATGGGAGTCGATGTCGAGCTGCTCCCGCACAAAGCTTCCGGCGAAATCCAGAACTCGGCGGCGGACAACAAATGGGATGTCGCTTTCCTGCCGGTCGACGCCGAGCGCAAGAAGTTCGTCGACTTCGGCAATGCCTATCACCTGTTGCAGAGCACATTCCTGGTCAGCCCCAAATCCAGCATCCGCTCGATCAAGGACGCGGACGCGAAAGGGATCGGCATCGGCGGCGTGGCCAATACCGCGACTTTCCGCGCTGCGATCAAGACAACGCCGAATGCAACGCACATTGAGTTCGACGGGGTTGGCGCGGCGGTACGGGCGATAATTGAAGGCCACATCGAGGCGATCGCATTGTCGCGCGAATCGTTGGCGGGGCTGGTCGGCAAAATTCCGGGCGCGCACATTCTCGACGATGCCTTCTTGAATTCCTCGACCGCCGTTTGCGTGCCCAAAAGCAGGCCGGCGGCGCTGGCTTACGTAAGCGAGTTCATTGAGGAGGCGAAAGCGTCCGGCCTGGTGCGCAAAGCGCTCGACGAGATGGGTCTCACCGCCTCACAGGTCGCGCCCGCGGGGATGAAGCCGTGAATCCCCTCTCTACTCGGGTGGAAGTAAAGAATAGACGGGCGTCCTTATATGCTCGGAGCGTATGCCAAGGCCGACCAAGCGCGCGGGCAGCCGTCGCAGCACTGGAAACCAGTTGAGCAAGCGGACCACGAAGGGCGGCGATGTCCATTGCTGGCCGCTCAGCACGCGGCTCAATACACTGTTCTGAATCTGCACCTGCATACGCTGGATCACGCGCATCGCCAACGTGCGCCGCTTCTGCACCGCCGCCAAGTCCGCTTCCCTGACGCGGCCCGCCTTGAGCGGACCGCAAAGGAAATTGGCCGCCGCGACCGCATCCTGGACGGCGAGGTTGACGCCGACGCCGCCAATCGGCGACATCGCGTGCGCGGCGTCACCGATGCAGATGAGCCCCGGCTTGTACCATCGCCGCAAGCGGTCGACCGCCACCGTCAAGAGCTTCACATCGTCCCAGCTTTTGATTTCATCCAGCCGGTTGCGCAAGAACGGCGACAGCATCGCCACGCGTTCGCGAAAGGCCGGCAGACCTTTCTCCTTCACACGATCCATGCCGCCCTTCGGGATAACATACGCGCATTGCCAATAATCGGTCCGGTTGAGCATGACCATCATGGCGCCCGCGTCGACATGACCGAAGGTCTCGGTGGTATCGTCCTCGTGACGCGAAATGCGGAACCAGAGGATATCCATCGGCGCGCCAATATCGTCGACCTGGAAGCCGGCACGCTGGCGCATGGTTGAATGACGCCCGTCGGTGCCAACGATGAGATCGGCGCGGACTTCAATGTCGTTCTCCGGCGACTTGGCGCGCACGCCGATGACGCGTCCACCCTCCTCGATCAGGTCTGTCGCCTCGGTCCGCAAGAGCAGGTTGAAAGTCGGATATTTCTTGCCGTTTTCGGCGAGAAAATCCAGGAAGTCCCATTGCGGCATTAACGCGATGAATTTGCAATGCGTGGGCAGGTGACGGAAATCGGCGATCGTCACTTTCGTGTTGCCGATCTGCCCGTTTAGACGCTCCACGCGGGAATGCGGCAGCTTGAGAAAGTCATCGAGCAGCCCGAGCTCATACATCAACTCGAGAGTCGAAGGATGAATGGTGTCGCCGCGGAAATCACGCAGGAAATCGGCGTGCTTTTCCAGCACCACCGTGCGTATGCCGGCACGCGCGAGCAGATAGCCGAGCATCATGCCCGCGGGTCCACCGCCCACGACGCAACAGGTGGTAGTGATTGTCTCGGTCGCCATGCCTCGGCCTCTGGCTTTCCTCCCTCAAGTAAAGAGGGAGGTCAGGGTTGAGATCCTAGAACATGGGGCGGGGATTCTCGGAAGCCGCCGATCCCACCCGGCGCGCTTAGCGCGTCAGCCTCCTCCTAATCGAGAAGGCACACCATCTTACGCCTGTTTCTCCGGTGTGCGAACAGTGAGGCCGTCGAGTTCGTCGGAAACCTTGATCTGGCAGGACAACCGAGAGTTCGACCGCACATCATAGCCGAAATCGAGCATGTCTTCTTCCATCGGCGATGGCTCGCCGGTCTTGGCGCGCCAGTCCTCCTCGACATAAACATGGCAGGTGGCGCAGGCGCAGGCGCCGCCGCATTCGGCCTCGATTCCAGGCACGTTATTGCGGATCGCAGTCTCCATGACCGTAGAGCCGATCTCGGCATCCACCGTCCGCGCGGTTCCATCGGAATCGATATAAGTGATCTTCGGCATGAGGGGCGATGTAGGCGTGGAGGGAAAGGCGTCAGGCACCCGAACAGGCGCGGCCTCCTATAGAATCATTCGGTCCCGCGCGCCATCCCTTGTAGCCCGCGCAGGCATGGTTGTTCCGGGACGGCCCCAGGCCGGCGCAGCATCATGACTCCCGCAGGAGCGGGGCAATAACGGCCCGCAGCACGGCAATGGCGGCGGCGAGATCCTCAACAGCGGCCGCCTGCTCGGCCGGCGAGGCCGCCTGCTCAACGGCCCGGGCAGCGTTCGCCACCGTGCCGGCACCGATGCCGCTGGCCGACCCCTTCAGCGTGTGCGCCAGCGCGGAAAGCGAAATCGCATCCGCGTCACGCATACGGGCGAGCAGAATCACCGCCTGGCGATCAAACAATTCCAACAATTCACGCTCGAGCGCCCGGTCGCCGAGGGTCATTCGAGCCAAGTGCCGGCGGTTCAGGGCCGGTGCGGCCGGCATGGCGCTCGCAATACAAGTGGCAGGCTCAGCCATCGCAAATTCCTCCACTTCCCAAACTGCGGATGTACTTTGGCCCGAGCAGGGCCAAAGAGGGGTAAACGTCCTGCACCACGGCCCGCTTTCGGCCTGAGCATGGCCGGTGCGGGAACCTAAACCGCTGCCGCTTATGGTGAATAATGGGTTAACGATGATGCTTAACTCTTGTGGGCGTCGGTTTCATTCGGACGCGGGAGCCGATAGGATGGGTGAGGCGGCGGCCTGACCCGCGCCGCGGGTTTCAACGCGCAGACGACGGCTAACGCTCTGGTTGGGCGAGGTCGCGGACAATTGTCTTGCGTTCAAACGAGGCGACAACCGAACATGGCGAACAGTCCACCGAAATCCAAGGATCCGACCGAACAGGCGCTGAACGCCATTCAAGAGGCGCTTAAAATCACTGACAGCCGCCATGTGGCCGAGGGCCCGGCGGCTCCCGCTGAGCCGAGCGAACCGGCACCGGCGGTGACCGAATTGTTTTCTGAACATCCGGCGGTCCCGCCACGGCCGGCCAATGACGACGGCGCGACCGTGGGGCAGATGCTGCACAACCTGCAGCAGCGGCCCGCCTCGCGCGTACCCTATCTCATCGCGAGCATCGCGGCCCTCGCCTGGGCGGCCGGCGGCATTGCGGTGGCTTTCCTCTTCTGGCCGGAATTGCAAGCCGTGGCCGGCACGCCGAGCTTGAGCGCCGCCGCAATGGTAGGCGTCGCCGCCGCCATCACCGTGCCAATACTCGTTTTCTACGCACTCGCTCACTTGTTGCGCCGTTCGCACGAATTGCGCGCCGTTTCGGAATCGATGGCCGGGGTGGCCATGCGCCTGGCCCAGCCTGAGACCGCCGCCCGCGAGTCGGTCATGACCGTGGGGCAAGCCATCCGCCGCGAGGTCGCCGCCATGGGGGACGGTGTCGAGCGGGCGCTCGCACGCGCCGCCGAACTCGAGTCGCTGGTGCACAATGAAGTTTCCGCCATCGAACGCGCCTATAACGACAACGAGGTGCGCATCCGTGACCTCCTCGGCGAGCTTGCCAACCAGCGCGAAACACTGGTTGCCCAGGCCGAGCACGTGCGCAGCGTGATAGCCAGCGTCCATCTCGACCTCTCACACGACATTACCTCGGTCGGCGACCTGGTGGCCGACAAGGTCAACGAAGTGGCGCAGCGCGTCACCCGTTCGCTGACCGAAAAGGGGGAACACATCACCCTCGCGCTTGGCCACGCCGGCGATTCCATGATCGATACGCTCGGCGAGCGCGGCAGCATTATCCTCGAGCGGCTGGAGACGACCAACGAACAGACCACCACGGTCCTTACTCACACCAGCGAGCGCGCCACCGCCACATTGAACGATGCCGGCGGGCGCACCACGCAGGCCATTGTCACCGCCAACCAGCAGCTTATTGAAAGCTTGAAGTTCAAAGGCGAGACGGTGCAGCAGGAGTTCGACCAGCTCGCCGCGCGCCTGTACGAGATGATGGATGCCCGTCTCAACCAAGTGGCGCAGGCATTCGCCCAGAATGCCGCGCGCACGATCGCCGACATGGGCTCACGGTCGCAGGCATTCACCGAGGCGCTCACCGACAATTCCGGCCGCGTGCTTGAAAGCATGCAGGAACGTGCCAACGATCTGCACAAGAGCCTACTGACCATTGGCGATCGGCTCTTGGCCGACCTTGGCAAGCGTGGCGACGATGCGGTCGGGCGCATGGAGCAGACCGGGGCCCAGGTCGGCGAGGCCTTGCAAAGCCGCATCAACGCGGTGGCCGACAGTTTCCGCGCCAGCACCGATACCTTGGTCCAGGCGCTGGAAAGCCGCGGTGACGCGGTCAAGGAGATGCTGGTCGGGCGCTTGCAGGCCTTCGACGAGATATTCCAGCATGGCGGGATGGAACTCACGGAGAAAATCTCCCGTGATGCCGAAACACTCGGCGGGTTGATTACCCGTCACATCGCGGAATTCGATCGCACGGTGAAGACCTACGGCGGCGAATTGGTCGAGCGGCTCGGCCATCGCACGCAAGAAGTCTCCGAAGCCATGCGCAATCATCTCGATACGTTCGACCAACGCGTCGGCGACCGCTCAAACGAGCTCGCCAGCGCGCTCGATCAGCGCATGTCGCAGTTCGACCACATGCTGAGCACGCGCGTCGAGACCGTCAACAAGGCGCTGGCCGACGGTGGCCAACAACTCGCCGGCACCCTCGACCGCCAGCTCGGCGCCGCCGTGGAAACGATCAATGTCCGGGGGGCCGAAGTCGCCAACTCCATTCGCATCAAGACTGAAGAGCTCGACCGGACGCTGGTCGGGCGCGCGGGAGAAGTAGCCGACGCGCTCGACATCCGCATCACCCGTTTCGAAGAGCTGCTGGTCGGCCGCGCCGAGGCGGTGGCGGAGCACATCGAAAATCGCACGAGAGCGGCAGCCGATGCGGTGCACGCCCGCATGGAGCAGTTGAGCCAGTCGATCAAGGTCAATGCCAAGGATGCCGAGCGCTCGCTCGGCGAATTGGCCATCTCGACCAGCGATGCCATTCGCGTCAGCGCTGGCGAAGCCGAACGCACGCTCGGTGCCGCCGCGGCGGCCAACAACGAGGCGATCCGGGCCAGCGCCGGCGAAGCCGAGCGCACCTTGCGCGGGGTGAGCGAGGAGGTCGCCCGCGGGCTTGCCGGCAAGGCCGACGAAATCGCCGCAACCCTCAGCGAGCGGGCCAGCGAAATGACCCACCTGCTCTCGGAGCGCAGCGGCAGCGTGTTGTCCGCATTCGCCGAGACGGGCCAGCGCTTCGCCGGCGAGATCGGCAGCGCCACCGACGAAGCATTACGTGCGATCGAGGAGAAAGGCCTCACCTTTCGGCGGACAGTGCACGACAACAGTGCTGAAATTTCACGCCTGCTCTCAGAACACAGCGGCAGCGTGTTGTCCGCATTCGCCGAAACGGGCCAGCGCTTCGCCGGCGAGATTGGCAGCGCCACCGACGAAGCGTTACGTGCAATCGAGGATAAAGGCCTCACTTTGTCGCGGACAGTGCACGACAACGGTGCGGAGATTTCGCGCCTGATCAACGCCGCGGGCGAAAATGCGTCTACTTCGGTAACGCGCGCTTTCGACCAGTTGCAGGATTCCACGCAAGCGGCGATCGCACGCTCGCAGGAAACCGCCAAAGCGACCATCAAGGAGATGCAGGAGACCCACGGCATGTTGACCGGCGACGCCTCCGCCTTGTTCGAGCGGCTGCGCGAGGCCAACATCATGCTGCAAGAGGTGCTTTCGGGCGCGCACGAGAACATGGGGTCGATCGAGAACACGCTGGTCACACGCGTGTCCGAGTTTGTCACCGCCATGAACGAAGTGACCGGCGCGACGAACGAGGTCACGGGCCGGGTGGAAACGAACATCACGGGCTTCCGTGAAGTGACCGCTCAGCTCATCACGGATCTCGGCCAACTCGCCAATGAATTCGATGCGCACGGGCGCGAGCTCGCACAGTCGATCGAGTCGATCGACCGCAGCAACCGGCGCACCGAAGATGCCGTCGGCCAGCGCTGCGCCCAGCTCGACGCATTGGTCAGCACGATCGAGACCCGCACCGGCGACATCCAGCAGCGGCTCGAGCGCTTCTCGAGCCTGCTCGACCAGTCGCTGGAAACGGCCGCTGCCCGTGCCCGCGACGTCGCCCGCATGGTTTCCGAAGCGACTGCCGAGGGCACGCGCGCGATCGGCGAGCAATACGAGCAAGTACGCCAGCGCGCCGAAGACATTGCTCATGCGATGGCGGCGAGTACGAGCGAAGGTGCCCGCGCGATCGGAGAACAATACGACCGAATGCGGGAACAGGCCGAGGAGGTCGCCCGTGTCGTGGCCGAAAGCAGCGCGGCGGGCGAACGCGCTGTCAGCGAACAGTACGAGCGCATTCGCGCCAATGCGGAAGACGAGCGCCGGCGCACGAGCGAAACGATGCGCTCCATCTACCAGCAGGCGGTCGGCGACACCGATACCGTCTTCCGCGACGCCAGCGGCCGCTTCACCGAAGTGATGGAGGGCATGAAGGAGATGGCCGCCGAAATGCAGCGGGAATTGGAGAGCACCCGCGCTGAGCTGCGGCGCGGCATCTTTGACTTGCCACAGGAGACGGCTGAAAGCGCGGCGCAAATGCGCCGCGTGATCGTCGATCAGATCGAGGCGCTTGCAGAACTCAACCGCATCGTCGCGCGCCACGGCCGCAATCTCGACGCGGTCGAGCCTTCGCGGCGCGCAGGACGTGAGGAACCGGCGGCGACCGCCACGATCGGCGGCCGCGGCGAAACGTCGGCGCATGCCGAACCGCCCGTACGTGTCGCACCGCCGGCGCGTAACGACATGTCGCCGCGCCCGACCGGCCCGACGCGCAGCGAAGGACCATCGCGCAATCCGCCGCCCGGGCGCAGCGAGTTGCTGCCGCGACAGCCGACCGCGCCGCGCAATGAGATTCCGGGATTCACAGCGGCGCGACCGCAAGAAGCGCCATTGCCCGCGCCTAACGGCAACAATCGGGGCTGGCTCAGCGATTTGCTAAGCCGCGCTTCAGAACCCGAAGAACCTGCGCGTGAGTATCCGCGCGAACCTGCGCGGGCGCCCGAGGAACGCACCCCCCGCCACTCGATCGAGTCGCTCGATTCGCTATCCGTCGATATCGCACGGATGATCGACCACGAAGCGGCCGCCGATCTTTGGGACCGCTACAAGCGCGGCGAGCGTAACGTATTCACGCGACGGCTCTACACGATGCAAGGCCAAAAGGCGTTCGAGGAAATCCGCCGCAAATACCGCGGCGACCGCGAGTTCAAACAAACGGTCGACCGTTACATCGGCGAGTTCGAGCGGCTATTGGAAGAAACCTCGCGTGAGGACGCCAGCCAAATGATGGCGCGCACTTACCTCACCTCGGAAACCGGCAAGGTCTACACCATGCTCGCACACGCCGCCGGCCGGTTAGAATAAAGTCAGATCGGCCTGTATCATTCCCTCTCACAGCCGGGATCTTCCCGTCTGCGGGCCAAGCGTTTGGGGCAGTCGGCGCAGCGAACCCCTGTAACCGCTCAGCGGCGGGTGCTGTTTGAGGCCGGTGGAGCCGGCGCACCGCCCCACAACAGGCGGCTGGGGTTTTGATCGATGTTCTTGATGGTGCGGTCGAGCGTGTTCAGCGTGCGGTGCGCATCGCTCGACAGCGCGTCGAGTTGACGCTTGCCCGCGGCGGTCAGCTCATTGAAGCTCGACACGACGGAAGCCGTCCGCTTGTCGAGCTTGTCCGCCAAAGCACTGATCGAGGATGCCGCCTGGTTGATCTGCCCGCTCTTGCCGTCCTCGCCACCGATCAAGTTCTGCGCGCCCGCGACGATCTGGTCGATGCGATCCGAATTGCGCGCGAGCGCGCCCGTGAACTTGTCGATGTTCTGCAGCGCGCTATCGATGTGTTTCGAGTTCTCGGCAAGTGTGGCGGTTACCTTGTCGATGTTCTCGAGCGCGCCATGGAAGGCCTTCTGGTTGTCGGCGAGGAATTCGTTGAGTCTGCGCATCACGTCGCGCGCGCTCTGCGTCACGTCGGAGGAGGCCGCAGGCGAGGCCTGCAACAGCGGCGGGTTGCCGATACTGCCGACGAGCACCGGCGAGGAGGCAGTGCCGCCGCGCAGCGAAAGTGAGGCAATACCGGTGAGACCCTGGAACTCCATGCCGACGTGGGTGTCTTGATGCACGGGCACTGCCTTGGCGATGGACACCGTGGCAATCACCTGCTGCGGATTTTTCGCATCGAGAGCGAGCCCCGTGACCTCGCCGACCCGTATGCCATTGAACAGCACGGCGCTTCCCGTGCGCAGGCCGGACACCGAACCGTCGAAGGCGACACGGTAGCTGGTCCGCTCGCCGCCAGTCCCACCGGATTGCAGCCAAAAAACAAAGCCGAAAGCGCCGGCGATCACCGCCAGCGTGAACAGACCGATGAGCGCGTAATTCGCCTTGTTCTCCATACCCGACTCCAAAGCGACCCGGCCAGAGCAGCGAGCCAAAACGCGACCTGCTGCCAGAGGAATAGGGCCGAAAGCTGACCCCGGGGAGCGAATCGCGGGCTGGACGCTATGCTAAGCCGGTAACCGGGACGTTTCCGCCTGATGGCCCGCGCGCGAGCGCTTGCCGTGGAAGTACTCGCGCAGCCATGGGTGCTGCGAGGCCAACATTGTTTCCATGGTTCCGGCGGCGATCACCTTGCCATCAGCCAACACAGCGATGCGGTCGCAGACCGTGTGCAGACTGTCGAGGTCGTGGGTGACCATGAACACCGTCAGTCCCAAGGTGCGCTGTAGCGTGGCGATGAGAGAGTCGAAATCTCCAGCGCCGATCGGATCGAGACCGGAGGTCGGCTCGTCAAGGAAAACGATATCGGGATCGAGCGCCAACGCGCGGGCGAGCGCCACGCGCTTGGTCATGCCGCCCGACAACTCGGCGGGAAACTTCTCCAGAACGCTGCCGTCGAGGCCAACCATTTCGAGCTTGGCCAAGGCGAGTTCGTCGAGCAGGCGCTGCGAGACCTTGAGATATTCGCGGATCGGAAATTGCAGGTTTTCGCGGACCGTCAGCGACGAGAACAGCGCGCCCTGCTGGAACAGTACGCCCCACCGCCGCTCGACCGCCTGCCGCTCGGCATCGGTGGCAGCGTCCATATCGACGTCAAGCACCTTGATGCGGCCTTGGCGCCGCGGCAACAGGCCGATGATCGTGCGCATCAGCACCGATTTGCCGGCGCCCGAGCCGCCGACGAAGCCGAGCACCTCGCCGCGATAGACGTCGAGGTCGACGTGGTCGAGGACGACATGATTATCGAAGCCGACCACGAGGTCGCGGACTTCGATCACCGTTCCTCGTTGCCCGTTGCCGGCCATGCTCACATTCCGATGGATGCGAAGAAGATCGCGAAAAGTCCGTCGACAACAATCACCAGAAAGATCGCCTCGACCACCGAAGCGGTGGTCCGTAAGCCGAGCGATTCCGCGCTGCCCTTCACGTTCAGCCCCTCGACGCAGGCGACCACGCCGATGATCAGGGCCATGAACGGCGCCTTGATCATCCCGACCGCGAAATGCTGGAGCGAGACCGCTTCCTTCAGCCGTTGCAGAAAGATATCGGGATCGATGCCACCATAAAGCCAGGCGACCAGGCCGCCGCCGTAGAGCGCCGCCATGGAGCCGAGAAAGGTCAAAATCGGCACGGCGATGACAAGCGCGATGATGCGCGGCAGCACCAATACCTCGACCGGATCGAAGCCCATGGTGTGGAGCGCATCGATCTCCTCGCGCATCTTCATGGCCCCAAGCTCGGCGGTGTAGGCGCTGCCCGAGCGGCCGGCGACCATGATCGATACGATCAGCACGCCGATCTCGCGCACCACCAGAATGCCAACCATATCGACGACGTAAATCTCGGCGCCGAACCTGCGAAAGTGAAAAATGCCCTGCTGCGCAATGATGCAGCCGATTAGGAATGTGATGAGCAGGATGATCGGCACCGCCCGCCAGCCGACGTTGTCGAGTTGGTGGACCATCGAGGTGAAACGGAAACGACGCGGGTGAACGACCACCCGCGCGAAGGCGACCGCCAGCGCGCCCAGCATGTTGAGGATGCCGACGAACGTCCAGCCCGCGCCGACAACGCCGCGGCCGACCGCGGCAAGTCCGTCCACCACGCCCCCGCGGCGAGGCGGCCGCGCTTCGGCCGGTTTGACGGCTTGCAACTCGTCAAGCAGCGGGCGGTAGTCGTCCTTGAGCCCGGTAACCAGGGTCTGGGCTCCGCGGCCACTGAAGGCGCGCACCAACCGCTCCAACAACCAGGCGCCGAAGGTATCGAGCCGCTCGACCGCCCCCATATCGATATCGACACGCCTGGCCGCGTCGTGGCGCTGGATTTCGCCATCCACTTGGCTTTCCAGGCGGCGCGCGTTCTCGGCAATCCATGCGCCGCCGGCGGCGAGCCGCAGCCGGTCGCCTTCGGTCGAGCCTTGAAGAAGTGTATCGCTCACGCGGCTAGCCTCTGGTGGACGGCCGGGGATACGCATGCGTGCCACTCCCGGCGCGGGAGACACTTGACCATAGGACATAAACCTGTCGAGGGTTCGAATCCTCGCGTCATTTCGCCGTCGTCTGAGCCTTGGCCCAAACCCTCACCCTCTCCGTCGAGAACTGGCCGATTCGCGGCGCCTTTTCCATCAGCCGTGGCGCCAAAACCGAAGCCATTGTGGTGACGGCCGAAATTGGCGACGGCAAGGCACGCGGCCGGGGCGAATGTGTACCTTATGCGCGGTACGGCGAAAATGTGGAAGGCGTCCGAGCCACGCTGGAGGCCATGCGGCCCCGGGTCGAAGCCGGTCTGCCCCGCGCTGAGCTGCAAAAAATCCTGCCCGCTGGCGCAGCGCGCAATGTGCTCGACTGCGCCCTCTGGGACTTGGAGGCCAAACGTGTCGGCCGACCGGCGCATGCGTTGGCTGGCTTGCCCGCGCCGAAGCCGCTCGTTACTGCGCTGACAATTTCGCTTGCCGCTCCCGATGCCATGGCCGCAGCGGCGGGCGCCGCAAGCCACCGCGCCCTGCTGAAAGTCAAGCTTGGCGCCGACGGCGATCCGGAGCGCATCGCCGCTATCCGCGCCAGCGCACCCCACGCCAAGCTGATCGTCGACGCTAACGAAGGATGGGACGAGGACAACCTCGCCGCCAATTTGGCCGCCTGCGCCGAGGCCGGCGTCGCTTTGGTGGAGCAGCCACTGCCCGCCGGCTGCGATGGTGCACTCGCAAGAATAGCGCGGCCCCTCCCCGTCTGCGCCGACGAAAGCGCACACGACTGCGCGTCGCTTCCCTCGCTCGCCGGCAAATACGATGCCGTCAACATCAAGCTCGACAAGGCTGGCGGCCTGACCGAGGCGCTCGCCATGGCCGTGGAGGCACGTCAGCGCGGCCTGACCATCATGGTCGGGTGTATGGTCGCAACTTCCCTTGCCATGGCTCCTGCCGTGCTGCTCGGGCAAGGGGCCGATTTCATCGACCTGGACGGCCCTCTTCTGTTGGCGAAGGATCGCCCCGACGGTCTGCTCTACCGCGACAGCGAGGTCTTCCCGCCCGCCCCGGCCCTGTGGGGATAGAGTTTACGGCCAGCTACCCACAAGGAACTTCTCGAAATCAGCTAAATACCTGAATTTGTTCACCGATTGTCCTAAATTTTGGATTAACAAATCCTTTCCGAGACGCCGGTGCTTGGATTACAGTGGCGTCAGAGCATCCCCGCCGTCGCGGGGCAACAATAACGGGGAGGAGCCATGCGTCTTCCGGGCACGCTGCTTGCTGCTATTCTGTTGGCCTCCTGCGCGACATCGGCATCCGCAACGGTACGCATCGCGGGCGATCGCGGCGGCCAAATAGGCCATTACTTGCAAACCTTTGCTTCCTTGCGCGCCTCCGGTGAGCAAGTCGTCGTCGACGGCAATTGCCTCTCGGCCTGCACCCTCATCCTCGGCATGATTCCTCGCGACCGCATCTGCGCAACGCCGCGCGCCCGTTTCGGTTTTCATGCCGCCTGGATGCCGGGACGTGACGGCGAACCGGTGACCAGCATCCCCGGCACCCACGAATTATGGAAATTTTATCCCAGCCGCGTGCGGCATTGGATCAACCGCCATGGCGGCCTGTCACGGCGCATGATCTACATGCAAGGTCGGGATCTCGCCGGGATCGTGCCGAGTTGCGGAGAGCCGAACGAGCGCCGGTCCTATCGCGCGCATTTACGGCATCGTTATATGTCGCGTACGATGCGCTACGGACGCGCAGCCGCCGCCAACGATCGCCGCTAGCGCCATAGCGCCGTAAGCGGCAACCCCAAAGCTGGCATAAAGCCAACCCGAGACCGCCATGGACGCTGCCATGGCGAGGCCGAGCGCGATTGCGAGCCAACCTTGCGCGCTCGCGGCTTGCCCTGCCGGTGCGTGGCGCGCGATGAACGTAAGCGCCCCAAGGTGGGTAGCGCCGAACGAGGCCGCGTGCAGCAGCTGCAGGAACGGCAAGAGGGCCGGCGGCGGGCCGAGCGCCATGCCGACCCAGCGCACGACGGCGCCGCCGGCGCCGATCATCATGAGCATGGTGGGCTCGAAAAGGGCGGGCAGCCGGCCTTGTAAGGCGAACAGCACGATTTCGGCGACCACCCCGAGCGCCCAGAGCGCTGCGACCTCCCTGCCGTCGAGACCGAGGCGGCCCCATTCGAGCGCAGAGAAACCGTAGAACATCGCGTGGCTGGCCTGGATCAGGGCAGCAGCCGCCACGGCTGCGGCAAATGGAGGCTCGCGCCAAAGCCCGCGCCGCACCGCCGGCTGCGCCGGCGTCCGCAAGTCCGCGAGCTTGAGCGGCTCGAGGGCAAAGGCAGCCAAGGCTACTGCGGCCGTCGCGGTTACAATCGGCCAGATGAGATCACGTCCGTCGATCCGGTCGGCCGCGAAGCCGGCCAGAAAGCTGCCGACGATAAACGCGAGCGAGCCCCACAGGCGCACCGGTCCATAGGCACGTCCGCGCGCGGCAAGCCCCCGCAATGCGTAGGTTTCCGCAAGCGGCATGATCGGCGTATAGGCCAGCGAGGCGAGCGTGAAAGCTACGAGCAGCGCCGCCGCGCCGGAAGAGAGCCCGAAGGCAGCGTAGCCGACAACGGTCGCCGCCGTCGTCAGCACCAGCACGGGACGCAAGGCATCGCGCCGATCGGCCTCGCGCGCGATCAGCGGAATCGCAAGGACGCGGACCACCAGCGGCACCGCAAGCATGATGCCGATCACGCGCGCATCCAGTCCCTTGGCCTTCAGCCAGACGGGAAGGAAGGGCATCTGCATGCCACCGAGCACGAAGTAAGCGGCATAGAACGCCGCCAGGCGGGTGGCGAAGCCGAAGCGGAATGGGACAACCAGCGTCATTGCTGCCGTCTTTTCTGGCCGAATCAGGCGGGCTGATTGATAAACTGCCGCCCACGGGTTGCCCATGCCGAACCAGACGACTGCGCTCGCGTTCGCACCGCCGGCAGAGGCGTTGCGCGAGCCTGAATACCAGGCGCTGGTCAGCGCGCTGTCGGAAAGCGCGCGCGGCCGAGCATTCCTGGCCGAGCATGCCCGCCGCGCCCGCGCCGCTGACACCTCCGCTCTACTCGCCGCCCTCGACCGCATCGAGACACTGATACGCGCGCAAAGCACGCAGGCCGCCGCTCACCTTACGCGCATGGAATTGCAGGCGCTGCTCGATGACCTGCGCGCGGCGCGACCCATGGTCGAGACAAGCCCGCTGCCGGCGAAAGCGGCTCAGCTCGCGTCTTTGCTTGACTTGTTGGCATCACGGCTGGCCGATGTGCTGACCTCAGTGCCCGAAGCTATCGAGAAAAACGACAGAGCGCCGGAGCGAGCAGCAATCCCGCACGCGAGCGAGGTCACGCAAGTACGCTGGATCGATGCACCTCCTGACCCGCTTGTGCTTGAACCCCATGCATTGACCGCCGATTCCGATGAAAGAACGGAAAAGACCCGGCCTGCGCCGACAGACGACGCGCGCGTAAGCACCCGCGAAGATGATCTGAGGCCGCGCTCCTCCGGCTCCGCCGGTAGGAGCGACGCGCTCGCTTTCATCATGGCGCTGAGCGAGGAAGAACGGATCGCCTTGTTCACGTAGGCGAATGGCGAACAGTAACGTAGCGAATAACTGCTGACCAGGACGCTACTCGCTACTCACCCATTGCTATTCGCCAATCAGCCTCGCGAACAGTTCGGCATCCACATTGCCGCCCGACAGCACGCCGACGAGGACCTTGCCTTTGGCGTCCACCTTGTTTGCGAGCAGCGCCGCAAGCCCGACCGCCCCGCCCGGCTCGACCGCCAGCTTCAATTCCTCAAAAGCATAGCGCACGGCACGGCCGACATCCGCATCGTTCACCGTCACGCCCTGCCCGATCAGCTTGCGCGTAATCGGAAAGGTGAGTTCGCCCGGCGAGCCGCTCATCAGGGCATCGCAAATACTGCCGCTCATCCTCGCATTGCTTTCGCGCCGTCCGCTCGCAAATGAGCGCAACGTGTCGTCGAAGCCCTCAGGCTCGACCGCATAAATGGTCGCGCCCGGCACGGCGGCTTTCACCGCGAGCGCGATACCGGCGGCAAGCCCGCCGCCGGAAACCCCAATCAGCACGATGTCCGGCCTCAGCCCGAGTGCGCCGAGGTCCTCGACGATTTCCGCGCCGATGGTCCCCTGGCCGGCGATGATGAGCGGGTCGTCGTAGGGCGGCACCAGCGTGGCGCCGCGCTCAGCGGCGATACCCTCGGCGATCGCGGCGCGGTCTTCCCGGTCACGATCATAGGGCACGATCTCGGCCCCAAGCGCGGCGGTGCGCGCGCGTTTTGCCGCCGGCGCATCAGCGGGCATCACGATGGTGGCATGCAAACCGCAGAGCCGCGCCGCCGCCGCCACGCCTTGCGCGTGATTGCCCGAAGAATAGGCGACGACGCCCGCGGCACGCCGCTCCGGCGGTATCGATGAAATCTTGTTGTAGGCGCCGCGGAACTTGAACGAGCCGGTGCGCTGGAGCGTCTCGACTTTGAGGAAAACACGCGCGGCCAAGCGCGCATCGAGCACCGGCGCGTTGACGAGCGGCGTTCGCACCGCGACGCCTTTAAGCCGTTGCGCAGCGGCGGCAATATCGGCGGCGGTGGGGAGCATTGGAGTGCTGGCGATGTTCATAAAGAGAAGGTAGCGCGAATAGCGAGTAGCGAATAGTGAGTAGCGAAGCGAGAATAGGTGGAAAAGTTTTCCCTATTCACCAGTCGCTATTCACTATTCGCCATTCGGGTTGACACCCCCGGCTCCCGACCCCGACACTCCAGCCGCTCAGGTTTTCATCGAAAAGGACTATACCAGTGGATTTCGGAATTGCCGGCCGCAGGGCCATTGTCTGCGCCTCGAGCCGGGGGCTCGGCAGAGGCTGCGCGCGCGCTCTTGCCGAAGCAGGCTGCGAGGTGGTGATGAACGGCCGCGATATGGCGGCGTTGCAGGCGGCGGCAAGCGAGATCGCGCAAACCACCGGAGCCAAGGTGATTCCGGTCGCCGCCGACGTCGCCTCACCGGAGGGGCAGACGGCGCTGCTCGCCGCCTGCCCGGCGCCCGACATCCTGGTCAACAACAATGCCGGACCGCCGTTTCGCGACTTCCGTGAGTTGAGCCGGCAAAACATGATCGACGGCGTGATCGCCAATATGATCGCAGCCGTGGAGCTGATTCAGAAAGTGATCGAGCCGATGCGCGAGCGCAAATTCGGCCGCATCGTCAATATCACGTCGTCGTCGGTGAAGGCGCCGATCGCAGGCCTGGATCTCTCCTCGGGGGCGCGCGCCGGGCTGACGGCGTTTCTCGCCGGCATTGCCCGCAGCGTGGCCGCCGATGGCGTGACCATCAACAACCTCCTACCCGGTGCCTTCGATACCGACCGGCTGCGCGCGAATCTCAAAGCAAACGCGCGGAAGGCGGGGACAAGCGAAAACGATGCGGCCAAGACCCGTCTTGCAACCATCCCGGCACGCCGCTTCGGCCAGCCGGATGAATTCGGAGCGGCTTGCGCTTTCTTGTGTTCTGCGCAGGCGGGCTACATCACCGGCCAAAACCTGCTGATTGACGGCGGAATGCTCAACGGTGCGTTTTAAGCGCTTCTGGCGGAAGAGCGCCCGCTCACATCCATTGATAGCGCAATCCGATCGATAGCAGATCGATGTCGGAGTCGACGTTGCCGAAATAAGTGACAGCGCCATTGAACCAAGGATTGCCGGGCGCGATCGCCACCGATGTCGACTTCACGAAGATGTGCGAGTAAGCGAGATCGAAGGCGAGCGCCTTGGTGATGTTGTAGCTCAAGCCGGCCGAAACCCAGTACCGGTCGTTGTCCGGCAGCCGCGGCGTGCGGACGTCGTCGGTGATGGGCGACTTTTCGTAGGCAACGCCGGCGCGCAGCTTAATCCGCGGGTCCCATTGGTATTCGGCGCCGAGTGAATAGAGCCAGCCATCACTATAGCGGAACGGCAGGGCGACGGCGCCGCCGCCGAGTCCATTGAGCACCAGCGCGGGCGCGCCATTCGCTTGCGTTACGACCGACGTGCCGATGCGGCTCCAGTTCGACCACTCGACGGTGCCGAGCAAAGTCAGTTGCGGCGTCACTTTTTGGCGGATACCCAGGCTGACGACATCCGGCAAATTGATGGTCGTATTAACCGAGCCGGGAGTCGAGAACGGCGGATTGAAAACCGGTCCCGCCGGCAGAGACAATGAGCCGTCGATTTTCTGATCGATCGCGGAGCGCCAGCCGAGACCGATCATGGTTGTCGGTGTCGGTGTCACGGTGATACCCGCCGTGAGCCCATAGCCCCAGCCCGTGCCGCCGATGTTGAGGACAGCCCCCGGCGTCGCGCCGATACCGCTGGAGAAATTGGCATTGGCATATTGAATTTGCACGCCGGCGCCTATGCTCAACCAGTCGGTGATGCGCACGGCAACGCTTGGCGTTGCGTTGTAGGTTTTCAGGCTCGTGCTCTCGGCATAGTCGCGCCCGGCCCACACATCCGGGAAACCGACCGAAAGCCCGAACGGTGAATTGAACGAGAGCCCAAGCCAAACGCGCGGGTTGACCTGCCAGGAAAAATATCCGGACGGCACGAGCGCATCGCGGGCGCTGTTCGGCGCGCCACCAAAGACTGCGAGCGTGCTGGCGCTGTCAACGGTGTGGGTTGCAGAACCAAAAGCGCCGGTGGCGACGAATTCCGTCTGGACGCCCGGCATTTGCGTCATCGTCGCCGGATTCCAGAACAGCGATGACAGCGCGCCCCCGGCAGCCACCCCCGCAAAGGACGATCCCTGCCCGTAGGCGCTCATTTCGCGAATGGCAAATCCGCCGGCATGGGCGGCAGCGGTGGTCATCAACAAGGCAGCAAAAGCACCGACTGCATGCGCGTAGCGCCCGCTGGTCGTCATGGCTGTTGGCCCCCCAAAGGCGCCTGTTCGGAGGCGCCAAACCCCTACCCTCGATGACTATCGTGACGAACTGTCCAACCACGCACAATCTGCCTGAGTCGGGTCATGGGCGCTATGTTGTGAAAGCGTGGCTCGCCGGCCACACTCGTTCCCCCGACAACGATTACGCCACCAGCTGCGGCTCGGCGGCCTGAGATCTCAGCCGGGCATCGATCTCGGCACGGGTCATGGGCGCACCGAAGAAATACCCCTGTCCTTCGTGGCAGCCTTGCGCCCGCACCAGCTTCATCTGCTCTTCCGTTTCGACGCCCTCCGCGACGACGATCTTGTCGAGCCCAGCGCCGAGGCTGGCGACCGCGCCGATGATCGTTCGGGCATCGCGCTGATCGCCCAGGCCCCGAATGAACGACTGGTCGATTTTGATCTTGTGGAACGGGAATTTGCGCAAGTAATTGAGCGACGAGTACCCGGTGCCGAAATCGTCGAGCGAGATGCCCACGCCGAGACTGTTGAGCTGCTCCATTGCCGCCATCGTGCCCTCCGAATCCTCGAGCAACAAGCGCTCGGTGACTTCGAGCTCGAGCTCTTGCGCCGGGAGCTTGGTTTTCGCCAGCGCTGCAACCACCTGTAACGGCAGACTGCGGTCCCTGAATTGAACGGGCGACAGATTGACGGCCACTTTGATGCCTTGCGGCCAAGTCGCCGCGTCCGTACAGGCCCGCTGCAATACCCATTCGCCAAGCGCGATGATCAACCCGGTCTCCTCGGCGACGGGAACGAATACCGACGGCGGGATATTTCCGCGCGTTGGATGGAGCCAACGCACCAGGGCTTCGCAAGCCGTCACGCGACCGGTGCGCAGATCCACCAACGGCTGGTAATGCAAGCTGAATTGACTGGCCGCGAGCGCCTCGCGCAAGTCGAGCTCCAGCATGCGGCGCTCTTGTGCGGCGTTCTCCATTTCCGCCGCAAAGAAACAGTGCCGGCCGCCGCCCTGGCTCTTCGCCGCGTAGAGCGCCATGTCCGCCTTCTTCAGGAGCTCATCCGCATTGGCGCCGTCCTCGGGCGCCATCGCGATGCCGATCGACGCGCCGATATCGATGCGGTGGCCGTCGATCTCGAACGGTTCATCCAGGACCTTGACCAGACGTTGTGCGAGCGCCTGCGCCTGATGCCGACGCGCCGGAGCGGCTTGCAACACGACGAATTCATCCCCGCCAAAGCGCGTGATAACATCGGTCGGCGCCATCGCGCCGATGAGCCGGCCAGCCACGGCTTTGAGCAGCTTATCACCGACCGGATGGCCAAGCGTGTCGTTGATGCCCTTGAAGCGATCCAGGTCGATCAAATGAATCGCCAAATGGCCCTTGTTGTTATCCAGCGCATGCAGCATGCTCGCGATCCGCTCGTGGAATTGAGACCGGTTGGCGAGCCCGGTAAGCTCATCGTACTTGGCCAAGTGCGCTATCCGTTGTTGCGCGCGCTTACGCTCGGTCACATCTTCAAGGATGATCACGGAGCCGCCATCGGCCATCGTTCGGCGTGAAAGTGCGATCGTGCGATCACCCTGAAGTGACGTTTGAACCTGCTCGAAGCTGTCTTGCCGAAGGCTCTCGACGAGTTCTGCGAATACCTGTCTGGCGCGCTTGCCTTTGTGATTGCCGGCGCGAATGCTGTGGCGCACCAAGCGCGAAATATGCATCCCGACGTGAACCGGCGCGTTTTGCAGGTGCAGTAGTTCCAGAAAGCGAACATTCCAGACTTGCAGCCGATCCTGCTGGTCCAACATGCACAATCCGTGGGACATGTTGTTGAGAGCGACGTCGAAACGGCTCGCCTGCTCCTCGAAGCGGGCGGCCAGCGCGGCTTCCTTGCGCGTCATCGTCAGCGCCTGAATGATGATATCGCGAATGCTCAGCGTTATGTCCATCATCGCGTAGATAAACATCAGGGCGACCAGGCCGAGCGCCCTGTGCGGCCAGTCGGGATAGACGAGCAGCGCGCCCGCCATCGGCAAGGTTATTAACGCGAGCTGGCCGACCGCGATGACCGGCCGGCCGGCATTGCGGCCTGAGATCGCAGCCGCGTAGCCCGCCGCAGTCGAGGTGACCACCATTTGCAATGAAGCGTCTCGGCTTTGCGTGATCGTCAGACAGCACAGCAGGCCGAGAAGAGCGGCGAAGGCCCACGCGCCATATTCGTAAATGTTTTCCCACAACCGGATGTTTCGAATGGTCTCCGTTTGCTGATGCCGCGCGTAGGCGATCGCGGAAATCACACGCATGGCGCCGACACAGAAAAGCGCAACCGAGTCGGCCATGATCCAGGGATCGCCCATCCGCAGCGCGACCGCCGATCCGATGATCGAACAACCGATCGCGCCGAGAATCAGCGAGACGATGGGTCCGTATAAGGATTTGACCAGCGCCGAGCGGATATCCGCCGGAAGGGCGGCATCAGCGACGCGGGTCTGGATCAGCTTCTTGATAAGCATGCGACTTGGATGACGTGGCTTTCCAAGATCGCGATCCTAACGGCGGTGGATCAACATGAAGCAAATGGCGCGCCCGATCGGAGTTCCTGGTGAATTTACAGCAAAGATGGAGCGACAATTTCGCTCAAATCGTCATCACGCCCGGACGACAATGAACAAGCAAGAGCTGGCGCGGCGAGGTGCGATAATGCCGAGGTGTGGACCGCCGCGCCGGGCAAAAAGTTTCAAGTTTGGTTAACGCGGCACCCCCGTCGCCTTTTCTTCGAAAATTCCACGCGATTTGCGTGCCGAGAACGCGCCGATGAGCACTGTCGCCAGCGTCGGCAATCGAACTCACGATTGTTAAGAAGGTAACGTTATGTTAAGGTAAAAAATCAGTTAAGCGCGGTGCGTGAACATGCTCTCTATCGCGTCCTCTGCTCCTTCCTTCCGTTACACAGTCGCCTATCCGGCACCTTTTGCTTCCGAGGAGACTGAGCGGCGTTGTTCACGGCAGGATGATACCGCAAGCGCGCGGCAGCTTTTTGAGCTCGAGCAAGTCGAAGTAACTTGGGATGATGCCACTGGCGCCCTATGGAGCTTCATGCGTCCACGGGGCAGGCCCTGCTATAATCCTGGCTTGCTCGACGATTGTCATGCTTGGCATCGCGGCATTAGGGCGATGTTTGCCGATCGGCCGCATGACCTGCGTTATCTTCTGGTAGGTTCGCGCACGCCTGGCGTGTTCAGCCTCGGCGGCGATCTTGGTCTGTTCGCCGGAAAGATTCGCGAGCGCAACCGCGCGGCGCTCGTCGCCTACGGCGAATCCTGCGTCCGTATTCTCTACGGCAACATCAACTGTCTCGGCCTCCCGATGATCACCATCGGCTTGGCGCAAGGCGATGCGTTCGGCGGCGGCCTGGAGTCGCTGTTGTCGTTCAACGTCATCATCGCCGAGCGCGGCGCCAAGTTCGGCTTTCCGGAAAACCTGTTCGGGCTGTTTCCCGGCATGGGCGCCTACAGTCTGGTGGCGCGCAGGCTCGGCGCTGCGCGCGCCGAGGAAATGATGCTGAGCAGCCGCATGTATACGGCGGAGGAGATGAAGGAACTCGGCCTCGTCCACATTTTGGCCGAGCCCGGCGAGGGCATCGCCATGGCGCAGGATTACGTACGCCGTGGCCATCGACGGCACACCGCCAGCCGCGCTGTGTTCAAAGCCGGCCGCGAAGTGAATCCTGTGTCCTTGGCCGAACTCGACCGCATCGTTCAAATCTGGGCCGATGCGTGCCTGGAATTGTCCGATCGCGACCTGAAGGTGATGCAGCGCCTGATCAGCGCGCAGGACCGGTTACAGCCAACATTGCGCGCGGCGGAATAGCGCCCGGCGCCGTCGGCGTTCTGCCGCCACCGCAAATCCCAAGTGGACGCTTTGACCGCTCGTGAAGGTGTCCCGCAAAAGCCGGCATTCACGTTAGCTTGCGCTAACCACAACACTTTCGCTTTTTACCCGCTATTTACGGTCCGCGGCGCACCGCCGATCTTAGGATGTGGCCGCACTTCGTAAGGGCGCGGGGCTCCCACGGGCTATGATTCTCTCCCTCGACTGGCTGGTCGGCAACTGCCGTATCTTCGGCCTGCACGGCCAGAATTGGATGCTGCTGCTTGTCGCCGCCCTCGTCACCTACGCCCTGATACTCTATTTTTGGCGTCGTCCGCCCGCACGATAGCTGTATTATTGCAGCCGCAAGGGGCCCCCCGGCTTGCCCGCGCGAAATCGCCGTCGCAATATCCGCGGTGACCTGCCTCGCGCATGACCCCTTAACAGGGTCGGCGGCGTGCGGACATTCCCCACCCGGCCGGTGTCCGACCGGCCATTCTTGCCCGTTAGGCGGCGAAGAAGAACATCATGCCCCAAGGAGATCGACTATGAAGCTTGTCCGCTATGGCGCGCCTGGAAAAGAAAAGCCGGGAATCATCGGCGAGGACGGCAAGGTCCGCGACCTATCGCGCATCGTGAAAGACATCGATGGCGCGATGCTCGCCTCCGGCGGCCTCGCCAAGATCAAGAAGGCGAACCTCGCCCGCCTGAAGCCGGTGCCGGGGCGCCCGCGGCTTGGGCCATGCGTCGGCAACGTGAGGAACTTCATCGCGATCGGACTCAATTATTCCGACCACGCGGCGGAAGCCGGCATGCCGGTGCCCAAGGAGCCGGTCATCTTCAACAAGATGGCGACCTGCGTCTGCGGGCCGAACGACGACACCATCACGCCACGCGAGTCGACTAAGCTCGATTACGAGGTCGAGCTCGGCATCGTAATCGGCAAGCGCGCGCGCTATCTCAGCAAGGAGAACGCCAAGCAGGCCATCGCCGGTTATTTTCTCGGCAATGACGTATCGGAGCGCTCATTCCAGATCGAGCGCTCGGGCGGGCAATGGGACAAGGGCAAGGGCTGCGAGACCTTCGGCCCGATCGGCCCCTGGTTCGTCACCAAGGACGAGATCAAGGATCCGCAGAACCTCGACATGTGGCTCGACGTGAACGGCAAGCGAAGGCAGACCGGCAACACGCGGACCATGATCTTCGATTGCGAGCACGTCGTCTGGTATTGCTCGCAGTTTTTCGTCATGGAGCCGGGCGACATCATCATTACCGGCACGCCGCCGGGCGTCGCGCTCGGCATGAAGCCGCCGCAGTTCCTGCAGGTTGGCGATGTGGTGACGCTCGGCATCGAGGGCCTGGGCGAGCAACGGCAGAAAATCGTGGCGGCGAGAAAATAATTGCTGCGGGGCGGTGGACGAATGCGTTCGCCGCCCAATCCCACAAAGCCGCAACCTAGAGGCACCGCCTCTATCCGCCTCGGGATGAGACCGCGAGGGAAGAACCGGTCTCAAATCAGATCGCGCAGCTTTCCGAGCGAGCGAAGCACCGGGTGCTTGACCGGCGGCGCCGGTATCCGCTTGCCCGCGTCGCTTTCGGCTCCCTCCGAAAAGATGCTCCGGTGCTCGATCGCCGCCCAGACGAGCGGATTCCATTGGCGCCAAGCATCGATCGCCTCGGAGCCGAGCAGCCCCGCCGTCACTTCCGGTACGGGGCCGAAAACCTCCGGCAGCGCGTCGGCAAGGCCGGGATCGCGCAACACGTTCCATTTGGATAAGCCGCCCATGATCGGCGAGCCGATCGCGAAGACCACGCGGCCCACTTGCGCCTGACGAATGGCGAAAGAGCACATCGGGCACGGCTCGACTGTCGTATAGAGCGTGCAATCTGCGAGTGTGGAGCGGTTGAGCACGCCGCGCGCAGCCTTCATCGCCAGCAGTTCGGCATGCGCAGTCGGATCGGTGTTCTGCCGCACGGCGTTGCCGGCCTCGGCGATGATCTCGCCATCTTTAGCGATCACACAGCCGATCGGCACGTCATCGTGTTCCGTCACTGCCGTGCCGAGCCGGATGCAGCGTCGCATCAGATCGCAATCGAGGGCGTATTGATCCATGAGAGCACCGGATCGGCCGGCGGTGAGCGGTCAGAGCACCTCGCCGGTCACAAGATGGTTCGCAACCCCCGATTTACAACGGCGGGAAGTCCGGCGGCGGAATGCGGCGGCGGCTGGCGTTTTCGTAGGCCGACGCAATGCGCAGCAGCACATCCTCCTTCCCGGGCTCGGCGCGGAAGACGAGCGAGAACGGCAGTCCCGGCGGATCGAGCTTGGTCGGCTTGTCCGACGGCGTCGGCACATAGCGCGTCCTGTCGGCGG
Organism: Pseudolabrys sp.; assembly: GCA_035765795.1. Taxonomy (GTDB): domain Bacteria; phylum Pseudomonadota; class Alphaproteobacteria; order Rhizobiales; family Xanthobacteraceae; genus Pseudolabrys. The sequence continues at coordinate 36,818 of DASTWX010000213.1, read as the reverse complement.
AAAGCGTGAACACCGGATCGTAAGCGGTATCGACATAGCCCGCCGGGATCAGCACCTCGGTCAGACCGGCGTTCGGTCCGCTCTGCGATTCGAGCGTCAGGTTGTGCACGAGGCCGGGTTGCCCGGCCCCGCCGATGATGCCGGGCGGGAACGGCGTGTGCAGCCGCACCAGCGCGTCGAGCTTGTTTTCAAGGATCACCATCATGTCCGCGCGGCGCAGCAGTTCGCGCAGCATGATGCGCTCGTTGACGCCCTGCCGCCCGTCAAGCGGATTGCGCGGATCGGCGATCTCTTCCCAGTTCTTGAAGGCGGCGCGCTGGTCGTCGCCCCAGAACTTGGAGCGCGCGTTGAGCGCGGCCCAGTCGGCGAGGCTTTCCTCGAAACCTTTGCCACGCCAATCGGCGGCGCGGCGTGTCAGATATTGTGAGATGTGGAAGCGGAACGTGTTCGCCAGTTGCTGCTGCTGGATGGTGGCGAGGTCGAGGTTCTTGGGCGGCGCGATGCGCTCCTCCGCCAGGGCGACCATGTAGTCGATCGGCTGCATCGTGCCAGCGCCGAAGAACTTGCCCGGCGCGAATTCCGTACGCACGATCGCTGCGGCGAAATCGGGAAAGACCGGCTCGCCCGCGGGCGTCAGGCGGAACAGGATGTCGGGCATGAACACCGGCACGAGCCGCGCCAGCGCCTTGCGGTGATCGACCCGCATCGCCTCGCACTGGGGATCGGGCGTCCAGCGCGGATCGCCCGACTCGACGAGCGCGGCGCCGAGGTGCTCAGCCAGAATCGTCTTGATCTCGTGCGCAGCGGCTTCCACGATCGGCCGCTCGGTCATCGAGCCTGGCGCATAGGCCATCGACTCGCGCAACACTCCGAGACGGAGACCACGTAGTGCCCCCTTTTCGCCGGACGTGCGCGCGTGACGAGCGTAATGCTCCAGCACCGACGAGCGCGGCACGGTGGTGAAGACGTCGCGCGGATCGTAATAGCCGCCGTCGTCGTTGCGCAGCGCATCGAGCACCTTGGCGCAATCGGCGATGGCGCGGCAGTGAATGCCGCTGCGGTCACAATAGATATCGGCGCCGATAGCGCCGCCATCGAAGCCGAGCATCGCCTTGTGCGGAAGAATGAGCGCCACCGCGTTGTGGTTGGACGGCCCGCGACAGGAAGCACGCGTCTCCTCGCCCAGGCTCGCCATCACCAAATTGACGCTCACCGACAGCGCCGAGCCCGAGCTCGAGCCGAGCGAAGCCGCGCGGGTGGTGTCGTAGGGGTTCGACGGGTTGCCGCCCCACGTGCTGCGCTGATAGCCGAGCGTCGAGGGCAAAACTTTTTCCGGCGTATGCCGTCCGCCCGGATTGCCGGCGCGGCCGTTGTACTCGGTGCAGACGGCCTTGGCGAAGATGATCGCGCCCTTCTCCCGTAGCCGTTCGACGAGGATGTGATCACGTGCCGGAAAATCGATGTCATAGGCGGCATCGCCCCCGCCAGTCGAGCGCATGTCCTTCACGTCGAAGGAATCCTTGAACGAGAAGGCGACGCCGTACATCGGCATCTTGTCGAGGTCGGGGTTGCGGCCATAGGCCTCGTCCAGGGCGGCAGCCTGCTCAAGCGCGTCCGGCAGATGACGGAAGTATTCGCAGATCGGCGGCGCACCCTTCGGCAGAGGACCGAGCGAGGGATGCCGGTCGAACTCACCCTTGCAGGTGACGGAGCGCTCGCCGCGGATGTTAAGGGTCGCGAGCGCATTCACTTGGCCGGCATGCGGCATGCCGACCAGCATGCCGAATTGTTGCGAGACGGAAGGATCGGACGCAGTCGGCTCCATGCGGCCGAATTCGAGCGGCGGTCCTTGGTAGTGATCAAGATCGGGCAGCAGGTCCGATGCTTTCGCCGTCGCGGTCGGAAAGCGCAAAGGTTCGCCTGCGCGCACCGCGCCTGGCACTGGTGGTACGTCCGCGCCGTCGGCCGTCATTAGCATGCTGGAAACACCGTTATAGGCTCTGGCCCGCGCGATGTAGCGCCTGACGACTTCGGCGACCGTTATCTCGCCGGCGCGGATCGCGGCGTGCAACTCGCCGATACTCGCTTCTTCGAGACGGAACGCCTCCGACTGCGGTGCCGCCTTAGCGGCCGTGCTACTGCTAGGATTCATGACTTGTTGTCTCGTTGCGGCGCGATGGCGAAGCCTACAAGGCTATCGGCGGAGCGTCGAGTGGCAGCCTTGGAGCTTGCGACAAGCGGTAAACTTTTCGCGACCGACCTTCGGCGCTATGGAGCCCGCCGATGGGCAGGTCTAGCCTTTCTCATCTTGGCCGAAGCGCCGAGGATGGGAGGGGACAATGATCCATTTCACTGTGAACGGAAAGCCGGCGTCGACCGACGCGCCGCCTGCAACGCCATTGCTTTGGGTGATCCGCGAAGGTCTCAAGCTGCGCGGGACCAAATATGGATGCGGCGCCGGCTTGTGCGGCGCCTGCATGGTCCACATCGACGGGAAGCGCGCTTTTTCCTGCCAGACACAAATGGACCAGGTATCCGGCAAGTCCGTCACCACTATCGAAGGGCTCTCGGACGATTCTTCCCACCCGGTGCAAAAAGCCTGGCTTGCGGAAAAGGTGCCGCAATGCGGCTACTGCCAGTCCGGCCAGATCATGAGCGCAGCCGATCTGCTGAAGCATAAGTCGCACCCCACGCGCGAAGAGATCGTCGAATTCATGAGCGCGCACATCTGCCGCTGCGGCACGTATCCCCGCATTTTGCGCGCAATCGAACGCGCCGCGCAGGAGGCCTGAGCCATGAACGAGATTTTGTCGCCCAAGCAATTCGGTTTTTCGCGTCGAGGCTTCATGATCGGCGCCGCTGGCCTGAGCTTTGCCTTCGCATTCCACACCAAGCTGGCCGAGGCGGCCTCTCCCGCCGCCGCTATTGCCGGCAAAGCATTGTCGCCGTGGGCGAGTATCGAGCCGGACGGCACGATCTTCATCATGTCACCGGCGACTGAGATGGGGCAAGGCTCGATGACTTCGCTGCCCCTCATTTTCGCCGAAGAACTCGATGCCGACTGGGGCAAGGTACGTATCGTACCAGCGCCTGTCATCGAGAAAATCTACGGCAATCCCGGCTTCGGCGGCATGATGTACACCGCCGGCAGCAACGCGGTGCGCTCCTATTACAAGCCGCTGCGTAACTTCGGCGCGCAGGTGCGCCGTGTGCTGCTCGACAATGCTGCCGAGCATTGGAATGTGCCGATGGACGAGTTAAGCACGGAGCCTGGCCTGGTCGTACACGCTAAATCGGGCCACAAAATCGGCTATGGCGAGATCGCCAGTTTCGCAAAAGCGCCTGCCAAGGCCCCCCGGATCACGCCATGGGAGCTCAAGAAAGAGAAGGACTTCCGGCTGATCGGCAAGGATGTCCTGCGGGTCGAGCTTCCCAATAAGATCAATGGCACAGCGCGATATTCCATCGACGTTGAAGCGCCCGGCATGATTTACGGCACGATCGTGCGGAGCCCGGTCGAGGGCGGTACGCCGGACAAGTTCGACGAGGCCAAGGTGAAGGCCGTTCCCGGCGTTCTCTCCACTGTGCGGCTTCCTTATGGGATCGGAGTTCTTGCCGATACGGCGTGGGCCGCCTTCGCGGGCCAAGACGCCGTCAAGCAATCTATAACTTGGCATCGCACCGGCAAAGCCTGGGGATTCGATAGCGATAAGGGCATGGCGGCCTTCGCCGCCGATGCTCGTAATCTCAAGGTCCATGTAACCAGCGACTGGTTCAAGCAGGGCGATGCCGCAGGCGAGCTTGCCAAGGTGGCAACCGTCATCGACGCTGAATATCAATGCGACTACGCTTATCATGCGCAGATGGAGCCGTTGAACTCGGTCGCCTCGGTTTCGGCATCGGACGATTCCGTCGAGGTTTGGTGCGGCTCTCAGAGCCAGACCATGGCTATTGAGGCGCCGGCGAAGGCGCTTGGCATCTCGCGTGACAAGGTGAACCTGAACTATCTGCTCATGGGGGGCGGCTTTGGTCGCCGCGGCCACCGCGACGAGGAATTCATCGTCGATTCTGTGCTGCTATCGAAAGCAGCGAAGCGCCCCGTCAAAATGATGTGGACGCGCGAGGACGACGTGCATAACGGCCGGCTGCGGCCGATGACGGCGCATTACCTACGCGCCGGCCTCGATCCTTCCGGCAAGATCATTGCGTGGCATCAGCGGCTCGTCGGCGATCGCGTCACGCCTTATCAGGACCCGGTGCGCTACAAGGCCGCAAAGCAGAAGGATTTCATCCTGATGCTCGGCGTCGAACTGCGCTCCTACGACATCCCCAATCAGTATTGCGGGCAGGTCTACCGCGATACCGGCGTGCGCACGTCCTCGCTTCGGGGCATCGGATTCACCGCCAACAAGTTCGTGACGGAAGCCTTCCTCGACGAGATCGCGTTGAAGCGCGGAATCGATCCGGTAAAGCTGCGGCTGGAACTACTCAAGAACACGCCGCGCGGCCGCGCAGTCGTGGAGCGGGTGGCGGAGATGGCAAAGTGGGGCCGCAAACCCGCCGAGGGCCATGCGCTCGGCTTTGCCTTCATTGACTACTCGGATTCACTGCTTGGCGGCATTGCCGAGATTTCCGTCGATGGCACGAGCGGCAACATTAAGGTGCACGATTTCTGGTGCGCGATGGACTGCGGCAGGCCGGTGCAGCCGGACAATGTCGTAGCGCAAACGCAAAGCAGCATCGTCTACGGCCTTGGCATGGCGCTGACCGAGCGTATCACGATCAAGGATGGCAGAATCCAGCAATCGAATTTCTACGACTATACGGTCATGCGAATGCGTGACGTGCCGCAGCTACACATAGAACTTTTAGCAACCGGCAATCCGCCGACGGGGGCCGGGCAGATGGGGACGCCTTTGGTCGCACCAGCCATCAACAATGCCTTTGCGGCCTTGACGGGCAAGCGATTACGCGAAACCCCGATGACGCCGGATCGCGTCAGGAGGGCGCTGGCCTGAGATTCGAACCGCTCTCACGCGGCGTGCCCTTGCGCGCCGCCTTTTAGGCGCAATCGGATCTGGCGGTAACCAGCCGCCGGCTGCCTGAGACATATTGGGAGCGTGTCACACGAGGCCGTCGCGCCGGAACACCCACACTCCTCGGAACCGGCCCGTTTATCGCGCGTTTATACCGGCCATACAGTTGAGGAGGCCATCATGAAACGGACTGTTCTGGCCATAGTCGTACTGGCGTCGGCGGCCTTTGCGCTTCCTGGCGCCGCAAGCGCAGAAGGCGTTACGATTGGCGCGGGCCCCGGCGGCGTCTATATCGGCACGCATGACCGCGACTATTGGCGTCATCGTCATTGGCGGCACCGTCGTGATCGCGATTGCCGTGTGGTTGTGACGCATCGTTGGCGTCACGGCGAGCGCATCACGGTTCGTCGCGAAATCTGCGACTGAGGTTGCGCAAAGCCAAGAATGGAACGTGTTAGTATCGAGCACGTAACGGATCAAAGCGCGACCGGATCGGGTGGCAAATCGTCAATGGGCGGAAGAGTCTCCTCGAGCGGCGCGAACTCCGCGAGGATGCAATAGTGATTTGGCACGGGCAGGCTCAATAATCAGCCGGCGGCGGGTTGCGGTCACGATTTCCTGCGTCGAGCGTGGAAATGATGCAGCGGCCCGTGACCATGGCCGACGTGAAGCACATCGGCGGCGGCAATCGCGGCGGTAACGTAATCCTTCGCCGCGCAAGCCGCGTCGGCGAGATCGAGACCATGCGCAAGGCCGGCCGCGATCGCGGACGAGAAAGTGCAGCCGCTGCCGTGCGTATTCTTCGTCGCGATCCGTTGCACGGCAAAACGGCTGATTTTGCCGGAGGCCTCGAGCAGCAGGTCCACGCTCTCGGCGCCTTCCCCATGACCGCCTTTGATCAGAACGGCTTGGGCGCCGAGCGATTGAAGCGCGCGCGCTTGCGCCCCCATTTCACGCTCGCTGCGGGCAGGCGCCACATCGAGCAGCGCGGCGGCTTCCGGCAGATTGGGCGTGATCACCAGCGCACGCGGAATCAACAGACGACACAGAGCCTCCAGCGCATCCGCTCGCAGCAGCCGGGCGCCCGAGGAAGCGATCATCACCGGATCGAGCACGATATTCTTTGCTTGGTGCCGACCGAGCGCCCGCGCCACCGCCTCGATCGCGGGAGATTGCGACAGCATGCCGATTTTTACCGCGCCGACGTCGAAATCGGAAAAGACAGCGTCAATCTGCGCAGCGACGAAATCGGGCGGCACGTCGTGAATGGCACTAACCTCACGGGTGTTCTGGGCCGTCAATGCCGCGATGGCGCTGACCCCGTAGACGCCGAGCGCCGCGAAAGTCTTCAAGTCCGCCTGGATGCCGGCGCCGCCGCCGGAATCTGATCCTGCGATGGTCAGCGCGACGGGCGTCGTCATGGCTCAACCTCGGTTGCCTCTCCGCGTTGCGCTAATCCGCCGCGGGCGCCGATGCAAGGCCGCACGGGCGACGACGGCTTGCTCGGCAGCGGGGTTTTGCTGGATTGGATCGAGCCGTTTGGCCCGGGCGGGCTCGGCGAACCGGCGGGCCGCCGCTTGAGCGACAGCGCATGCGGGGCAAGAGGGCTGGATTCGCTTTGCCCGTCTGGGCTACGACACTTGATAAATTTTTGCCGAGACAAGCCCGCAAAGGATTGCCCGATGACCCCCTTTTTCGTCCAAATCAAATGCGAGCTGGGAAAATCCTATCAAGTGGCCAATCAATTGGCCGAAGCCGAGATCGCGTCCGAAATCTATTCGACCGCCGGCGACTACGATTTGCTGGTAAAACTCTACGTCGAGGCCGGCACCGACATCGGCCACTTCGTCAACGAAAAGATCCAGTGCATCCCGGGCATCCGGGACACCTATACCATCATCACGTTCAAAGCATTCCAGGCGTGAATGCCTCGTCCCTTTGTTTCAGGCTTGGCCTGTTGAGCCGCCTGGCTCGGTAGCGCCTTGCCTCCGGATCACCGGGCCTTCGCCCCGCCGCAGGGTTGCCAGCGCGGCCACAGCCACCTGCTTCGGCCCGCAGGCGGGGCAAGCCCGGACGACCACGGGTACTCCACCTCGTCCGAACACGCCGGAACGCTGCTCAGGCAGCTTCGGCCTTGGCGTTCATCGCTTGTTCGGCGAGCTTGGTGAGAGCGGCATCGGTCTTTTTCTCCTCCTCCAAGGTCTGCCCCAGCAGCCGAACCGCCTCTTTCAATCCCATCTGCTGCGCCCAAGCGCGCAACGTGCCGTAACGGGAGATCTCGTAGTGCTCAACCGCTTGCGCGGCCGCAAGCAGACCGGCGTCGAGCGCGGGTGAGCCTTTGTATTCCTTCATGATCTCCTGACCTTCCTCGATGATGCCGAGGATGGCAGGACAGTTCTTTCCGTGCGGCTGCTTGTCGATGAGCTCGAATACCTGATCGAGCCGCGAAACATGCTCTTCCGTTTCCTCCACGTGCTTTTCGAGGGCCGCGGCAAGTTCTTCAGCTTCCGCGGCCTTCGCCATCTTCGGCAGTGCTGAAAGAATCTTCTTTTCGGCGAAGTAGATGTCTTTCAGCGCTTCGTGAAAAAGGTCGTCGATCTGTTTGGGTTCTTTGGGCATGGACACCTCCGGTTAAAGTCGCGGGGCAACGCATGATCTTTCGGCCGGGTTCCGCCGTGTGTTCGCTCATTTCGCCGCAAGGAGGGAACGATCAAGTCATAGAGTGACTTCATGCTGCAAAACATGGAGTCCTTCAGTGAAAGCGCTCGCCTGGCATGGGAAATATGACATCCGCTGCGATACGGTTCCTGATCCGACAATCGAACATTCGCGGGACGCCATCATCAAAGTGACGTGCTGCGCCATCTGCGGCTCCGACTTGCACCTCTACGACGGCGTCATTCCGCGCATGCAAGACGGGGACATCGTCGGTCATGAAAGCATGGGCGAAGTGGTCGAGGTCGGCGCCGACAACAAGAAACTGAAGGTGGGCGACCGTGTCGTGGTCCCGTTCACCATCTCCTGCGGAGAATGCTTTTTCTGCAAGAACGGCTTCTACTCGGCGTGCGAGAACTCGAACCGGGACCGCGATACCGCCCGTTTGCTCTGGGGCAATTCACCGGCCGGCCTGTTCGGCTATTCGCATCTCTGCGGCGGCTACGCCGGAGGGCAGGCCGAATATCTGCGCGTGCCTTATGCCGATGTGGGTCCGATGAAGGTGCCCGACAGCCTCACCGACGAGCAGGCGCTGTTCCTGTCCGACATATTCCCCACCGGCTACATGGCCGCCGATTTCTGCGGCATCAAAGGGGGCGAAACCATCGCGATCTGGGGGTGCGGGCCGGTGGGGCAGTTCGCCATTCGCAGCGCGGTCCTGCTCGGCGCCGGGCGCGTGATCGCGATCGATACCATACCCGAACGGCTGGCCCTCGCGCGCGCTGGCGGCGCAGAGACGCTCGATTTCATGGCAGAGGACATCTACGACCGCATCATGGAGATGACCAAGGGCCGCGGCGCCGACGGCTGCATCGATGCTGTCGGCACCGAACCGGAGTCGTCCGCAAGCCTCGACTCGCGCCTTGACCGGGCAAAGGTCGCTACGTTCATGGGCACCGATCGGCCGCACGTGCTGCGGCAAGCCATCCACTGCTGCCGAAATTTCGGGACTGTGTCGATCGTCGGCGTCTACGGCGGGTTTCTCGACAAAATCCCAATCGGTTCGGCCATGAACCGCGGCCTGACCTTCAAGATGGGACAGACGCCGGTACAGCGCTATATGCCGAAATTGATGCAGATGATCGAGAAAGGTGACATCGATCCCTCCTTTGTCATCACGCATACAGCGCCTCTCGAAAAGGGCCCCGAGCTCTACAAGACCTTCCGCGATAAGGAAGACGGCTGTGTGAAGGTGGTCCTGAAACCGGCTGCATAGGAGACGCGAGCGTGCTCGACCCGACGCAAAAGCTTGCCGTGGTCACCGGCGCTTCGACCGGCATCGGTTTCGAACTTGCCCGACAATGCGCGCAAAACCGGTTAGCGCTGATCATTTCGGCCGATGAGCCTGAGATCGAACGCGCCGCCGAGACCCTGCGGTCGGAAGGGGCTTCGGTCGAGGCGGTCCAAGCGGACCTCGCGACGCTGGAAGGCGTCAACAAATTGATCGCCCAGATCGGGGCACGTCGGGTCGGCGCCCTGTTTGCCAATGCCGGCCGCGGGCTGGGCAAAGCATTTCTCGATCAGGATTTTAATGACGTGCGGCGGGTGGTGGACACCAATATTACCGGCACCATTTATCTCGTTCAGAAAATCGGGCGCGATATGCGGTCGCGCGGCGAAGGTCGGATCCTGATCACCGGCTCGATCGCGGGATTCATCCCTGGCACTTATCAGGCGGTTTATAACGGCACGAAGGCATTTCTCGATTCCTTTTCGTTCGCCATCCGCGCCGAGTTGAAAAACACCGGCGTGACGGTGACCTGCCTTATGCCCGGTGCGACCGAAACCGATTTCTTTGAACGGGCCGACATGCTGGACACCAAGATCGGACGGGAAAAGAAAGCCGATCCGGCCGATGTCGCTCGCATCGGCTTCAAGGCAATGATGGACGGCGAAGGCGACGTGGTCACCGGCTGGCAGAATAAGTTGCAATCGGCAATCGCGATGGTCACTCCTGCTGCGGTTTTGGCTGAGCAACACCGAAAGATGGCCGAGCCAGATTCGGCTAAACGCTAAGATGAAGACGCGCATGTCAGCGCAGTCGCGGTTGGAGCAATCCTCCCTCTCACGGTCATTGCCAAGCTTGACCCGGCAATCTATGCGAACCATTCCCGGGCAATGCAGTACCGATGTGCGCGGCGAATCTCATCGTGGATGCGCGGGTCAAGTCCGCGCATGACCACGGAGGGGTCGGCTCGCTACTTACTTATTATTCTCCACCTTGATATCGCAATTGCTGGCACCAGACGCTGTGACGATAACGCGTGAGCCGGGCGCGACGGCGACCGTGCTGCTCGCATTTCCGTCGGCGGAGCGGACCGTCACCGTCATTCCATTGCCGCCGCTCCCGCCCGTTTGCGCCGACACTTTGCCGTTGCCGGCGGTAACGCTCGTCGACAATCCACCGGCGCTGGAGGTTCCTGAAATTGCCGACCCGGTGGTCGAACTCGAATTGTTTTCCACGGTGCAGCCGCCGGAACTCGAAGACGACGCGCTGGTGCTGGCGGCAAAGGATGTTGCGGGTAGAAGGAGAAACACTGCGGCAAGTCCTGCGATTGCTTTCGTCATCGATCGTCCCCTAACGCATGTGGTTTGGTCTCTTGCCGCAACGTGCCTGCGGCGCGCTTGTTCCTGCTGCTTCGAGCTCATAACCACGCCGTCTGACCCAGAGCCGGCGAAACGGTCCCTATTAACTCGGAACCGGCCGACCGCTCCGCACGTTCTCGCCACGCGAGGAGTGCATGCAACTGATGCGGTGCGAGCATCCCTCCAGAGTTCACCACCTTTCATGAAGACGCTGAGGAGGCTCAATATGACCTTGAAGACATTGCAGATGACCATGCTGGCAGCAACGCTGCTGGCCGGCTCGACGGCGCTTGGCTACGCCGCATCGAATAATACGCCCAATCCGGGATCGGGCAGCGCCTCGTCGATGGGCGCCGGCGGCTCGTCGGCTGGCCATGGACAGTCGAGCTCCACCACGGGAACCGGCGCTTCAGCCGCCGATCACACGAAAAACGGCGGAAGCGCCTCCTCTACGATGGGCACGGGCGGTTCCAGTGCGGATACCGGCGAGAACAGCAGTAGCAGCAGCGCCAACGGCGGCTCTTCGGCAAATAGCAGCCCGTCATCGAATGGCGGGATGAGCACGCATAAAGGCAACACGAATAAAGCTAGCGAGTCGCCATCGACCAGCGGCAAGGCCGCGAACGAGCAGAACCAAAACAACGAGCAGAACCAGAATAAGGCCGAGAAGTCAGGAAAGACCCAGTCGAGCGGCCAAGGCAACGCGAACGCGGAAAGCTCACCCAACAGAGCCGGGGCTTCGTCCAATCAGAATGCCGAGAGCCAGACCCAGCAGAAAGGCACTAACGGCGCCAATGCCTCATCGGCGAGTTCGTCATCGTCTTCGTCCAACACCAATGTCAATCTGACGACCAAGCAGAAGACGGTCATCAGGAACAAGGTGATCGAAAACCACAGCGCTCCGCACGTCCGCAACGTGAACTTCAACGTGTCGGTCGGGACGGTCGTGCCGACCTCGGTGCATTGGGCGCCGGTGCCCGAGACGATCGTGGAAATTCATCCGGCTTGGCGGCATTACGTCTATGTCGTCTACCAGGAAGAGGTGATCATCATTAATCCGAACAACCGTAAGATCGTCGCGATCGTCTCGGTGTGAGCATTGCGCGTTGCACGCGCTGTCGGCATTCTCCGCGCGCTCCCTCTCCCCTTTGGGGGGAGAGGGTTGGGGTGAGGGGTCAATGAGTTTCAGTAACCCCTCACCCGGATCGCGTTCCGCGATCGGATCTCTCCCCACGAGAGGTGAAGTGAGCTTAGGCGCGTCCGGATTCAAAAGCTCCGCCTTCAGGCCGTCGCCTTATTGCGCATGGCCTGGATGGCGGCCCACACGCGTTGGGGGGTCGCCGGCATGTCGATATGGCGAATGCCATAGCCTCGCCATAGCGCATCGACGACAGCGTTGATGATAGCCGGGCAAGAGCCGATGGCGCCGGCCTCGCCTGCCCCTTTCACTCCCAACGGATTGGTCTTGCACGGCACGTTGCGCGTCTCGAACACGAAGGACGGCGCATCGTCCGCGCGCGGCAGCGCGTAATCCATGAAGCTCGCGCTCATGAGCTGCCCCGAGGCGGGGTCGTAGACCGTATTCTCCATCAGCGCTTGTCCAATCCCCTGCAGGGTGCCGCCGTGGATCTGGCCCTCGAGCAGCAACGGGTTGAGCGTGCGGCCAAAGTCGTCGACCACAACGTAACTAAGGATCCTGGTCGCGCCGGTATCCGGATCGACCTCCACTTCGGCGATGTGGGTGCCGTTCGGAAAGGTCGCCGGCTCGTTACCGAACTCGTTGACCGCGCGCAGCCGTTCGGGTGCCGCGCTCGGATGGGCGGCAATGTCGGCGAACGACATGACTTTGTCGGTGCCGGCCACGCGCAAGCTGCCGTCCACGAACTCGAGATCGCCGGTCGAGGCTTCCAGCGCCTCCGCGGCGATGTCCTTGAGCTGATCGCCGAGCGCCTTGCTGGCGCGATCGACCGAAACCCCGCCGATCGGGATCGAGCTCGATCCGCCGGTGCCGGCGCCTGATGCGATCAGATCGGTGTCGCCCTGGATGACCCGCACGCGCTCGGGCGGCAAATCAAGCCGCTCGGCCACGAGCTGCGCATAGGCGGTCGCGTGCCCCTGCCCGCTCGATTGGGAGCCGATCAGGACAGTGACGCTGCCGTCGCGATCGAGCCGCACATGCGCGGTTTCCGGACCGTTGTTGCCGCAGGCCTCGACATAAGTGGCTAGCCCCATGCCGCGCAGACGGCCGCTGCGCTTTGATTGCGCTACGCGCTTATTGAAGCCGTTCCAGTCGGCGATCTCCTGCGCGCGCGCCTGCACGCCCGCGAAATCGCCGCTGTCGTAAACCTTGCCGGTCGGAGTCGTATACGGCATCGTCTTCGGCTTGACGAAGTTCTTGCGCCGCAGCACGTCCGGCGCGACGCCGAGTTCGCGCGCGGCGGCATCGATCGCGCGCTCGATCAGGTAGGAGGCTTCCGGACGGCCGGCGCCGCGATAGGCATCGACGGGCACCGTGTTCGTGTAGACCGCGCGCAAGCGCACATGCGCGGCCGGGATATCGTAGGCGCCGGTCGCCATGCCCATGCCGAGATAAGGAATAAAGGGCGCAAAGCAGTGCAGATAGGCGCCCATGTCGGCAACGATGTCGAGCTCGAGCGCGAGGATGCGATGGTTGGCGTCGAGCGCAATACGCGCGGTCGAGATGTTGTCGCGCCCGTGACTGTCGGAAAGAAAGTGCTCGCCGCGATCAGACACCCATTTGACCGGCCGGCGCACCCGCTCGGCGGCGACAGCCGCGAGCGCATATTCGCGGTAAGGAAAGGCCTTGGTGCCGAAGCCCCCGCCGACATCGTTGGTGACGACCCGCATGCGCTCAAGCGGCAACTTCATCACGGCGCCGCCGATTGCCTCGCGGATCAGGTGGCTACCCTGGCTGCCGACTGTGAGTGTGTAGCGCTCGCCGTCATAGTGTGCGACCACGCCTCGGGTATCCATGTAATTGCTGACCAGCCGTTGATTGACGACGGTCAGCTCGGTCGTGCGCGCGGCGCCCGCGAAAGCCGCGCGCGTCGCGGCCGCATCGCCCATCTCGGTCTCGAAGGCGAGGTTGGAGCGGTCCGGCCACACCTTCGGCGCATCGGGCGCGAGCGCCTCGACCGCGCCGATCATATGCGGCAGCGGCTGCCAGTCGACGGTGATCGCCTCGGCTGCATCCTTCGCATAGTCGAGCGTCTCGGCGACCACGAACGCGACCGCATCGCCCACATAGCGCACCACCTCGCGGGAGAGCACCGGGTAATCCGGCACGTTGATCTCCGGCCCCGGAATCACGCCGAGGCACGGCATCGGTCCGAGCGCTTCGACATCGGCACCTGTCAGCACCAGCCGAACGCCCGGCATTGCGCGAACGCGGGCAAGATCATGGATGGTGAAACGCGCATGCGCGTGCGGTGAGCGCAAAACGACCGCGTGCAACGTGTCCTCCGGCTCCACGTCGGCGACGTAGCAACCTTCGCCGCGCAAGAGCGGCGCATCTTCCTTACGAGTAACGGGCTGACCGAATCCGAATTTCATTGTCATCCTTCGGGTCTGATATCGTCGAGAACCGCATCCCTTTTAGCGGAAAAGAGCGCCGCGCGCACTTTCGTCGCTGCATGGTTGGATTGAAGGGGGAGCGTTGTTCGTATCGTTCGGAGAAGTAGCAAGTCGATGCGTAGGGGCGACCCTTGTGGTCGCCCCGATTGGAGGGCGGGGCACAAGGCCCGCCCCTACTCCGCCGACAAGATGCCGCGCGACGTGACCAATCGTTGAGTTGCAATAAATCCTGGATTGCGCCTATTTGCCCGGCTGGCGACGTGTCAGCCAATGAGAGCAGTTCCCCTTGTTTGTGTCTTTCTTCCCGCGGCCCAGGTTATTTGCCTGGTCGGCCGTCATCTGGGCGATCATCGCGATCGCCTTCTGGTACACGCTCGGCGAGCATCTGGGCTCTGCCTTCGGTCTGGGGCCGCTCCGCGCGGGGACCGAGGCTATCATCGGAGTCTCGCGCTTCTGGTCGAAGCCTTTTCTCTGGTTCTACATCTATTTCGCGGCCGCTGTCGGCCTCTTCTACGGGTTCTGGCGCTGGTATGCGCCGCACCCGTGGATGAACTGGTCGATCTTGGGATCGGCGCTGATTCTCTTCACCAGTTATTTTCAGGTGCAGGTGAGCGTCGCGATCAACGCCTGGTACGGACCCTTCTATGATCTCGTCCAGCAAGCGCTGTCGAAGTCCCGACCCGTGACGATTAGCGCCTTCTATGGCGAGATGTGGATCTTCGCGGGCATTGCCTTCGTCGCGGTAACGGTCGGCGTCCTCACCCGCTTCTTCGTCAGCCACTACATCTTCCGCTGGCGGACGGCGATGAACGATTATTTTATGGGCCACTGGGGCCGGCTGAGGCTCATCGAAGGCGCCTCGCAGCGCGTCCAGGAAGACACGATGCGCTTCTCCACGACAACGGAGGGGCTCGGCGTCAGCCTGATCAACTCCGTCATGACGCTGATCGCCTTCCTGCCGGTGCTCCTGGTGCTGTCCCGTAACATCACGACGCTGCCGCTCGTTGGCGAGGTGCCTTATGCGCTTGTCATCGCGGCCCTCGTTTGGTCGGCATTCGGCACCGGCTTCCTGGCGCTCGTCGGCATCAAGCTGCCGGGGATCGAGTTCCTCAACCAGCGGGTCGAGGCCGCCTATCGCAAGGAACTTGTCTATGGCGAAGACGACGCTGAGCGCGCGCGGCCGCCGACCGTCAACGAATTGTTCTCGCACGTTCGAGCCAATTACTTCCGGCTCTATCTCCACTACATGTATTTCAACATCGCCCGGATCGCCTACCTCCAGGCCGACGTCATCTTCCCGATGATCATCCTCGGCCCGACGATCGTCGCCGGGGTCATCACCCTCGGGGTGATGAACCAAATCCTCAACGCCTTCGAGCAAGTGAGGTCATCGTTCCAGTATCTCGTCAATTCGTGGACGACGATTGTCGAGCTTCTTTCGATCTATAAGCGCTTGCGCAGCTTTGAGGCCACAATCTACGGCGAGCCGCTACCTGACTTTGACAAGCGCGATCTGGCACGCAGAGCCGAGACAGGAGTTTGAGGAGACTCGCAGGCCGGGTGACGCGGCAATGAAGGCCCCTCGGCGACCCATTTGTTTGGCGTACATCATTCGAGGGCTGCGCGGAGTTATTATCAGCCGCGCGAAGCACGGACCGGATTTAGCCCACTTGTCCGCGCTGCGTGTGTCACGTTCGGCACATGAGGGAGGCGGTTTAAGCTCGTATTCTTCGGAATAAATCGAGCAGTGGATGCGTAGGGCGACCCTTGTGGTCGCCCTCTTAACGGGCGGGCACAAGGCCCGCCCCTACTCCGCCGGCTGATGCGCCTGCGAAGCGCCGCGGCGACGCCCGATGGCGCGCCGGTCATCTTATTCATTCGAATCATGCCACGAGAACTGTTGCCGTATGACGACATCGCCGCTCGCGTGCCTCGAAACGGCAAGGGCCGCCCTTGTTCGGCCTCGATCTAGCGGTTAGGCTGCCGCCGCCAGAACAAGGCGATTGGCGTGAACAGCGGATGCTAAACTGGTTGAGCAGGCGGTTGAGGCTGCGGGCGGCCTGGACGTTGGCCGTAGTCTACGCATTTTGCACCATTGCTCCCCCTGTGGCGCTGGCATTTACCGATGGCTCGGCCGCTGCGCATTGCCTGCTCGAGAACGCCGACGGCGTTCCGCATGTGCATGCTCAAAAGCAAACGGCGCATGGCGTGTCGCACCTTCACGCAGCCAACATAGCGGATAACCATGCCCACGTTTCCGGCGTTGCAAAGATCGGCGATGAAGTGCCGGTAGCCGCGGTCGGCTGCTGCGGCTTGTTCAGTGCTCCGGGAATTTTCCGCATTCAGAACGTACTATTCGCGGACGTGATAGACGAGTCGCCGACTTTCTTCGTCCTTGACGACGACCTCGCCGGGCGTGGACCCGACCGCCTCCATCGTCCTCCCATCGCTTTCTAATCGTTGAGAACCGGCCCGCGCTCCGCGAGAAGCGCGTGCTTGAGATTCCGTCGTTTAGAGAGGAATTGCTATGCGTTGGCGATTGCTGGCGTGCCGCGCCATCCCGTTGTGGCGCAGGCTCACGAATTTCCGCCTTCGATTTAGTCTGCCTGCCGTTACGCTGCTCGCGGCTCTTGTCCAGGGCTGCGCCACGCCGTTACCGTCTGTTTCGGCCGGCCCAGACCCCTCCGACCCCCATGCACCGGCGCCGCGCGTGAGCTACCGATCCACCATCGGTTCTTACACCAGCATGCGGCCCGTCGAGCCTGCCGCTTGGCAGAAGCAGAACGAACAAGTTGCTCCTGCGGCAAAACCGATGCAGCACGGAGGAATGTGATGCCGCAAGCAAGACCAAGTCGGCATTCCAGCGCAGCCCTCCTTCGCATCATCCGCACGAGCGCGGCATTGGCAGGCGGACTTGGGCTCGCCGGCTGCGTGACGTTTGCTGCCGACAACGGGATAGGGACGGTCGCCGGCATTGCGCGGCAAGACCTTAAGAAGAACGTCGTCTTTATACGCAACGAGTCGGAGGCCGCCCAAGTCCAGGGGCGCGTTTCAAAACTCTTGAAGAAGCCGTTGACGGCCGATGCCGCCGTGCAGATCGCGCTGCTCAACAATCGTGGCTTGCAGGCGGCTTACAACGAGCTCGCCATTGCCGAGGCGAAGCGGGTCGAGTCCAGCCTGCCGCCCAATCCGCGCTTTTCGATCACGCGAATTGCGAGCGCTCCGGAAACGGAGATCGAAACGCAAATCGTCGCCGATATTCTCGCGATGGCGACGCTGCCGGTAAGGACCGGCATCGCGACTGATCAATTCCGCCAGGCGCAGTTGCGCGCGGCCGAGGAGACCTTGCGCGTCGCGGCCGAAGCGCGGCGCGCCTACTATCGCGCCGTCGCCGCCGGCGCGCTTGTTCGGGTGCTGACGGAAGCAAAGGCCGCGGCCGAATCGACGGCGCGGGTCGCCAAACAGCTTGGCGAGACCGGCGCTTTGAACAAGCTCGATCAGGCGCGGGAGCAAGTGCTCTACGCTGAAACCACCGCGCAGCTCGCGACCGCCCGCCAGAACGAAGCCGCCGAGCGTGAAAGCCTCGTTCGGGTGCTCGGAGTTTGGGGCAAGGACCTTAAGTTCAAACTCCCGTCGGCGCTTCCGGCCCTCCCGCGCCGGCCGCGAAAGCTTCCTGGCATCGAAGCCGAAGCCGTCCGCAAGCGTCTCGATCTGCAAGTGGCACGCCTTGAATTGGCGGCGCTCGCCAAGTCCTACGGACTGACCCAGGCAACGCGCTTTATCAGCCTGCTGGAGGCCGGGCCCGTTTTCAAAACGACGAAGGATCGCGAAAGGGGCGAGACCGTCCGAGACGCCGGGTTCGACATCGAATTCGAGATTCCGATTTTCGACTTCGGAGAGGCGCGCCTTCGCCAGGCAGAGCAGACCTACATGCAGGCGGCGAACCGCTTGCTTCAATTGGCGGTGAACGTGCGGTCGGAAGCGCGGAGCGCCTATCGGACCTATCGCTCGGCTTACGACATCGCCGAGCATTACCAGCGCGAAGTCTTGCCGCTGCGCAAGATCATCAACGAACAGTCGCAACTGCAATATGGCGCCATGCAGACCGATGTCTTCGCCCTGGTCGTAGGGGCGCGTGAACGCAACGCGGCCAACCGGGCAGCCATTGAAGCCGAGCTTGCGTTCTGGCTGGCCGATTTACATCTGCGGGCGACGATTTCCGGCGGGGCAACTGCGACAGAGGCCGGCGGCGCGACAGAGTTCTCGCCGGCTGCTCAGACCGCCGCCGCCGGAGCGAACGAATAGGAGAATAGCAATGATCTCACGACGCGGAATCCTCGGCTCGGCCGCAGTCCTCGCCGGCGCAGGATTGGTGAGCGGGCGTACGCAGGCGGCGGCCATTCCTGAAGCGCCGACGACTTCCTCGCCGAAGATGCAGCCGCCGATCTTTCCGAAGAGCGGGCCCGATTATCAGCCGGTGGTGACGCTCAACGGCTGGACCCTGCCATGGCGGATGAACGGCGACTGGAAGGAGTTTCATCTCGTCGCAGAGCCGGTGGTGCGCGAGTTGGCGCCCGGCATGAAGGCGAACCTGTGGGGCTACAACGGACAGGCGCCGGGGCCGACGATCGAGGCCGTTGAAGGCGACAAGGTGCGCATCTTCGTCACCAACAAGCTGCCGGAGCACACGACGGTCCATTGGCACGGCATGCTGCTGCCGAACGGCATGGATGGCGTCGGCGGTTTGACGCAGCCCCACATCCCGCCTGGCAAGACCTTCGTCTACGAATTCCAGCTCAAGGAAAGCGGCACGTTCATGTATCACCCGCATTCCGACGAGATGGTGCAGATGGCGATGGGCATGATGGGCATGTTCGTCGTGCACCCGCGCGATCGCAAATTCCGCCCGGTCGACCGCGACTTCGTCTTCATCATGAGCGCGTATCTGATCGAACCAGGCGCCTACCTCCCGAAGGTCAACGAGATGACCGACTTCAACATGTGGACCTGGAACAGCCGCGTGTTTCCCGGCATCGACCCCCTTCCCGCGCGGCTCGGCGACCGTGTGCGCGTCCGCATGGGTAATCTCACCATGACCAGCCACCCGATCCATCTGCACGGCCACCATTTCTCGGTGACCTGCACGGACGGCGGATGGGTGCCCGAGACCGCGCAATGGCCGGAGACGACAATCGCTGTGCCGGTCGGCTCGATCCGCGCGTTCGATGTCGTGGCCGATAATCCCGGCGACTGGGCGTTCCACTGCCACAAGACGCATCACGCGATGAACGCGATGGGGCACAACGTGCAGAACTTCATCGGTGTATCGAAGAAGGTCCTGGCCAACGCCGTCGGCAAGCTGGCGCCCGATATCGGCATGGCCATGGGCAGCAGCGGCATGGCGGAGATGGGCGCGATGGAGATGCCGATGCCGGACAACACGCTGCCGATGATGACGGGGACGGGACAATTCGGCCCGATCGAAATGGGCGGCATGTTCACAGTCATGAAGATTCGCGAGGGGCTGGCGCGGGACGATTACAAGGACCCGGGCCCGTACAAGAACCCGCCCGGTACGGTCGCCTATGAATTCAAAGGCAAAGTTGGAGAAGCGGCCCAGCAGCAATCCGCCCCGGCGGTATCGCCCGGCAACAGCATGGAGATGAACATGCCCGGCATGAATATGCATGACATGCACATGAAACATCGGTGAGTCGTCATACCAAGGGTCATAAACTCTGGCCGCCTGCGGGCCGAAGCAATTTTCCATACCGCTGCGCCGGTGAACCCTTCGGCGGACGACGGCCCGCGCATCCATGATGAGGCGCGGCATTTGTTGGCCTACCGTATGGATTTTCGGGTCAAGCCCGGCAACGACCCAGGCGGAGAGGTCAACAGTTACAAAGTTGGTGTCAATCGGACAATCCACTACGGCGAGAGGAGTTACAGTTGAAATTCTTTGCAGGTTTCGTGACCGCGCTCGTTCTGCTCGCAGCCATCGGATTCGGAGTTGTTGTCAGCGGCATCTATGATGTCTCGGCAAGCAGCGGGCACTCCGGTGTCGCACGTTGGGCCATGCATTCGGCCATGCGGCAATCGGTTCAACGGCAGGCTACCAACGTCGAAGCCCCGGCGCAGTTTACGGACGCGCAGGCCCAGCATGGCTTCGCGGACTTCAACGAGATGTGCGTTGCCTGCCACGGTGCGCCGGGCAAAGAACGTGACGAAGTCGGCAGGGGACTTATGCCGCAACCGCCTGCCCTCGCAAAAACGGCTCCAACATGGAGCAACGGCGAGTTGTTCTGGATTCTCAAGCATGGCGTCAAAATGACGGGCATGCCGGCCTTCGGCCCTACCCATTCAGACGAGCGGCTGTGGTCGATGGTCGCTTTCCTGCGGCGGCTTCCCAACCTGACCCCCGAGCAATACTCCCAGTTGGAGCAGACCGTAGCGTCAACAGGTGAGCATTCGCACGAGAGCAATCACGGCCACGAGCACGCGCCTGAGGCGGAGCACTCGCACAAGGAGGGCCACCAGCACGGTGCGGAGCCGCCGCACGCCAATGGCAATTCGCAGCCCCATGATCACGCCGATTGAAGGCCGAACCAGGCGTCGCAAATCGAGCCGTGCGGCAGGAAGCTGCTGCCGCACCGGCTCCGAAGACTCGAGCATTCACCGTCTTGATCGAATGAACGCCTGCCAACCCTGCAAGGAGACAATCATGAAGACCACACCTGTGAACGCGGCGATCGTCGCGATTTCGATGCTCACCTCGGCCGGCGTCGCACTGGCTCAAACCGCCACCGCCAATGGCGAAGTCAAGAAAATCGATCAATCCGCCGGCAAGATCACGATCCGTCATGGACCCATCAAAGCGTTCGACATGGAGAACCCGATGACTATGGTCTACCATGTCAAAGACCCGGCCATGCTCAAGCAGGTCAAGGTCGGCGAGAAGGTGCGGTTCCAGATGAACCACGAGAACGGCGTCTTTACCGTTACTAAGATTCAGAAAGCGAAATAGCAGATTTGACTACTTGTCCGCGCTGCGTGTGCCACGGGCCATGCAGCGCCCTCTTCCATAGTGGAAACACAGCGACGTCGGCGCGTTGAGATAGCCATGCTCGAAGGTGTCATGTTGCTCTGGTTCATACAGGTGGCCATTGCCACGGCCTTTGTTGCCGTGGACATCCGGACCACTCCAGAGGCGACGGTGATGAAGTGGGGCTTCGTTATCATCACGCTGTTCAGCGGGCTGTTCGGTGCGTTGCTATACGTACTGAGTTGCCGCGAGCCGCTTCCGGGCACGCATGAGCTTTACGTCGCCGCCAAATGGCGGCAGGTGGTCGGCTCGACAATGCACTGCGTTGCAGGCGACGGCATCGGAATTCTCGCGGCTGCCGTCATCACTTCCCACCTCGGTTTTCCGATGTGGGCGGAGGTGCTATGCGAATACGCATTGGGATTCCTCTTCGGCTGGTCCGTTTTCCAAGCGCTGTTCATGAAAAGCATGTTCGGCTCCTACTGGGATTCCCTACGTAACACGTTCATGGCGGAGCTGCTGTCGATGAATGCCGTCATGGGTGGGATGACCGCGGTGATGGTTCCGTGGATGACGAGCGACATGCTTGCCATGAACCCGGCGAGTCCCCGCTTCTGGTTCGTGATGTCGATCGCGCTCTGCGCGGGCTTTGTCGTCGCGCTCCCCGTAAATTGGTGGCTGGTGGACCACGGTCTCAAGCACGGCATGATGACCGTCCGCCCCGAAGGCTCACCCGTGCCGCAGGTTGCCGCGATTGCACTCGCTGCCGCAGCGGCTTCAGGACAGCACAGCTTAGGCTTCGGCACCGAAGGCAGCTTACCGACCTTCGGGCAAAGCGCGGGCGCACATCACGGCGACACGCCAGGCAGCGCGCCGCCCGAACACCGGCATCACGCTATGGGTAGGCCCGTCGACCGAAGCCAACTGTTCGTGATGACGGTGGTCAGTTTTCTTATATTCGGTGCGGGCTTTCTCGTCGCGGCCATCTTCGGCGATCTCATGATGCACCACTCGGTCTGAAACCAGTCGAATGACTGTGGTCTACCACGTCAAAGACCCCACTGCGGGGCATGAGAGAGGCGGTTGAAGCTCGTATTCTTCGGAGTGTTGAGCAGTGGATGCGTAGGGGCGACCCTTGTGGTCGCCCCGATTGGCGGGCGGGCACAAGGCCCGCCCCTACTCCGCTGGCTGGTGCGCTTGCGAAGCGCCGCGCTCCTTCCGCCGCCGGCCGAGCCCGGCAAGCCAGCGCGAGACGACATAGAACGTCGGCGTGAAGATCAAGCCGAAGGCGGTGACGCCGATCATGCCGGAAAACACGGCGGTGCCCAGCGCCTGACGCAGTTCGGCGCCGGCGCCGATCGCCCAAACGAGCGGCGTCACGCCGAGAATGAAGGCAAACGAGGTCATAAGGATCGGCCGCAACCGGAGCTGCGCGGCCTCGCGCGCCGCCGCGCGGCGGTCGCCGCCGTTGCGGTCCTCGATCTGCTTGGCGAACTCCACGATCAAAATCGCGTTCTTGGCGGCGAGGCCGATCAACACGATAAACGCCACTTGCGTGAGGATGTTGTTGTCTTCCCCGCGCAACTCCACGCCGATGATCGACGCGATCAAGCACATCGGCACGATGAGGATGACCGCGAGCGGCAGCGTCAGGCTCTCGAATTGCGCCGCAAGCACGAGGAAGACGAAAATCACGCCGAGGCCGAAGGCGAACATGGCCGTGTTGCCGGCGCGAAGCTGCTGGAAGGCGAGCGTGGTCCATTCGTAGGAGAACCCGGCCGGCAGCACCTTCGCCGCCAACTTCTCCATGGTCTGGATCGCCTGCCCTTGGCTGTAGCCGGGCGCCGCCGCGCCGTCGAGCTCGGCGGCGGGATAGAGGTTGTAGCGCGGCACGCGGTAGGGACCGCTGATGTTGCGCACCGTGGTGAACGAGCCGAGCGGGACCGTCTCACCCGAAGCGTTGCGCACGCGCAGCTTCAAGACGTCCTCCGTATCGAGCCGATAGGGCGCGGCGGCCTGCGCCTGCACGCGGAAGGTGCGGCCGAACAGGTTGAAGTCGTTGACGTAGATCGAGCCGAGATAGACCTGTAGCGTGCTGAAGACCTCGGGCATGCTGACGCCCAGCATTTGCGCCTTGGTGCGATCGATATCGAGATAAAGCTGCGGCGTCTGCGTCTCGAACAGCGAGAACACCTGTTGCAGGCCGGGCGTTTTGGCGGCGGCGCCCATCATCGCATAGACCGCCTTCTGCAAGGCCACCGGCCCGGCGCCGCCACGATCTTCGACCATCATGCGGAAGCCGCCGGCATTGCCGATGCCGGAGACAGGCGGCGGCTGCACCACGATCATCTGCGCTTCCTGAATGGAAGCGAATTTGGCGAACAGCGCCCCCTGAATCGCCGCCGCCGATTCGTGCGGATTCTCCGCGCGTTTCTCGAAGGGGTCGAGCACGAGGAACATGGCGCCGGCATTCGGCGCATTGGTGAAGGTCGCACCCGAGAAGCCGACGATCCGGATGGAATGCGCGACGCCGGGTACTTTCAGCGCCATATCCTGGGCGCGCTTCATCACCACGTCGGTGCGCTCGAGCGAAGCGCCCGGCGGAAGCTGCGCGGCCACGATAAGGAAGCCGCGGTCCTGCTGCGGAATGAAGCCTTGCGGCGTATTGCGGAACTGGACAAGGCCGAAGGCGATCAGGCCCGCATAGAGGATGAGCATGATGACGGCGAAGCGCACGGCCTGCTTCGCCAACCAGCCGTAGCCGCGGCCGAGCGCCTCGAAACCATGGTTGAACAAATAGAAGAAGCCGGTGAGCGGCTTCGCCCACCAGTGCGTGCGATGCGTAGGATCATGCGGCTTGAGCAAGAGAGCGCATAACGCCGGAGAGAGCGTCAACGACATCAGCAGCGAAATGACGGTCGAGCCGGCGATGGTGAGCGCGAATTGACGGTAGAATTGCCCCGAGATGCCGGTGATGAAGGCGGAGGGCACGAAAACCGCGCACAGCACCAGCGCGATCGCGATCAGCGCGAAGCCGACTTCGTCCATGCTCTTGATCGCCGCCTCACGCGGCGGCAATCCGTTCGCGATATTGCGCTCGACGTTTTCGACCACGACGATCGCGTCATCGACCACAATGCCCACCGCCAGCACCATGCCGAACAACGTCAAGTTATTGATGGTGAAGCCGGAAAGACTCATCACGAAGAAAGTGCCGATGAGCGCGATCGGAATCACCACGATCGGAATGACGGCGGCGCGCCATTTCTGCAAAAACAGCAGGACCACGAGCACCACCAGCCCCATGGCCTCCAGGATGGTGTCGAACACCGCCGAGACCGATTGGCGGATGAACTGGGTGGGATCGTAGATGATGGTGTATTGCAGCCCGGTCGGAAAATTCTTCGCGACCTGCGCCATCGCAGTGCGGATATTGTCGCCGGTCTTGAGCGCATTCGATCCCGGCCGCTGGAATACGGCGATGGCGACGGAGGGGTTATTGTCGAGATAGGAATTCGACGAATAGTCCTGCGCGGCAAGCTCGACGCGCGCGACGTCTTTCAGACGCACAACGGCATCGGCGGTCTGCTTGACAACGATGTTGCCGAATTGCTCGGGCGTGGCGAGCCGTCCTTGCGTGCGCACCGCGACCTGGAAGGCAAGCTGGTGCGGCACGGGCGGCGAATTGAGGACGCCGGAGGCGACCTGCACGTTCTGGCCTTGCAGCGCCTTCACCACGTCCGTGGCGGTCAGGTTCAAGGACTGCAACCGGTCCGGATCGAGCCACACCTGCATGGCGTAGTCGCGCGCGCCGAAAATGGTGATGGAGCCGACGCCGTCGACGCGCGCCAGCACGTCCTTGATCTCGAGATTGGCGTAGTTCGACATGAACAACGCGTCGCGGGAATTGTCCGGCGAGAACAGGTTCACCACCATCAGAATATCGGGCGACGACTTGTTCACGGTGACGCCGACCTGCTGCACGGCGGCGGGCAGCCGCGGCAGCGCGCTCGACACGCGGTTTTGCACCTGCACCTGCGCGGTATCGAGGTCGGTGCCGACGTCGAAGGTGACCGCGATCGAGAAGCGGCCGTCGGCGGTCGAGTTCGAGGAGATATAGAGCATCCCCTCGACGCCGTTCACCGCTTCCTCGATCGGGGCCACGACCGTTTGTGCGACGGTATCGGCGCTGGCGCCGGAATACTGGCCGGTGACATTGATGGTCGGCGGCGCGATCTCCGGGTACTGCGCAATCGGCAGCCGCAAATAGGCGACCCCGCCCAGAATCATGATCACGATCGCGATGACGGACGCGAAGATCGGGCGGTCGATGAAAAAACGGGAGATCGGCATGGGGCGCCGCTCAGTCGGCTTTTGCGGCCGACGGCGATTTGACCGCGGCGACCGGCTTATTGGACGGGGGGTGCTCCTCCTCCGCCTTGACCTTCTGACCCGCGCGCACGCGGGCGATGCCGTCCACCACAACGCGGTCCTGGGGCTCAAGCCCGCTCTTGATCACGCGCAGCTTGCCAACGAGCTGGCCTAGCGTGACGTATTTCTCGCGCGCGACGCTTTCTTGGTCGACCACCAGCACGTATTTGCGCGCCTGCTCGCTGCCGATGGCGACGTCCGGCACGAGCAAGGCTTCGTAAGGCGACGATGCCGGCACGCGAACGCGCGCGAACATGCCGGGCGTGAAGATGCCGTTCGGATTCTGGAAGACGGCGCGGCCGCGGATGGTGCCGGTGGATCTGTCGATGACATTGTCGACGAAGTCCATGCGGCCGTGATGCGGGAAATCGTTCTCGTCGATGAGCTCGAGCGCGACGGGCACGCCCGCGCCGCGGCTGGCGATGTCGTGGGCGCTCTTGCCGAGGCGCTCGTAGCGCAGGAACGAGGCCTCGTCGAAGGTGAACTCGAAATAGATCGGGTTGGTGGAGACGATGGTCGCGAGCAGCGTCGTATTGCCCGACGTGCCGCCGGTCACCAGGTTTCCCGGCGACACGCGGCGGTCGCCGATGCGTCCGTCCATCGGCGCGCGCAGCTCGGTGAATTGCAGGTCGAGTTCGGCCTGCTTGAGCGCCGCCTCGGCGCCGGTGACGGCCGCCTGCGCATTGCGGGCAGCCTGCGCGCGCTGTTCGAAAACCTGCTGGCTGATGGTCTTCTCGTTCACCAGCGACTGGCCGCGCTGAAGGTCGGCTTGCGCGTAGCGGAGATTGGACTTGGCCTGCGCCAATGCCGCGCGCGCCTGATCCACCGCGTTCTGGAACGGGCGTTTGTCGACGGTGAACAGGAGGTCGCCTTTCTTGACGATCTGCCCGTCCTTGAAGTCCACGCTGTCGAGGTAGCCCGATACGCGCGCACGCACCTCCACCGAATTCACCGCGGTGAAGCGGCCGACATATTCGTCATGATCGGTGACCGTCTTGGTCACCGGCGGCGCCACCGTCACCGCCGGCGGCGGCGGCGCGCTCGCCGCCTTCTGCTCCCCCTGACCGCAGCCGGCCAGCAAGGCGGCGGTCGCGAACGACGCCAACACAAGGCGAGCGGCGCGGGAGAACGGCCCGGCAGACGGCCTGAAGGGCTTCATTCCTATGAGAGTCATGTAATGCCTGTGGTCTTAGCCTTGGAGTCCGAGCGAGGCGAAATCAGGGCCGGGCCAACTCGGCCCGTCCCCATAGACCTCCCCGGTTGGCATGTCCACCTCAGTCAGGCCCGTATCGTGGACGACGAAATTTCCTTTCAGCGCCGCTGCTTGGCGCGAAATGCCGTGAGCCATTTGCCGCCAAATAGAAATGCTATGGCACCGGCGTAGACAACCGCCCCGAGAAAACCCAAGGCCGCCAGTGCGGCAATCGCGCCGAAACCTTGCATGGCCGCAAGGCTGCGCTCAACCGGGACCGCACAGAAGCCGAGGACGGTCCCCAACGCCAGCCCCGCCACGGCGAGCCGTAGAGCGGAATCGCGCAGCCGCCGATCAATCTCAAGATAACCCGCGCGGTGAGCAAACCAGACCACCAAGCCTAGATTGATCCAGGCGCCAATGGAGGTGGCGAGCGCGAGCCCGACCTGAGCTAACGGTCCCATCAGCATGAATTTGAACGCGATGTTCACCGCTGCCGCGATCAGCGCCGCCTTCACCGGGGTCGCGGTATTGCCGCGCGCAAAGAAAGTGGCAACCGTGCTTCGAATCAGCACGAAAGGCAGAAGACCTATCGCATAGGCAGCAAGGGTGTTACCGGCCGCAATCGCATCGCCAGCAGTAAAGGCTCCGCGCATAAATAAGGCGCGCATGATGAGATCAGGGATCGTGAGAAAAGCGGCGAGACATGGCACCGCCAAGAGCAATGTAAATTCGATGGCCCGATTTTGCGCGCGGGCAGCACCCTCATTATCGCCGACTGCCAATCGGCGCGACATCTCCGGCAAGACAACCGTGCCCGCTGCAATGCCGATGACACCAATGGGGAGTTGGTCGAGCCGGTCGGCATAATACAATGCAGATAGCGCGCCGGTCGGCAAAAAGCTGGCGATGATCGTATCGGCGAACAACGCCAATTGCACGCCTGCTGAGCCGACCGTGGCGGGCCCGAGCGCGCGGAAGAACCGGCGCACATCGGCATTGAACTCGGGCCAGTGGAATGCCGGCAACACGCCGGCCCGCCACGTATCGCCGCCGACCAGCATGGCCTGCAAGAAACCGGCGGCGAGCACGCCCCATGCGGCAGCGTGGCCGGCCGTCGGGAAAAACGCAGCCAAGAGGAGCGCCGCGATTAGGGACAAATTGAGCAGGATTGGCGCCGCCGCGGCGGCGGCGAAGCGCTGCACCGCATTGAGAATGCCGCCATAGAGCGTGACCAGCGTGATCAGCGCCAGATAAGGGAACGTGATGCGGGTAAGGTGAACCGCAAGATCGTAGCGTCCCGGATCATCGCGAAATCCGGGGGCCAGAACGTCGATCACCGCAGGTGTAAAAGCCAATGCGATGACCAGTAGCACCACCTGACTTGCCAGCAAAAGCGTGAAAATGCCGTCGGCAAATAGCGCCGCTCGCGGGGGGCCTCCTTCTTCACGAATGCGGGCGTAAGCCGGAACGAACGCGGCATTGAAAGCCCCTTCGGCGAAAATAGCGCGGAAATGATTGGGCAGACGGAGGGCGACGAAAAAAGCGTCAGCCACGGGGCCCGCACCCAAAATAGCCGCCAGGATGATATCGCGGGCAAAGCCGGTCAGCCGCGATAACAAAGTAAATCCGCTGACCGTAAGGATGCGCTCGATCATGGATCAATCCCGCCGGGCGCCGGAGCCTGTGTCCTACTGCTGCGATAGCCAGATACGAAATATTGACTTAAGACGATTCCCGACCCGAACCTATAGACCCCGAATGCTGTTCCCAGGCTCATGCACTCCCCGATAATTCCCATCTTGTTGGCAGGCGGCGCCGGAACACGCCTTTGGCCGGTGTCGCGCGATACGCTACCCAAACAGTTCCTGCCGCTCGTGGGAAACCGCTCCACCTATCAGGAGACTCTCCTGCGTGTGAAAGACCAGATGTTCGCTGAACCCATCGTCATCACGGGGCCAAACTTTCATTTCTTCGCCCGCCGCCAAGCGGAAGAGATCGGCGTCAAGGCGACAGTCGTGATCGAGCCGCTGCGGCGTGATTCAGGACCAGCGGTTGCCGCCGCTGCGACAGTTGCACGGCAGCGCGACCCCGACGCCGTGGTGCTCGCGCTTGCCGCCGACCATATCATCCTCGACATTCCGCCATTCCACGCGACCTGCCTCGCCGGTCGAGCGGCGGCGGATGCGGGCCGGATCGTCACTTTCGGCATCCGGCCGACTGAAGCCAAGACGAGCTATGGCTATATCCTCCCCGGCGAACCCCTCGGCGCCGATGGTGTCCA
The DNA here is from genome assembly GCA_035765795.1 of Pseudolabrys sp. Lineage (GTDB taxonomy): Bacteria > Pseudomonadota > Alphaproteobacteria > Rhizobiales > Xanthobacteraceae > Pseudolabrys. The sequence goes on along the minus strand of DASTWX010000213.1, from coordinate 7,938 downwards.
CATGGTGGCGCGGTTTGTCGAAAAGCCGGACAGCGCAACCGCCGCCCGCTATGTCGAGGAAGGCTATCTGTGGAATTCCGGCAATTTTCTGTTCCGCGCCGATGTGCTCGCCGCCGAATTGACACGGTTCGAACCGCAGATGGCCGAAGCGGTCGACGCTGCGGTCGCCAAGGCCACGACCGACCTCGGCTTCCTGCGCCTCGATCCGGACGCCTTTGCGCGGGCCCCCCAGAAGTCCATCGACTATGCGGTGATGGAAAAGACCGGGCGCGCGGCGGTGATAGCCGGCGATTTCCGCTGGTCGGACATCGGAAGCTGGGACGCGCTCTTCGACATCACGCCACGGGACGACGGTGGCAACGTGCTGCACGGGCCTGTTGTCGCCGAGGACTCGCGAAATTGCGTCGTGCATTCAGACGGCCGGCTCACCGCGGTCATCGGGGTGGAGGACCTTGTCGTGGTGAGCACGCAGGACGCGATGATGGTCGTGCCGCGTGCGTGCAGCCAACGGGTGCGCGACGTGGTAACCAAACTTAAAGCCGACAAACGGCCGGAGGCCACCGATCACCACCGCGTGCACCGGCCCTGGGGCTACTACGAGTCGATCGACGCCGGCGAGCGCTTCCAGGTCAAGCGCATCGTGGTGGACCCCGGCGGGATGCTGTCATTGCAAAGACACCGGCATCGCGCCGAGCATTGGGTGGTGGTGCGCGGCACAGCGGAAGTCACCATCGGCGATGAAACAAAGGCCGTGCACGAGAATGAATCGATTTTCATCCCGATCGGGACCATTCATCGGTTGGCCAATCAAGGCAAGATCCCGCTCGAAGTGATCGAGGTGCAGACCGGCAGCTATCTCGGCGAGGACGACATCGTGCGGCTGGAGGATTTGTATAAGCGCAGCTGACGAACCCGTGCCCCGCGCAGGGACAGCCGCGGCATCAAACCTTGTAGAATTCGCGATACCACTTCACGAATTTCGGTATGCCCACGGACATCGGCGTCGTCGGCTCAAATCCGAGTTCGTCCCGCGCCCGTTCGATGTCGGCATAGGTCTTTACCACATCGCCCGGCTGCATCGGCTCAAGGCGCAATTTCGCCTTCTTGCCCAGCGCACGCTCCAACATGGCGATAAAATCCGTCAGCTTTTCGCTTCGGTTATTTCCAAGGTTGTAAAGGCGATGCGGCGGATCGGTTACGGGCCGCTTGTCCACGGAGGCTACGACACCGGACACAATATCGTCGATATAGGTAAAATCCCTCCACATCTCGCCGCGATTGAACACACGGATTTCTTCGTCGGCCAGAATTGCGCGCGCGAAAATCATCGGCGCCATATCGGGACGCCCGAAAGGTCCGTACACCGTAAAGAACCGCAGCCCTACCAAAGACATTCCGTAGAGGCTGGCATATGTGTGCGCGATCAGTTCGTCACTCCGCTTGGTGGCGGCATAAAGGGATTGCGGCGTATCGACCGCATCGCTTTCGGCAAACGGCACCTTCTCGTTGCCGCCATAAACCGAAGAAGAGCTTGCGTACACCACGTTAGTGAGCCGCTTGAACGCACGCGCCGCCTCCAAGACGACCAGTTGCCCCATCACGTTGGCGGCGACGTAAGCATATGGATTGACGAGCGAATAACGTACACCCGGCTGGGCGGCCAGGTGGAGAACGTGCGTCACGTCGGGGTGGTCCTGCGCGAGGCGCAACATCGCCTCACGGTCGGAAATATCGACCTTATGGAAGATGAAGCCACCGTGCGCCCGCAGGCGCTCGATGCGGGCGCCTTTAAGCGAGACGTCGTAATAATCATTGAGGTTATCAACCCCTATGACGGTGTCGCCACGTGCGAGCAACGCTTCCGAGACATGGTAGCCAATGAATCCGGCAGCGCCGGTTACGAGGACGATCATGGCAATCTCGAAGAAGCCAGCGCTCTAAAATGAAAATTATGCCAAGCGGGAAACGATAAGCTTCCAAAATCCGGCGCGTACCGCAAGCTCGAGCCGAACTCACGACCGCCGCAGAAAACGGCGTACCGCCTCGATGATCCGGTCCTGGGTCGGCGCATCAAGATAAGCGTGCATGGGCAGGCTGATCACCTCGCCGGCGAGCGCTTCGCTGACGGCAATGCCGGCCTCGCCGATCGGATATTGCTTGTAAGCCTGCTGCCGATGCAGCGGGATCGGATAATAAATCGCGGTCGGGATGCCTTCCGATTTGAGCGCGGCGGCGAGCGCGTTACGGCGGCCACCCGGCACGCGGACGGTGTACTGCGCCCAGACCGAGACCAACCCTTCAGGAACAGCCGGCACGATCGCCACGTCGGCAAGCGCCTCGCTGTAACGGCTGGCGATGCGATTACGCGCCTCGATCTCCGCGGGAAATATCTTCAGCTTTTCGAGCAGCACGGCGGCCTGGATGCTGTCGAGGCGGGAAGCAAGACCGATACGGATGTTGTCGTATTTGTCGGTGCCCTGCCCGTGGACGCGGAGGCTGCGCATGACGTCGGCGGTGCCGCCGTCGTCGGTGATGACGGCGCCGCCGTCGCCGTAGCAGCCCAGCGGCTTGGCCGGAAAGAAGCTGGTCGCAGTGGCATGGCCAAAGGTGCCCAGGCGGCGCCCCCCTACCGTACTACCGAAGGCCTGCGCGGCGTCGTCGAGCACGAACAGGCCCGCCTCGGCGGCCGCCGCCGCGATCGCGGCATGGTCGGCCGGCAGCCCGAACAGATCGACCGGAATGACCGCCTTCGGCGTCAGCCCTGCCCGCCGGGCGGCCTTGATGCCGCCGGCAATGCCGTTGGCGTCCATGTTGAAGGTCGCAGCCTCGACATCGACGAAAACGGGGGTGGCGCCCACCAGCGCCACGACTTCCGCGGTGGCGCAGAAGGTAAAGGACGGGCAAATCACGGCATCACCCGGCCCGATCCCGCGCGCCCGCAACGGCAGCACCAGCGCGTCCGTCCCGCTCGCGCAGGTGACGACGTGCTTGGCGCCAGTGAAGGCGGCAAGCTCGGCTTCGAGGTCGCGCACTTCCGGACCAAGGATGAACTGGCAGTGCTCGAGCACGCGCGCGACCGCCGCATCGACGGCGGGACCGAGACGGCGCCGCTGGGCCGCGACGTCAATGAACGGAATTGGAGGAGGCGCAATACGCTGGTTCATTTCAACACGATTTTAAACGTCATCCTTCGAGGCTCGCGCGCAAAGAAGCGCGCTCGCGCCTCAGGATGACGGAGTGGATCGGCAGCTGGTTATCATGGGATTCAGCCGGCAACCACGCGCGGCGCCGGACGCGGCGCATGAACGGCCGGGGCAGAACGCGACGCGAGGCAGCGGCTGGCGATTTCGAGACTGGCAACGGCCTCTTCACCGGTGACGGCGGCAGCGCCGCCCGAGCGCACGGCGCGCAGGAAAGCGAGAAGCTCGGAGCGCAACGGCTCGGCGTGGCCGACCGAAAGATGCCGCATGGAATAGCTGCCGTCCGGCTGAAAACCGAAGCATTCGGTCACCTGCCGCGTGAGCAGGTCGCCCATGACGTATTTGCCGCGCGTCGCGACCGTGATGCTGCGCGCCTTGAACGGCGTGAGCCAATTGGTGTTGATGTGCGCGAGCACGCCGGAGGCGGTACGGAACTGCAGAAGCGCGATGTCCTCGCGCTCGGCCACCGCGTTCGAGAGCTGCGGCTGCACTTCGACAATGTCGGAGTCGGTAAACCAGCGGATCAAATCGATGTCGTGCACAGCGAGGTCGATCACCACGCCGACGTTGGACATGCGCGGCGGGAACGGACCGACGCGAGTAATCGCGATGGAGAGAATATCCTCGCCGCGGATCGCTTCCTTGATGGCCTCGACGGCCGGATTGAACCGCTCGACGTGACCGACCATCAGCGTCAGCCTGGCGGCTCGCGCGGCGGCGATGATCTCGCGGCCCTCCTCGACCGACGACGCGATCGGCTTTTCCACCATGACATGGACGCCGCGGGATATGCAGGCGAGCGCGATGTCACGATGCAGGTGGGTGGGCGCGGCGATGCTCACCGCATCGACACCGAGTTCGATCAATTGCTCGACGTCATCTACCGCGGCGCAGCCGAGCGTGCGCGCGACGAATTCAGCCTGGCGGCGGTCGGGATCGGCGACGCCGATCAAATCGGTGCCGGGCAAGCCGGCAAAGACACGCGCATGGTTGCTTCCCATGACGCCGACACCGATCACGCCGATACGAAGAGGGCGTTCGGCCTCACGGATCGTCGTGTGCGTCATTTCGGAAGTGTCCCCATCCCGCCGGAACCGGCCCTTGATTCTCTAGCATGCGCGGCGGCGCCAATCGACCGCCGCAAAGGAAGATACGAACACGTTTTGATTCAAAGCATTACACGGTTGATTCAACCGCCATGAAAGTGGCTGTTGGCGCACCGAAAACGGCGACGATAGGCATGACGCTGTCCGCGCTCCCAACGCATCGACTGCTTGACTTCGCCCGGTCAAACCGGCAACCGGATAGCCACCCCCCATGGAGACCGGGGCACCCAGGAACCTGCGATGCGAAAGCTGCTGTCCCTGCTGTTGAAGGCAGCGGTATCGGGCGTGCTCCTCTATGTCGCGTTGAATTGGGTCGACATCGGCGCGGTCGCCGGCCGTTTCAACCGCATTGTCCCTGGCTGGCTCGTTCTCGGCGTGCTGGCGTCGCTCGCGCAGATGGCGCTGACGGCCATACGCTGGCAGCAGATTCTCGCCCAATGCGGGGGCCGGTTCGGCTTCGGCTATCTGTTTCGCGTTTGCATGATCGGCGCTTTTTTCAACCAGACGCTGCCGTCGAGCGTCGGCGGCGACGCGATGCGAATCTGGCTCGTCGGCAAGCGGGCCGATTGGCGGCTGGCGACTTATTCGGTGCTGCTCGATCGATTGGTCGGCGTTATCGCCCTCGCCGTTTTGGTGATCGCCTGCCTGCCCTGGACCTTGCGATTGGTCACGGACCCGGTGGGCCGGGCCGCGCTGCTGGTCATCGGCGTCGGCAGCCTCGCAGCGGGCGCCATGTTCCTGGCGCTGGGGTGGAGGCGCTTGCGGTTCTTGCACCGCTGGGCGCCGACGCGCCACCTCGCCGCCACGGCCGCGGTGGCGATGGACATCCTGCGGGCGCCGCGCCGGCTTTCCGCGATCATGGCCGTTTCGTTCGTCAGCCATTTCACCACCGTGGTGAGCTGCTGGTGCGCGGCGCGCGCGGTTGGCGCCGACCTGTCGCTGCTCAACGCGCTCTATTTGGTGCTGCCGGTCGCGCTGATATCGATCGTGCCGATCTCGATCGCCGGCTGGGGCGTGCGCGAGGGCGCCATGGTCGCGGCCTTCGCTTATGCCGGGCTGCCGCAAAGCGATGGCCTGGTTGTCTCGATTTTGTTCGGGGGGATGGCTCTCGTGTTGGGGGCCGCCGGGGGGTTGGTGTGGGTTTTCGACCAGATCGAGACCCCCACTCTCCAGCGTGCGAGACACGAGGACGTGAATGTTTCTGCCGCCGTCATTGCGAGCCCCGAACGAAGTGAGGGGCGAAGCAATCCAGAAGTTCGTCTATGAAGCCTGGATTGCGTCGTCGCCCCGTTGGGGCTCCTCGCAATGACGAGGGCGAGTCAACCTGGTTGAATACCGCTCCAGATCACAACAGACGCGTCCGTATTGGGGGTGATTTCTTAGGTGAGCCAGCGAGTTAACGGGATCACGGAATGGCCGCGATCATCTGTGCAAGTGTCCGTGCCGCCGGGGGCGCTCGGTTAAGAATGCAATATACAGCCATGTCGTGCAAAGCTATCTCTACAGCTATGGACTAGCGTTGACCGTCATCCCGAGAGGACGTGAATGTTTCCGCCGCCGTCATTGCGAGCCCCGAACGAAGTGAGGGGCGAACCAATCCAGAAGCTCGCCTACGAAGCCTGGATTGCTTCGTCGCCCCATTGGAGCTCCTCGCAATGACGACAACAATTCAACCTGATCGAATACCGCTCTAAAGTTTACGTGTTGGTATAGTCTCGAACACATCAGATCGACGGGCGATGCGAAATTCAATGTGGATCACTCCGCGGCGCGTGCTCATCATGGCACACGACCTCCTGGCAACCGCCGCCGCCGTTTTGACGGCGTTCTACTTCCGCTTTCAGGGGGCCGAACTCGACCAGCGCATTCATAACCTTGAATTTCTCCTCCCGGCCTTCGTGGTCTACGCGGGCGTCATCTATCTCTGGATGGGCTTGGCGTACTCGAAATGGCGCTTCACCTCGCTTCCCGACTTTTACAAGATCGCGCGCGCGTCGCTCATCCTGTCCGTGTCGCTCCTGATACTCGATTATGTCCTGGTCGCCCCCAACCTGTTCGGCGAGTATTATTTCGGCAAGATCACGATCGCGCTCTATTTCATCCTTCAAATATTCTATTTGAGCGCGGCGCGTGTCGTTTACCGGCAATATCGCGATAGCCGGACACGACAGAAGGAAAAGGACGCGACAGTCAGCCTGGTCCTGGGCCGCGCAGCCGATGCCGAGGTGCTGTTGCGCGCGATCGAAAGCCACGCGGTGAAGATGATCTCCGTGGCCGGCATCCTGTCGCCGTCGCTGGCCGACCGTTATCACACTGTGCGGGGAAAGATGGTGCTTGGGGGCATCAGTGACCTGGAGCGCACCGTCAACGACTTGCGGCGCCAAAACACCAATGTAACGCAAATCATCCTGACCCCCTCGGCCCTGGCTCCCGACGCCAATCCTGAAAGCGCGTTCACGGTCGCGCGCAAGCTCGGCCTCACCTTGCGCAGAATGCCTTCGCTGGAGGGCCGCGGAGAGCGCGTGGGGCTTGCGCCGCTGAACGTCGAAGATCTGCTTCTCCGGCCGACGGTTCAGATCGACTATCAGAACCTCGAGAAATTCATCGCCGGCAGGTCCGTCGCCGTAACCGGCGGCGGCGGATCGATCGGCTCTGAAATCTGCGCACGCGTGGTGGCATTTCGCGCCAGCCGGCTCCTGGTACTGGAAAATTCGGAGCCCGCTCTGCACGCGGTGACCGAGCGGCTGCTCGCCTCGGCGAAGGACACGAAGATCGAGGCGCGGATCGCCGACATCCGCGATCGCGCGCGAATTTCGAGCCTGCTGCGCGCGTTCAAGCCCGATCTGGTCTTCCACGCCGCCGCGCTCAAGCACGTCCCCATCCTGGAGCGCGATTGCGCGGAAGCGGTCAAGACCAACATATTCGGCTCGGTGAACGTCGCCGACGCGGCGATCGAATCCGGCGCAGGCGCAATGGTGATGATCTCGACGGACAAGGCGGTCGAGCCGGTTTCCGTCCTCGGCGCCACGAAGCGTTTTGCCGAAATGTACTGCCAGGCCCTGGACGCGAGCCGGCTGAGCGGCGCCGGCCACGACCTCGCCACGCGCCTGATCGCCGTTCGGTTCGGCAACGTGCTTGCCTCCAACGGCTCGGTCGTTCCGAAATTCCGCTCGCAGATCGAGGCCGGCGGCCCGGTTACGGTCACGCATCCCGACATGGTCCGTTATTTCATGACCATTCGCGAGGCATCGGACCTGGTTCTGGTCGCGTCGAACCACGCGCTTTCCGCGCTCAAATCGTCGATCGCGGTTTATGTGCTGAACATGGGCCAGCAGGTGAAGATCCTGGATCTTGCGGAGCGGCTCATTCGGCTCTCCGGTTTCGAGCCGAACGTCGACATCGACATCGAGTTCACCGGCGTGCGGCCGGGAGAGCGCCTGCATGAACAGGTGTTCGCGCGGGAGGAAGAGAACGCCGACATCGGTGTCAACGGGGTCGTCGCTGCCAAGCCGGTTTGTCCGTCGCTTGATCAGCTTCGGGGCTGGCTGGCGGAGTTCGAAGCCGCTGTCGCGCACGACGAACCATCGGCGCTGTTCCGGGTGCTCCGCAAGGCGGTGCCGGGGTTTAGTGAG